>PHBD01000048.1 GCA_002841865.1 Deltaproteobacteria bacterium HGW-Deltaproteobacteria-19
TCTACCGCCAGAGGCCTCGCAAAATGACCGCAGGCAAGGCGAGCCCGGGCCGAGGAGGGAGGCGTACTCCCTGTACGCCGCACTGACGAGGACCGAGGCGCAACGCAGCATCCGGGCATTTTCCGAGGCCGCCCTCAGTGGGTGCGGGAGACGGCATACATCTGAAACGCATCCATCATCATCCGGTATTGAAGAATCGCCCGGTTTCGCTTCTGCACGGCGCCGTTGTATGCGTTGGCAAGATGATGGTTGACCACCTTCTCCCAGTGATTCCGGGCTTCCTGGGGCATATTGGGGAGGTCGCTCATCGTGTACTGGGACGGGAATACCTGCCGAAACACATCCGGCAGTTCATCCTTTGCCCTGGTCGCGGCAGCCTGGGGATCGATGTCCTGGGGATTGCCGCCGATCTGGTCAAAGACCCAGCGTTCGTAGCGGCTCCGGTCCAGGGCGCCATCGGGGGTCGAGATGAGCTGGTAGCTGTATCGTGGATGTGCCGGGGAATCACTGAAGCGGACGGTTCCCTTCTCGTCGAGATAGCAGAACGTCTGCCTGCCTCCGGCAACCCCCGACGCTGCTGTTCCTCCCGCCAGGGATGCCGGGGGGCCGGCGGCAGATGCCAATCGTGTCACCCTCTCGCCGGAGATGCAGAAGTTCAGGTTCTGGCCCCCTGTGAACTGCAGGAAGGCAACGCCGATGACCTCGCCTCGGAGATTCACCACGGGGCTCCCGCTGGACCCCGGTGAAATGGGGGCCGTGATCTGCAGGACCCGGCCCCGCTCCGCCGAATCCCGGATGGCCGAGACGATTCCATCCGAGACGGTCTGTTCCAGCCCGAAGGGGTTTCCCACCACGATCACGTGCTCGCCGACATCCGGGAGGGTCGATGTGACTGCCAGGGGAAAACTCTCGCTCCAGGGCATGCCCACCGCGAGCAGGGCGAGATCACCGGCGGCGTCCCGGGCTGTTATGCCCGTGACGGGGTATACTTTTCCACCGGAGGTTTTGATCTGTGCGGAGTGGGCGCCGCGCAGGACGTGCAGGTTGGTGACGACCTGACCGGCGGCGCCGTGGAAGAAACCGCTTCCCCGGCCGATGTTCTCGCGTCGCTCGTTATACGTAAAGATCGCCACGACGGACGGGCCGATCTTCCGATAAAGGGCCGACACATCCTGGAGGGCGGCTCCTGGCGGTCCCTGCGTCGGCGGTGCGGCAACGGGAACACCCGCCGCCGGACCGGGTGAAACGGCCGCCGGGGGCGGCCCCTGATCCCGGCTCATCCAGTAAAAAATGCCTATGACAACGAGAATGAAAACGGGGAGGCCGATGGCGACAAACCGGTTGGAAAAGAGGCTCCTGATATCGATCCACAGATCTCCGAGGCGCCGACGGTACACGAGCAGAACCACTCCCAGGAGAACGACCGCAACCAGCAGAACATTGAGGAGTGTCTTCAAGGTCCTTCTCCCGGCAGAAAGGAGTGAATCCCGCGGAAGGGGATCCGCTCCCGCCCGGTCCCGATCATGTTCCTGGGAGCATCTTTTTCAGGAGGTCGTTGACGAGCTGCGGATTCGCCTTTCCCTGGGTCGCTTTCATGACCTGGCCGACGAAAAAGCCGAAGACCTTGTCCTTTCCGGAGCGGAACTGTTCAAGCTGGGCGGGATTGGCCGCCATGACGGTCTCAATGGTCTTCTCCAGGGCTCCTTCGTCTGTGATCTGGACCAGTCCCTTCTCCTCGATGACGACCCGGGGCGGTTTCCCGCTCCGGTACATCTCCTCGCTGACCTCCTTGGCGATCTTCCCGCTGATGGTACCGTCCTCGATGAGGACAATCATCTCTGCCAGGGATTCCGCAGAGATGGGGCAATCCCGGATGTCGCGCCGATCCTCGTTGAGAAACCGCAGGATGTCTCCCATGACCCAGTTGCTCGCCGCTTTCGGTTTTCCGCTGAGCTTCACAACCGCTTCATAGTAGTCCGCCAGCGCCCTGCTGGCCGTGAGGACCCCGGCGTCATAGGCCGGGATCCCGTATTCCCGGAGGAAGCGCTCCCGCTTCTCCAGGGGCAGCTCCGGGAGGGTCCTCCGGATCTCATCGATCCAGGCATCGCTGACCTGGATCGGAACCAGGTCCGGATCCGGGAAGTAGCGGTAGTCGTGGGCCTCCTCCTTGCCGCGCATGGAGTGCGTCACACCCTGGGTATCGTCCCACAGCCGTGTCTCCTGCACGACTTCGCCGCCGCCCTCGAGGACGTACTGCTGGCGCTTGATCTCGTATTCCAGGGCCCGCTGGACGTTCCGGAAGGAGTTCATGTTCTTCAGTTCCGCCCGGATGCCGAAGGCCTCCGCCCCCCGAGGACGTAACGAAACGTTGGCGTCGCAGCGGAAGCTCCCCTGCTCCATGTTGCCGTCGCAGACCTCCAGATAGACCAGAATTTCATGGATGCGCCGCAGGTAGGCCGCTGCTTCTTCGGCACTCCGTATGTCCGGCTCGCTGACGATTTCGATCAGGGGCACGCCGGTCCGGTTCAGGTCCACGTAGCTCGAGGGATTATGCTCATCATGAACGAGCTTCCCCGCGTCCTCTTCCATGTGGATGCGGGTGATGCCGATGCGCTTATTCCCGCCGTTCAACTCGATGTCCACGTAGCCGAACTCCGCCAGCGGAAGGGCATACTGGGAAATCTGGTACCCTTTCGGAAGGTCCGGATAAAAATAGTTCTTCCGGGCGAAGACGCATTCGGGATTGATCCGGCAGGACGTGGCCAGGCTCATCTTCATGGCGAACTCGACCACTTTTTTGTTGAGTACCGGCAGGACCCCCGGCATGCCCTGGCAGACAGGACAGGTCTGGCTGTTGGGGCCTTCCCCGAACGTGGTGGAGCAGCCGCAGAAGATCTTCGAATATGTCAGCATTTGGGCGTGGACTTCCAGCCCGATGACCGGTTCGTATTCCATCAGAAATTCGGTCTCCTTTTCTGAAAATCGGCGCCCGCCTCGTAGGCCGAGGCGAACTGGAGGAGTTTTCCCTCCTGGAAATGGCCCGCCAGGAACTGGACCCCGACAGGAAGGCCCGCCGCCGTGTACCCGCAGGGAACGGCGATCCCTGGAATCCCCGCCAGGTTCGTCGAGATGGTGAAGACATCCGACAGGTACATCTGGAGGGGATCGCCGGTTTTCTCGCCGATCCGGAAGGCCGGTGTGGGAGTCGTGGGGGTGAGGATCACGTCGCAGGTCTGGAAAGCCTCATCGAAATCGCGCCGGATGAGGGCCCGCACCTGGGAGGCCTTCTTGTAGTACGCGTCGTAATACCCCGCCGAGAGCACGTAGGTGCCGATCATGATGCGGCGTTTGACCTCGGCACCGAATCCCTCGGAGCGGCTCTTCTTGTACATTTCCAGCAGGTCGCGACCCTCCGTACTCCGATAGCCGTACTTGACGCCGTCGTAGCGGGCCAGGTTGGAAGAGGCCTCCGCCGGGGCAATGATGTAATAAACCGCAACGCAGTACTGGGTGTGCGGCAGGGACACCGGCACGATCTCGGCACCCAGTCCTTCCGCGACCTTGGCGGCCTGCCGGACCAGTGTCTCGACCTCCGGGTCGATTCCCTCGATGAAGTACTCCTTCGGGATGCCCACCTTCCAGCCCCGGATGTCCCGGCCCAGGAACTGCCGGTAGTCGGGAACGTCCACCGGGACCGAAGTCGATTCCCGCGGATCATAGCCGGCGATGGCATTCAGCATGATGGCGCAGTCCTCCACGTCCTTCGTGAAAGGGCCGATCTGATCGAGGGAAGAGGCGAATGCCACAAGCCCGAACCGGGAGACGCGGCCGTAGGTGGGCTTCAGCCCAACGACACCGCAGAGGGCCGCCGGCTGGCGGATGGAACCGCCCGTGTCGGAACCCAGGGAAGCGATGCACATGTCGGCGGCCACCGCCGCGGCGGAGCCACCGCTGGACCCGCCAGGAATACGATCGAGGTCCCAGGGGTTTTTCGTCACGCCGAACCAGGAGGTCTCCGTCGAGGACCCCATGGCGAACTCGTCCATGTTTGTCTTTCCCGTAAATACCGCTCCCGCCTCCCGGAGCTTCCGTACGATCGTGGCGTCATAGGGGGCGACAAAGTTCTGGAGGATCCGGGATCCGCAGGTAGTCGGGATGCCCTGGGTGCAGTATATGTCCTTCAGGGCGATGGGGATTCCCGTCAGGGACCGGATGTTTCCTTTCCGGATTTCCTCATCCGCCTTGGACGCCTCCCGGAAGGCCTCCTCCCGGAGGAGCATGATGTAGGCATGGACGTTCTTCTCGACGGCGTCGATCCTCCGGAACACGGAGGCGACGATGTCGGTGGAAGACGCCCCGCCGTCGCGGATGATCTGCTGCAGTTCGTGGATGGTTCGTTCACAAAGCTCCATGAGATTCCTCTTCTATACCCGGCTCACTTCCAGGAAAACCGGTATGTCGTCAAACGGCAAGGCAAAAAATCCAGAGGCAAGGCGTGCAAGTCCCGACGTGTGCGGCATACCGGTATAGCACACCGCAGCGAGAAGGGATGAAGCCGGACGCAGCATATGGACTTTTTCCAGGGCCGTCATTCGATGACCTTGGGAACGCGGAAGAATTCCCCTTTCGGATCCGGTGCATTGGACAGGGCCTCCCGGATGGGAAGAGACGGAAGGACCGCATCCTCCCGGAAGGCGTTTTTCTGGGCGATGGCATGGGTCATCGGCTCCATGCCGGTCGTGTCCGCCTCGTTCAGTTTTTCCATGTACAGCAGGATGTCGTTGAGCTGGGAGGTGAATTTCTCCGTCTCCTCTACGTCGAACTCCAGCCTTGCCAGATGGGCCACGTGGGCCACTTCATCCTTTGTAATCTTCAAGATATATTCCTCCGAAGCAAATCAAAAAACGGGCCAGAAGGGAGCCAGGTGCTCCATGACCTTGTTCAGGACGGAACTCCGCCACATGACGGCATCAGTCTCCAGTCGGTCCAGTTCATCCTCACCAACATGCGTTTCGTCGGTCAATTCCTTCAGCACGGCCCGGACGGAACGGGCGAGGCCCCGCAGATCGTATCCTCCCTCCAGGACCAGTACGATTCGCCCACCGCAGAGCTCATCGGCCAGATCCATGAGGAGCCTCGTCAGGCAGGCGAAACCTTCCGGCGTCACCTGCATGTCCCCAAGGGGATCCCCTTCATAGATATCGAATCCGGCGGAGACCAGGATCAGCTCCGGGCGGAACATTCGGGCTACGGGTTGGAGAATCTGCCGGTACACCTTGATATAATGGGCAGTTCCCGAACCCGCGGCAAGCGGAACGTTGACGGTGAAGCCCTTCGCCTCTCCCCTTCCGATCTCGTCGAGGGATCCGGAACCCGGATAGGCCGGAAACTGGTGGGTGGAAAAATAGAGAACCCTGCGATCACCGTAAAACAGATCCTGTGTTCCGTTCCCGTGGTGCAGGTCCCAATCGACAATGAGGATTCGCTTGAGGCCCCGAACCGACAGGGCGTGGGCGGCACCGAGAGCGATATTGTTGAAGATGCAGAAGCCTCCGGATTCATCACGCTCCGCATGATGCCCCGGAGGGCGGATAAAGGCGAATGCATTGTCCAGGGATCCGTCCAGAACAGCGTCAATGGCATTGAGAAGTCCGCCCACGGCCAGGAGGGCCGTGTCGAATGTGTCCGCCGAGGCCTCCGTGTCCGGATCCAGGAGGGTGGATGGCTCTCCCGCCGTCGCTGCGATCTTGCGGAAATATGCCTCCGAGTGGATCCGCAGGATCTCGTCCCGGGTGGCGTGCCTCGGGGGGATTGGGAATAGTTTCCCGGCCATGTCCGGGGAGTCGAGAATGGCATGGATAACCTCGAGGCGCTGGTAGTTCTCCGGATGAAACTCATCGCCTCCATGACGCAAGTATCGATTATCCCTGACGATCCCTGTTTTTCTGGCCATGGCTCCCTCGAATCGGCCCGAGGCGTCGCCGAAGGTCTCCGGCAACGTTTCCATCGGACCGCTCCGTACCACAAGGTCCCCCAAAATGCAAAGGAATTGGCTCCCGAAGGCCTCGGGAAAAAGGATTGACAAACCCCGGGAAGTGCACCTATATACCGCCATTCACGGATGCGGGAGTATTGGTTGCCATGTTCGGCATCGGCATGCAGGAACTCATCATCATCGCCATCATCGCCCTTCTGGTTGTGGGGCCCAAAAAGCTTCCCGACCTGGCGAAATCACTCGGCAAGGGATTCTCGGAATTCAAGCGGGCCGCCGAGGATGTGTCCGAAGGAGTGAAAAATTCCCTCCAGGCCGATGAACTGAAGAAGGAGGAGGAGGATCTGAAGGACTCCATCACAGAAACCAAAAAGGAAACCGATGACAAGGAAAAAGTTCCGGACAACAACCCTGAAACAGCCTCCGCCCCGCCCCCGAAACCCCAGGATTCGTCTCATTCCTGACGACTCCGCACTGCTTATCCGCCGCCGGTCATGAACGATTCCGCCGAAGAGAAGATGCCCCTCACCAATCATCTGCAGGAACTGCGGACGCGTCTGGTCCAGATCCTGATTGTTGTGGGGATCGGCTTCGTCACTTGTTACATTTTCAAGGACTTTTTTTTCGCGATCATCACGAAGCCCCTGGCCGATGCGATGCCGAAGAACAGCCATATGATCTTTACGGGGCTGCCGGAGGCCTTTTTCATCCACATGAAAATCGCCTTCTTTGCGTCCCTATTCCTGACCAGCCCCTACACGCTATACCAGGTGTGGAAGTTTATCTCCCCGGGCCTGTACAAGAAGGAAAAGCGCTACGTGGCTCCGTTCGTCATCTCGTCGTCGCTCCTGTTCATCGGTGGCGTTCTGTTCGGGTATTACGTTGCGCTGCCGCCGGCCTTCTCCTTCTTTCTCGAATTCTCGACGGACTTCCTGAAGCCCATGATTTCCTTCCGGGAGTATCTGGACCTGTCACTCAAGTTCCTTCTGGCCTTCGGGCTCTCCTTCGAAATGCCCGTGTTCATCTTCTTCATGACGAAGATCGGGATCGTGAACCCCCGGATGCTCTCCCGACAGCGGAGGTATGCCATCCTCATCATCTTCATCGCCGCTGCCGTGCTCACACCCTCGCCGGATGCCCTCAGCCAGATCCTGATGGCCGTCCCGCTCCTGATTCTCTACGAGATCAGTATCGTCGTGTCCCGGTTCGCTGAGAAGAAAAAGAAAGAGGGAGAGGAGGAGCCCTCCGAGGCGTGATCATGGCCGGACCTTTCGGAAAAAAGCAGCGTCAGATGAGGAACATTTCGGGAATCGGGACCATTCTCATCGCGGGAATACTGATCATCGTCGCCCTCCTGGTAATCGGGAGCACGCTCCTTTATTACGTTCTCCTGAAGGAACTGCCGAGCATCGCTACCCTGAAGGACTACCGGCCCAGCATCGCCACCCGGGTCTATTCCGACAATGACGAACTGGTGGACGAATTCTTCCTGGAGGATCGGAAGGTTGTCCGCATCCAGGACCTGCCGCCGGTGGTCGTCCAGGCTTTCGTGGCCGCCGAGGACGCACGGTTTTACCAGCACCGTGGTTTCGACCTGCAGAGCATTTCCCGGGCTTTCTTCAAAAACATTGAGGCGGGACGAGTGGTACAGGGAGGGAGCACCATCACACAGCAAGTGGCCAAGTCCCTGTTCCTGACGCCCGAACGGAGCTACTTCCGAAAGATCAAGGAGGCCATCCTGGCCTTCAAGATCGATCGCTACCTCACGAAGGACGAGATCCTCCATCTTTACCTGAATCACATATATCTCGGCCACGGCACCTACGGCGTGGAGGCGGCCGCAGAAGCCTATTTCGGCAAGAGCGCCCGGAATCTAACCCTGCCGGAAGCGGCCATGCTGGCAGGCCTTCCAAAGGCACCCAGCAATTATTCACCCTACAGCAACATGGAGCGCGCGAAACAGCGGCAGGCCTACACACTGGACCGGATGGTCGAGAGCGGGTTCATCACCGAAGAACAGAAAGATGCGGCCCTGGCGGTGCGTCTGAATCTGCGGTCCGTACGGCCCAAAGACAAGATCGCCCCCTATTTCGTCGAGAACATCCGGCGGTATGTCCAGGAAAAATACGGAAGCGATGTCCTCTATAAGGAAGGCCTCGAGATCTACACGACGCTGAACATTCCCATGCAGACCGCGGCTCGGGATGCCGTGGAGCGGGGGCTCCAGGAAGTGGAGAAGCGGGAGGGATACGCCGTCGGGATCGTTCAGGGTGCCCTGTACAGCATGGACGCCCGCACCGGAGCCATAAAGGCCCTGGTGGGGGGACGGGATTTCAAAAAAAGCGAGTTCAATCGAGCCACCCAATCCCGCCGGCAGCCGGGATCTGCATTCAAGCCCATCATCTACACGGCCGCCTTCGACAAGGAGATGACCCCGTCCACCCGGATCGACGACTCCCCGCTCCAGTTTCCGGATCCTTCCAAACCGGACGGATACTGGCGCCCCAGGAACTTCGACGGAAAATTCAACGGTCCTACGACCCTTCGGAACGCCCTGGTTCATTCGCGAAATGTCGTCACCGTCAAGATCCTTCAGGCCATCGGCGTGGACTACGCCGTTTCGTACGCCGCGAATCTGGGAATCGCCTCTCCCCTTCCCAGGAATCTTTCCCTGGCCCTTGGCTCGGCCAACGTCACCCTGGAGGAGATGGTCCGATCCTTTGGAGTCCTTGCGAACCAGGGAAAGCGGGTGACCCCTTTCATGATCCGCAAGATCGTCGATCGGACCGGCCAGGTCTTTGAGGAAACCCAGGTCCGGGAGGAGCAGGTTATCGATCCGAGGATCGCCTTTCTCTCCGCATACGTCATGCAGGGAGTCATTCAGAGCGGGACCGGGACACGGGTGAAGGGAATCGGCCGGCCCGCAGCCGGCAAAACGGGCACCACCAACGACATGCGTGATGCCTGGTTCATCGGCTTCACGCCCTCCGTGGTGACGGGTGTCTGGGTCGGTTTTGACCAGGAACGGGCCTTGGGAAGGCAGGAAGTCGGAGGACGGGCCGCCGCTCCGATCTGGCTGTATTATATGGAGAAAGCCGTCCAGGGAACGCCCATCGAGCCGTTCCCGATTCCCCGGGGGATTGTCTTTGTCAAAGTGGACCCCCGGACGGGACAACCGGTGAGATATTCCGAAGGAGCCCTCTACGAGGCCTTTCTGGAGGGGGCCACGCCGGAGGGATCGTCCATCGTGGACAGCGGTCATGTACCGAAAAACCTGCCGGAAGACGATGAGGATGCATCCTTCTGAATGCACCACTGGAATTTTCACACTGGAATTTCAGCTTGACATTTCTTTCTTCTTCAGTAGAGTAGCATCCACTTTATTAAAGGAATCGAAAGACATGAAACCTCTTGGAAAGAAAGACCGCAGCGTAGCCGTAGTAGTAGTCGTTCCGGCGGGGACCGCTGCATCGTTCCTATGAGGGTTTGACATAGGAAAACGAGCCGCGGATCCCCAAACGGACCGCGGCTTTTTTTGTAACCATGAAAAGCCGCATGCGAAACGCCTGCGGCTTTTTTCATTTTCGATCCACCGAAAGGAGTCTGAACAATGAGTACCATCGGCGCTGACGTCATCATCCAAATCCTCCGGGAGAGGGGCGTGGATGTTATCTTCGGCTTCCCTGGAGCCAACTCCCTCCCGTTGAACGACCGCCTCATGGAGAGCTCCATCCGGCATTACCTGGTCCGTCACGAACAGGCAGCGGCCCACGCCGCAGACGGATATGCAAGAGCAACCGGAAAAGTAGGAGTCTGTCTTTCCACGTCCGGTCCCGGCGCCACGAACATGGTCACAGGAATCGCCACGGCCTACATGGATTCGGTGCCCCTGGTCGCCCTGACAGCCCAGGTCAATACGGGCCTCCTGGGCCGCGATGCCTTCCAGGAGACGGACATCATCAGCATGACGATCCCCGTCACCAAGCACAGCTTCCAGGTGAAGGACGTTGGCGATCTTGCTTCCAACCTTCGCGAGGCCTTTGAGATCGCAACCTCCGGGCGGCCCGGTCCGGTGCTGGTGGACCTTCCCCGGGACATCCTCGCAGCGAAATGCGACTCCGCAGGCCCGGCGGATGAGACCCGCCGGAACGGGATCAAGAACGGCAGCGACGGCAGGGAAGCCATTGAGAAGATCGCCAAGGCTCTCAACCAGAGCGAGCGCCCCGTGATTATTATCGGCGGGGGGGTCAAGCTGTCCGATGCATGCGATCTTATGGGAGAACTGATCACCAAAACCCAACTCCCCTTCGTCACGACCATGATGGGGATTGGATCCGTTAATGCCGCCAACGGGCTGAATCTCGGCTTCATCGGCTCTCATGGCTATGAACTGGCCAACAGCATCGTTCATCAGTCCGACTTCATCCTCGCCGTGGGAACCCGCTTCACCGACCGGAGCACGTCCCGGATCGACGAATTCGCTCCTCTGGCAACGGTTGCCCAGATTGACATCGACCCTACCTCCATCAGCAAGAACATCAAGGCGGATCTGCACTTCACAGGCGATGCGATGGAAGCCGTCAGGACCCTGATTCCAATGGTCGAACCCAGGGAACGCGCGGAGTGGATGAACCGGATCGCGGAAGAGCGGAAAACGGTCGAAGAGAAAGTGCCCGACCGCGGCTGCGGCCCTGCCGGGACCTTCATTCGGAGAGTTCAGGACGCCCTTCCGGGAAATACCATAGCGGTGGCCGACGTGGGTCTCAACCAGATCTGGACCGTCCGCTCCTGGCGAACCCGGACGCCCCGTTGTCTCTTGACCAGCGGGGGCATGGGAACCATGGGATTCAGCGTTCCCGCTGCCATCGGTGCAAAGATCGGCGCTCCAGCCCGCAGCGTCGTTGCAATTACGGGAGACGGAGGATTCTACATGAACATCCAGGAACTCGCCACCATCCGGTACTACAATCTGCCCGTCAAGATCGTTGTCTTCAACAATGGCCACCTGGGAATGATCCGGCAGATCCAGAATCTCTTTTTTGACGCCCGTTATAACAGCATCGAGCTGGGCGGAGGCACCGACTTCGTGGCCGTTGCCCGCGCCTTCGGCATACCCGCCAGCCGGATTCGGGTTGATAATGCTTCGGATGAAGGCATCGACGCCCTGGGCCGTACCGATGGGCCGTACCTGTTGGAAGCCGTCGTAGATTCTGAAAACTATGTATTCCCCATTATTCCACCGGGCCGATCCAATGTTGAAATGATTTTCGGCCAGGCAGACTGAATAATGACAGGCGGTTGAAGAAGGTGCCGTCTACCGCATTGCCCTCGTCCCTCACTATTCGGTAGAAAAGGGGGCAGCCTCAAGTCTGTCCCCTTTTCCCGGGTTGTGCGACGCGCGTCTCAGGACCTGGAGAGTCTTGGAGCGTGGAAACCGTTGAACGGCCCGCTAGACGCATGCTTCGAAAATATCTTTAAGCAGAAGGAAAGGAAGAAAAGATGACCATTGAAGAACGGACCCTCTCCATGCTGGTGAACAATCGCCCGGGTGTCCTGTCCCGGATCGCCGCCGTTTTCAGCAGTCGCGGGTACAATATCAGCACGCTGTGCGTCGCGGAAACAATCAACCCGGATATATCGAGGATCACCCTGACAAGCTCCGCCGACAGCGATTTCACGGATAAAATCAAAAAACAGCTTTATAAACTGGTCGACGTACTTGAGGTCTCTGACTTTTCCGGCCCGGCATTCCTGCACCGGGAGTTGATGATTTTCGGCGTGAAAGTGACTCCCGAAACCCGCATCGAAATCATGCGGGCCATTGAGCGTTTCGGGTGCCGCATCGCCACGATGAGCCAGAATTATTACATTCTGGAATCTACAGGTTCCAGGCCTGAAAACGAGGCAGTGCTCGCCTATTTCGATCCCTTCGGCGTGGGGGAGATGAACCGGACGGGCGACGTGGCACTCAAGAAGATTTCCGAGCTAGAGCCCTCTCAGCCCTAGTCCTTTGCCCTGATATTTATTCTCTACCCGAGGCGATCTAGAACCCGGAAGGGCACTGCCACAATAAAAGCGAAAGATTCTTGACACTACCCATCAATCATACCCGGATCGGGCACTGCCGTGCTATTTCAAAAAAGCGAAAGATTATTTACGTTATCCCACATTCGGTCACCCTCATGCAGTTGCGCTTCTCTTCGCTCGCTGTGATCAACTTGCGGCGGGACTTGCACCCGCTAGAGTGCGCCCATGCTGGGCGCACAACGAAAAAAGCCCCCCCGGTTTCCCGAGGGGGCTTCATATTGTATCCCGGCAGCTACCTACTCTCCCACACAGTCACCCATGCAGTACCATCGGCGCCAGAGAGCTTAACTTCCGTGTTCGGAATGGGAACGGGTGTTTCCTCTCCGCTATGACCACCGGAATATCATCCGGTATTCAACAATTGCCTATCGTGAAAGCCCTCTGAGTGAAATAATATGGTCAAGCCGCACGGCCAATTAGTATCGGTAAGCTGAACGCATTACTACGCTTGCACTCCCGACCTATCAACCTCGTAGTCTACGAGGGGCCTTCAGTCCTGGTGTCTCCACCAAGAGGGATATCTCATCTTGAGGGGGGCTTCCCGCTTAGATGCTTTCAGCGGTTATCCCGTCCGAACTTAGCTACCCAGCGGTGCCGCTGGCGCGACAACTGGAACACCATTGGTTCGTCCATCCCGGTCCTCTCGTACTAGGGACAGCTCCTCTCAAATATCCTGCGCCCACAACAGATAGGGACCGAACTGTCTCACGACGTTCTGAACCCAGCTCACGTACCGCTTTAATTGGCGAACAGCCAAACCCTTGGGACCTTATTC
>PHBD01000078.1 GCA_002841865.1 Deltaproteobacteria bacterium HGW-Deltaproteobacteria-19
TACGCGGTGATCTCGGTGACGGCGGTCCCGCCGAAACGCTCCCGGGCGCCATGGCGTCCATAGCCGGTCGAGACTATCGCGTCGTGCGCCCCGCGGTCGACGAAGACGGCTGCGGCCGACCCGGGATCGAATCCCGAGTCGGCCACCGCCCAATCCACTATGCGCCCATCCTCGACCCAGACGGCGTCAACGCTTCGCGAGCCGATATCGAGGCCGAGTACGCGCATGGTTTACAACATCTCCAAGAACGCTTCGATGCGGGTCGCGAGCTGGCCCACGTCTTCAGCAGAGTAGTCGGTGGTGATCTTGAGCACAGGCAGATCCGCCTCACGTACCGCCGCGTCTACCGAGGTCGACTCGATCTCGTAGAGACCACAGAACTGCAGCGAGTAGTCGATAACGCCATCAGCGCCGAGCTCCTTCGCCATCCGGATGACATCGTCGATGCGGCCCTCGTTTGGCGTGAAGCACGCGCAGTTGATGTCGAGGTACTTGGCGGCGATGCCGTCGAGCATCTCGTCGATCGTCGTGGCATCTTCATCGACGAGCTTCTCGTAGTAGCGAGACCCGGTGCACATCTCCTCGCCGACGACGACACCGCCGGCCTTCTCGACAAGCTCGTGCAACTTCCAGTTCGGAAGCGCCATCGGCGTGCCGGTGATGAGAACGCGCTTAGCACCCTTGGCTGCAGCGCCCACCCCATCGGCCGCCCGCTTCTCGAGCTCGTCGGCCAGAGCGTTCATCATCTGAGTGAACCGCGGAACGTCGTCGTAGAAGGCAACCTGGACCGCGAGCAGCGAATCGAGCCCCGAGATCGGCGCGGGGTCGGCGGCGCGAGCTGCGTTCACACGCTGGAGCGCCCGGCGCTTGTCGTTGACTTCCTTTATGGCTACTTTGAGCGACTCAGCCGTGACCTTCTTGCCGGTGAGCTCCTCGAGCGTTGCGACAAGATCGACGAGCTCGGAGCGCCAGAACGCGAGATCCTTCTCGCGCTTCATCTGCGGCAGCTCGAGCACGTGCAGGTTCTGCAGCTTGCCAAGTTCCTCGTACGCCTTCTTCTTACCGTCGCACGTGGTCTCGCCGATAAGCAGGTCGGCTTCCTCGAGGTACGGGCACACCTTGCCAAGCTTGAATCCCACCATCGATTTGATGAGCGCACATGTGTTGCGCGGCAGAATCTGCTCCACCTCGTCGTAGGCCCACTCGGCGCCTGCGCAGATGCCAACGCTCCATGCGCCAGCCGCGCGGATGAGCTCCTCGGGCACGTACAGGCAATACGTGCCCACGACCTTGCCGCCAGCCTTCCGGAAGTCGTGCAGCTCCTTGATGCGAAGGCCGTGGACCTCACTCATCACGAAATCGAGGTAGCCCATGCCCTCCGGGCGGTTCGTCTGGGACATGAACGTAGCGCCGTACATGCCGCCGACCGCTTCAAGCAGCGCGTCGTGCATAGGCAGGTCGAGACCAAGCTCGGCCCACATCGGATGGTAGTCGACAGGCTGATCGCTCATCGTGCGCTCCTAACCGAGGTGTTCATTACGTTTAATACTATCTATCGCTTCTTCTTATACAAGAGGGCACAAGGGT
>PHBD01000079.1 GCA_002841865.1 Deltaproteobacteria bacterium HGW-Deltaproteobacteria-19
ATTGAGCCGGTGGTAATAGCCGGGCACTACCTTGTCGAGCACCGAGCGATCATTCTGGCCGGCCGCTGTGGTGTGGTTGTAGACCACGTCCATCACCACACGCAGGCCGGCACGGTTGAGCGCCTGCACCATCTCGCGGAACTCGACGATACGCGCGCTGCCATCGGGGTCGGTGGCGTAGCTGCCCTCGGGCACGGTGTAATGGAACGGATCGTAGCCCCAGTTGAAACCGTCGCGATCCTTCACCGCCGTGATCGCCGCCTGCTGCTGCTCGCCATCCGACGCGTAGCTGGCGAGGTCGCCGGCCGGTTGCGCCTGATCGGCGCGCTTTTCCGGCACGGTGGCGAAATCAAAACTCGGCAGCAGATGGATATGACTGATGCCGGCGCGCGCCAGCCGTGCCAAGTGGCGCATGCCATTGCTGTCGCGACGGGTGAATGCGCGGAATGTGCCGCGCTCGGCTGCTGGTACGCTGGCATCGCTAATCGAGAAATCGCGCACATGCAGCTCATACAGTGCCATGTCCTCGGGCGCGGTAAAGGCCGGCTTGTGCAGATGATCCCAGCCGCGCGGCTTGAGGTCATCGGCATCCAGATCGACAAACTGGCTGCGCACGCTGTCCGCCGCGAGGCTCAGCGAATACGGATCGGTGACCCGATTGACTTCGATCTTGCCGGTCGATGGCGCGAACACGCTGACCTCGAACAGGTAATAGCGCCGATCCCAGGCCCGTGGCCCGTTGACCTGCCATACGCCGCTGGCGATGTTTTCCTGAAGGTCACGGGTTTCCACCGGTTCACTGGACGGGTCGCTGCTGTCGAACATCAGCAGTCGCACCGACTGCGCGGTCGGCGCCCACAAGCGCAGGTTGATGCCGTCGTCGCTGTACACCGCGCCGAGCTCGCCAGCAAACGCGAAGCGATCATCGAGTACGCCGGGGATCTGCACGCCGCTGGCATCGAGCAGGTGGCCATCGGCATCGAGTACCGACACCGCAAGTTGGGTCTTGAGCAGGGTGCTCAGGGTTGCCTGATCCAGAGTTGGCAGACGAAATGCCGACAGACCTTGCAGGTGCGGGTAGGCGCTGCGCAGTGCAGCCGGAAGACCGGCGTCGTCGCGCGTGAGTTCGATGGTTTCACCGCCTTCCACGCCATTGAGCATCAAACGCAGGCCGGCATCGGCATCGGCATGCAGGAAAACCCGCGCCCCGGCCGGCAAGCTCGCCGGATTCCAGGCCAGCACATCCGCGCTCAGCCAGTGCGCACGCGCTGCCCGCAGGTCGCCCTGTGCATCGACCAGACTCACCTGCAGCACATGCGTCTGCGCGTCCCATGCAAAGAACACCTCGCTATCGCGCGGGCCATCGGACGCCGGCACCGAGAATGGGATGTTGGCGCCGCTCTGCGCGCCGCCCTGGCCAAAGTTCACGTCCCAGTTTTCGTTGAGCGCAACCTTGGCTTCGTAGTCGCCGGCTGGCAGGCGGGCGCTGAACTTGAACACGCCATCGCCGTCAACATCGAGCAACCACGAGCGCAGGCACGATGGG
>PHBD01000080.1 GCA_002841865.1 Deltaproteobacteria bacterium HGW-Deltaproteobacteria-19
CACATAGTCGCCCACCGCATCGGTTACCGGGTAGATCGAGTAATCACCCTGGCTACCCGATGCCTTGAGGCTGCCGGAAAACTTGCCGCCCATGTCGGCGAATGCCGCAGCGATGGCCTTGTCGGCGCCCAGCGCGAACTCGGCAGTGGCGGCGCTGCTTGCTGCGGCGGCGCTGGTCTTGCGCGTCTGCAGGCGCAGTAACTTGTCCTTGGAGGCAGCACGCGGCGACAGGTTGCCGGACACCGATACCAGACTCAGATCGCGCTTCATCGCGACATTGAGCTCTTGCCCGAACACTTCAACACCATTCACGCGCTGCCGGTACTTGGCAATGATCACGCCCTTGCCGGTATCGTGCAGGTTCTTGAGCTCAGCACCTGAGAGTGTTTTGCGATCCAGGCCATACAGCGGCGCGTAGCGGCTTACGTATTCACGTGCGGCTGCCGTTGGCTGCAGCTCGGCCTTGAGCGCCGATACATTGGCACGGCTCTGCTCGGGATTGGCCCAGACAAAGCTCGGCACACCCAGCTGCTTGTTGAACGACACCGCGTCCGAATCGGCGACCAGCTTCGCCTGCACGGCGCGCTGAATCAGAGCAGCCTGCGCGCTTGGCGGCGTCTTGTTCTTCTTCTTGGCGGCACTTGCGTGGGTGTTGCTGCTTGGCGCGTGCGCGCTGAGCGATTGCGCATCAGCGCCCTGCTCGGCCAGTGCGTTGTAGTTGGGAAGGTCCTCACGGGCATACGCGCCAGAGCATAGCGCGGCGCCAATAAGGGTACTGATTACGGTCCGTACGGTGCCTAGTTTCATAATTGGATTCTCCAGAGTTGATATCAGCGCGTGATGCGCCCCCCCAAACCGCACGAAAAACGTGCCTTGGATCACGGATCGTATGACCTGCGTTCGACATTCGCAACTGGTTTATGCGTGATTCACGCGCGATACCGCTGGTAGAGGGAAAAGTTCCCCGCAGTGATGCTGCACAGCGGCAAGCTGCACAGCGGCGGGGAAAATCACGGTATCCATTGATGACAGCGAGCATTGCCCGTGCGCCCGCGCCGCAGATATTGCGGCGCATCAAAACGGCCGTCGCCAATCACGTCTATGGCTGACACTGCCTCGCACGGAACAATGCCTGCATATGCGCTCCTGACGTTGCTTGCGACGACATGGCTGCCGACCCATGGCGGGCGCGTCGCTTGGCGATCCCCAGCAACACGGCAAGGCAACGCTCAAACTCCACCATCGCATCCGCGCCATGTATTTGCATGCTTATGCAAGTGTTTGTATAGTTCGCCTATGCACCCGACGCCCAAGCCAGTCCGCTTCATCGGCAGCTCGAAAGACGATGTGCGGGCGTTTCCGGGCGAAAGTGCGCCGGGTACTGGGCGAGGAATTGATGCGGGTGCAGTTCGGCCTTGCTCCGGTAGACTTCAAGCCGATGCCGGCCGTGGGCGCTGGCACCTGCGAAATCCGCGTCCGCTTGGGCCGCGCGTGGCGGATGATCTACGTGGCGAAGTTCGCA
>PHBD01000081.1 GCA_002841865.1 Deltaproteobacteria bacterium HGW-Deltaproteobacteria-19
GGCCCCGATTCGGATAAAGCTCTCTTTCGTGGGCGCATGCATCAATATCCGCTCGCTCCCCTCTTCATCCTCCATGTGGATCTCGTTCCCGGCTCCGCTCACCATCCGGCAGCGGGTCGCGTTTTCGGAAGTCACCGGGCTCGGGGTCTCGGGATTGGGTACCGCACCCGCGATGATCGGCCGGTCCGGGTCCCCGTCCACAAAGCTCAGCAGCACCTCCGTCCCCTTGTGAAGGGGAAAGTGCATCCCGTGGTCACCCCCAGCGTAAGGCTGCATCATCCGCACCCACGCCGAAGCCTTCCCTCCCATCCGTTCCGAGCGGTCAAACGGAAGGACCACCTTGTAGCGCCCCTGTTCATCCAGCTCCGCATACTGCCCGCTCCCCGAACCGTCAACCTTCGCCGGAATCGTCCCGGAAAAACGCGGTTTCACCGTCCTGCGCTCCGGCCGGAACTGCACGTCCGCGGGCAGGGCCGTAAAGGAATTGCGGTAATAGATCTCCTTTTCCCCTTCCGAAACCACCTCCCCAAGCCCCGAGAGCATATATCCAGCCTGGCTCCCTTCGTGCACCAGATGCACCGTCATGTACCCGCTATTGAAGTCCCCACGGTAATGGTCCGTAAGCTCGAAGGTGTACCCAGGACGCAGATAGGGCACCGACGACTCCCCGTCGAAGCGCTTCTCCCAGCACAGAATCTCCTCGGCCCGGATCTTTGCCAGCGCATTCCCTTCTTCCGGGGTGCGGAAATGCTCGCCATAGAGATACACTTCCCCACGTCCCCCCGCATAGACCTCCGCGGTCGCCGTCAGGTCCATGGACGGCTTCCGGTAATTGTAGTCCTTCAGGGTCACCGATCGGGGCAGCATCCGCTGCCGGCAGAAGAACGACCTCACCACCTCTTCACGGTGCATCGCCTCAAGACCGGTGGGGGGCAGGTAGCGCAGGCTTCTCCCCTGCTCCATGGCCGTGTGGGCGATCTTCGTGTCCGTGACAATCACCTTTTCCCCGGCCGCCCCCTGCTCGAAATAGTAGTACATCCCCTCCCGCTCCATCCATCGGGAGATAAAATCAAGACCACTCTCCCCATACTGGCAGACATACTCCCAGGCGGCATATTCCCGCCGCAGCCGGAATTCATAGTCGAGACTCGTCAAACCCCCGTCCTTCATGCACGCCTCCAGGATCTCCGGCGCACTCTTGTCCAGAAACACCTGGTTGTGCCGCGTGAGCGACAGCCACCACAGCTTAGGCGACATCACCGCACGGTAGAAGACATGCTCCCCCACCTGCTGCATCTGCTCGAAGCTCACGGGAATGCCGTGAAACACCACCTCCTCCCCGTCGCTTCGCCAAATGCCGAACCGGACCGGGTTCGCCATCACCTGACGAATGTCGATCTCCGCTTCCCTCGAGACCAGCGCCACCTCGAACCGGTAACAA
>PHBD01000049.1 GCA_002841865.1 Deltaproteobacteria bacterium HGW-Deltaproteobacteria-19
AGCTTGAGTCCCACCTTTCCCATGGCCAGGAGCGATCCTACCAAAAGCGTCCGGATCTGCTCGATTTTCTGGCGCTTCCAGGGGTCTTCCCAGGCCTTGCTGTTGGCCACGAGCTGGGTGTTGGTTCTCATCATCTCCTCGACGATCCGGAGCTTGTTGGCCCGCAGGGTCGAACCCGTCTCCGTCACCTCCACGATGGCGTCCACGAGGCCCTCCGCCACTTTCGCCTCTGTGGCGCCCCAGGAGAATTCGACATGAACGCGGATGTTCCGCTCCTGAAAGTATTTCTTCGTGAAGTTGACCAGTTCCGTTGAGATGTGTTTCCCTTCCAGGTCCTCGATGGTCCTCACGGGGGAATCCTCCCGGACGACAAGCACCCATCGGGCCTGGCGGGCCGTGACCTTTGAATAAACCAGGTTTTCCGCGACGACGACATCCGATTCGTTTTCGAGGATCCAGTCCCGACCCGTCAGGCCTAGATCGAGAACCCCGCTTTCCACGTAGCGGGACATCTCCTGGGCCCGGACCAGAGAGCAGGAGATCTCGTCGTCGTCGATGTCGGGGAAATAGCTGCGGCTGTCGCAGGTGATCCGCCATCCCGCCTTCCGGAACAGATCGATGGTGCTTGTTTCCAGGCTTCCTTTGGGGATCCCGAGCTTCAGAATGCTCATCGGTAGACCTCTTCGGGGTTGAACACACGCTCTCCGATAATTTCTTCGCCGTCCTTGGAAATGCGGCGGTAGAAGCAGGATCGGTAACCTGTGTGACAGGCCGCTCCGCCTGCCTGTTCCACCTTCAAAAGGACCGTATCGTTGTCGCAGTCGATGAATACTGCGTGAACTTTCTGTATATTTCCGGAAGTTTCCCCCTTCACCCACAGAGCATTCCGGGATCGGCTCCAGTATGTGGCGATGCCCGTCTCCAGGGTTTTCTGCCAAGCCAGCCGGTTCATGTATGCCATCATCAGAACTTCACCGGTAGCCGCATCCTGAACCACTGCCGGGACCAATCCTTGTCCTTTATCAAAATCGGGCTCCGTCACCGGGGACCTCCAATCCATTCACGAACATGTTTCAATAAAGTATTTACACCTAATCGAATCGTGTCTGTTCAGCAAGCATTTTTTTCTCGAAACCTTGGCTTGCAAATAAAATGACATGCCTCTGCCATCCAGTTTTTTCTTTACAAAGAAACTCCGTTTATGTATGACGGATTCCCCTTTTGGGTTCCATTAGCGTGAGGTGCTGCCAATGTCTTCCCTGAAGCCGGATAAACTGCTTTATTTCAGGAACCTGTTGATCTCGAAAATCAGCGACCTTCTCAACGAAGCCGAGAAGACGGTTTCTGAAATGACCGACGGCAAGGAAAACTATCCTGATCCCACAGACAGGGCTTCCCTGGAAGCGGACCGGAACTTTGAATTGAGAATCCGGGACCGTGAGCGGAAGCTCATCGCCAAGATGCAGGAAGCGATCAAGCGAATCGACGACGGCACGTATGGCATCTGCGAGATGTGCGGGAATCCCATCTCCGAAAAGCGCCTTCAGGCCAGGCCGGTCACGACCTCCTGCATCGACTGCAAGACGAAACAGGAAAGACTCGAAAAGCTCAAGGGCGAGTAATTCCTGCATCGTCCATATGATCGGAACCAGGGCCTTGGGATGTCCGGGACGATCCAGTTGCGTGAAGGGGTTCCGAGCCGGAGCCCTTGAGCCGTCTCCCTCTCTCCGATCCTTTCCTTGAAGTCCCTCCAGGGATTTCGTCTCCGGGAACGAACCATGTCCTTTGTCCAGGTGGCCCTCAACGTTCCAGCCCGGCAGACATTTACGTACCGGGTGCCGGACGGGATGGACGCCGCCGTTGCCGTGGGCAAGCGGGTCCTGGTCCCCCTGGGGCGCAGAAGACAGACGGGATATATCGTCGGGATCATGGAGGATCCCGATTGCGAGTCCCCCCGGGACATCCTGGAGATCCTTGACGAGGCCGCCCTCTTCTCCCGGGAAGATTTCCTCTTCTATTCCTGGATTGCCGATTATTACCTTTATCCCGTCGGGAGAGCCCTGGGAGAGATTCTGCCCGGCAGCATCCCTGCCCGGGATCGGACCCGGGTGTACCTCAATTGCGGTTCCGTTCACACCGAAGCAGGAACGATAACCCCCTTGCAGGAGAAAATCCTGGACCTCCTCCGGGAACGGCCCCGGGGGATTTCTCTGCGCCAGTTGAAGGAGCTGCTCAAGGTCAGGGAGATCTCCGGATCTCTGGAAGGACTGGCGGAGCACCGGTGGCTCCGGCTTGCCGAGGGCGGTCGGGGACCGGAGATTCGCCTCAGGGCAGAGCGCGTGGTATCCCTGGCGGCGGTCAATCCGGAGGGGCTGTCCCCCCGGCAGGCGGCGGTCGTCCGAACCCTGCGGGGGCTCGGTACCGTACCCGCAGCCGAATTTTCCCGGATTCTCCCGGGAAGCGCAGCCATCCTCACCGCCTTGAGAAAGAAGGGAATCGTCCTCTTCGAGGAGAGGCCGCTCGTCCGCCTGCCGGGGCTGATTCCCGTCATCGAGGGCCCACGGATCGACTTGTCGCTCAATCAGGATCAGGCCTCTGCTCTGGAAACCGTGCGGTCCGGACTTTCCCGGGCAATCTCCCCGGTCATCCTGCTCCACGGAGTGACGGGCAGCGGAAAGACGGAGGTCTACCTCCGGGCTGCCGCAGAGGTGCTTGAAAAGGGAGGGAGCGTACTCCTCCTTGTACCGGAGATCGCCCTGACCCCGCAGCTTCTGAGCCGGGTGGCCGGCTTCTTCGACGCCGGCCGGATTGCCGTTCTCCACAGCGGGATCTCCCGGACCGACCGGTATTCCCAGTGGCGCCGCATCCAGCGGGGGGAGGTGGACGTTGTTGTGGGCGCTCGATCCGCCCTCTTTGCCCCCTTGAAAAACCTGAAACTCATCATCGTGGACGAGGAGCACGATCCTTCCTACAAGCAGGACGAGCGTCTGTGCTACTCCGCCCGGGACATGGCCATCGTCCGCGGGAAGATGGCCTCTGCCACGGTAATTCTGGGATCCGCAACCCCTTCCGTCCAATCGTACTTCAACGCCGAGTCAGGACGTTATCTGCGCCAGTCCCTCCCCCTCCGGGTGGAGGACCGGGACTTGCCTGGCGTGGAGATCGTGGACATGAGGATCGAGGGATTGAGGTCCGGTGAAATGCCGATTCTCTCATACACCCTGAAAAGCGCCTTGAAAGACAACCTCGCTGCCCGGGGCCAGGCCCTTCTCTTCCTGAACCGGCGGGGCTTCCACACGCACCTGTTCTGCGCCTCCTGCGGTCATGTCTTCACCTGCCGGAACTGTAGCCTCTCGCTGATCTCCCATGCCCGGGCGGGGGTTCTCCGCTGCCATGCCTGCGATTTCTCCATGCCGGCGCCCGCCGCCTGTCCCGCCTGCGCAAGCCCCGCTCTCGTTCGTCACGGACTCGGAACGGAGCGGGTCGAGGAGGCCGTCAGGACCCTGCTGCCGCAGGCGAGGGTGGGACGGATGGACAGCGATACCACGGCCAGGAAAGGGGCTTCCGCCGAGATCCTGCGAAACCTCCTGCGGGGAGAAATCGACATCCTCGTGGGAACCCAGATGATCACCAAGGGGCATGATATCCCGGGCATTACCCTTGTGGGAGTCGTCTCCGCAGACACAAGCCTCCATACGGCCGATTTCCGTGCCGCCGAGCGGACCTTCCAGCTCCTCACCCAGGTTTCCGGTCGCAGCGGCCGCGGCGAAACTCCCGGCCGGGTGATCATCCAGACATACAACCCGGAGCATTACGCGGTTCGACATGCCCGCAATCATGATTTTAAAGCCTTCTACCGCGATGAGATTCCCCAGAGGCAGGCCCTGTCCTACCCACCCCTTGCCCGGCTGGCTCAGGTGAGGATCTCGGGACTTGATTCGCAGAAAGCCCGGGCGGGAGCCGGTGCCGCAGCTTCCTTTGCCTCCCGTTTCATTGCCGGGCAGGGACTCGCCGGAAGGGTCGAGATCCTGGGGCCTGCGGAGGCCCCCATCGCCCGGGTCAAGAACCGTCATCGCTGGCAGATTCTGCTGAAGGGTAAGGACAGCCGGGCCCTGCATGTCGTTGCAGAGGCGCTGCTGGCCCGGCGTTTTCGCGGCGTCGAGATTAAAATAGACGTGGATCCCATGGATTTCCTGTAAGTGCGGGGTTTCCGTTTCTTCTTGACCGTCGGGGCCTGAGCAAGTACTTTGATCACGCCTGCCCTGCGCCATACAGGCCGAGGCGGGACCGAAGCTCGCAGAGGGGAGGGACAGACCTGATGAAGGTTCCCGGACGATTGGCAATCACTGCAGCGATCATCTTCTTCCTGGCCGGTGCGGCCGGCGCCGAGGAGAAAAAAGCGATTCCCCTGATCAAGCCTCAGATGGACAGCGGGCGACTGCTCATGCATGTCCTGAAAGAACGCAAGTCTTCCCGGTCTTTCAGCAAGGCAAAACTCCCCATCCGCGTTCTTTCCAACCTCCTGTGGGCTGCCAGCGGTGTCAACCGCCCGGCCACGGGCGGCAGAACGGTTCCGTCGGCCGGGAACATGCAGGAAGTGGACGTCTACGTGGCGCTCCCCAGGGGCCTTTACCTGTATGACGGGAAGAATCATCGCCTGAGCCACGTGTCGGGACAGGATATCCGGGTTCTTACGGGCACCCAGCCCTATGTGAAGGATGCCGCCGTGAACCTCATCTTCGTGTCCGACGGCCGGAAGATGGAAGCGGTGGCACCGGAGGAGCGAGACGCCCTTTCCTCCGTCACGGCCGGCGCCATGGCCCAGAATGTCTATCTGTACTGCGCCTCCGAGGGGCTGGCCACCGTCGTCAGGGCCTCCATCGATCGACCCGCCCTGGCGGCCGCCATGGGGCTCCGGCCGGACCAGAAGATCCTGCTTGCCCAATCCGCGGGATATCCCAGGAAATGATCCTCCGTCCGCCGGAATCCGTCCGTCGGCAAATCAGCGGGCGCCCCGGGAGTACCTTGCCATGAACCGGACAAACCTCTTCCTCTGCCAATCTTTGACCGTCTTCCTGATCCTGCTGGTGTCATCCCCGGCCTTCGCCCTGCCCTGTATGGACTCCGATCAGGTTTGCCTGCGCAGGGCGGTGGAGGGGCATGCCGTCCGCCGGATTGCGTTCTGGAAGCCCTTCATGAAGGGCACATCGAAAGACAGGATCCGCCGGGCGCCGGCGGAACTCATCGACTACCTCATCCTGGACAACCGGCTGAACGGGTTTGCGGAAACACCCGTGCCGGCCGACCTGTCACCCGGGTTCGCCGCCGATCTGGCAGCGGCCCTGGAGGCGTTGCCTCCCGTCGTCCATAACGTCATGGAGCCGAAGCTTGCCGGCATTTTCATCGTCCGGAACCTTGGCGGTACGGGCTATATGGAGGCCGTTCTCGACGAGCGCGAGACCCCGGCGGCGGGCTTCATCGTCCTGGACGAGGCAGTTCTCACGAAAACGGCCAATGCCTGGTTCACCTGGAGGGAAAGCACGCCGTTCCGGTCCGATCCGCAGTTCCGCCTGGAAGGGATGATCGAGAACCAGGCCGACGACAACCGGCAGAACGCCATCCAGTTCATTCTCCTCCACGAAATCGGCCATCTCCTGTCCGTCGGCGGACGTTTCCATCCCTTCTGGTTCTCGGGTCCGTCGGCCTTCAGGGAAAAGGGGGAGTATCCCTTCCTGGATCTCTCCTGGACGGTTGCCCCCGGCGGCAGGGAGTTTGTGTCCCGCTATGAGAAGGTGTTTCCGTACCGCAAAGACGTTGTTTTCTACGGGAAGCCGAAACTGGATGGAGCGGCCCTTCCGGAGGTCTATCGGAAACTGGCGGCGACGAATTTTGTTACCCTTTACGGCGCAACGAATCCCTACGACGATTTCGCCGAGTCGTTCGCCACTTATGTTCACACCGTCATGTTGAAGAAACCCTACGAGATCCGAATCCTGAAGGGAGAGGCTGTCCAGTCGGTTTTCCGTTCCTGCTGGGGCGAGGAGCGCTGCGAGGCAAAGCGGCGGATTCTCGCCGGGTGGCTCCGGCGGAACTGACGGGAAGAGTCTTTGTTTCATGGTGCTTGAAAACGCGCGGGCCCCGGCATCAAGCCCGGAACGGCTCGTTCCGCTGGAGGTGCATGTTCGATCATTTCAACGGGATCGCCTTTGCCTACGACCGGCTTCTGGGAACGCCGGACGTCGAGCGGCTCAGGAGACTGCTCAGGCTCCCCACAGCGGGATGGCTGCTGGACGCCGGGGGAGGGACGGGGCGCGTCTCTTTCCATCTGCGGCCCTGGACCGGCGGCGTGGTGGTGAGCGACCTGTCCCGGGAAATGCTGAAACGGGCCGTGAAGAAGAAGGCCGTTCATCCCGTGAGAGCCCATGCCGAGCGGCTTCCCTTTCGGGAAGGCACCTTCGATCGCATCATGGTGGTTGACGCCCTTCACCATTTCTGCGATTCCGGGGAGGCCATCGCCGACCTGCTCCGTGTTCTCCGTCCCGGCGGCCGTATCCTCATCGAGGAGCCGGACCTGCGGCTTCCCGTTGTGAAAGCCGTGGCGGTTCTGGAAAAACTGTTCCTGATGCGGAGCCGCTTTGAGACGCCGGAGGCGATCCGGGAGCGGATCGAGGCCCACGGGCTGGCGGCGTCGATTGAGCGGGGAGGGGGGTTCAGGGCCTGGATTTGGGCGGACAAGCCGTGAAGACCGAAGGCTGTTGAAAAAGGGCGTCTGCTGTGTTGCCCTCATCCCGCTCTGCTCGACGTACCGTCTGGTACGCCTCGCGGCACGGGATTTCGGGCGCCTTGCATTCAACCCTTTTTGAACAGCCTACGAATGGCGGTCTCTGCAGGCTGTTCCTGCTCCTTTTGAGACCCCCGGCCGCGCCCCCGTGGATGTTGGGGATATGGGTTGAGAGAGATCGATGAGAGACCGTCTGCCCGTCAGGTTCAAAAAATACCTGCGTGACAGCCACACATCTCAGCGCCTGAGTTGAAGAAAAAGAAATCGAGGAGGAGTGATGAGATTTTCCGAAGACGTATATGTGTACGAATGGACCGACTATTTCGACAACAACTGCAACAGCTTCTACATCGGTGGCGAGGTCCGGGCCCTCGTCGACCCGGGGCTTTCCCGCTACATTCCACAGCTCCTGGAACAGATGCGCCAGGACGGGATCGAGCCGGATGACATCCGCTACGTCATCAACACCCACTCCCACCCGGACCATTTCGAAGGCTCGTCATTCTTTGCCGGATCCGATGTGAAGATCGCCCTTCACGCGAAAGAAATGGAATTCCTGAATGGTCCCGGCGGGCAGCTCTATTCACTCTTCGGGATGCCGAGGCCCCGGATCGATGTAAACCTGGTGCTGGACGGCGAGGAACTGGTCCTGGGCGGGGAAACGTTCCGGGTCCTCCTCCTGCCGGGGCACTCGCCCGGATCCATCGGGCTCTACTGTCCCGAGCGCAAGGTTATCTTTTGCGGCGACGTGATTTTCGAGCAAAATGTCGGGCGGACGGACTTCCCCGGCGGCGACGGCGCCCTCCTGAAGAAGAGCATCCGCTCCCTGGCGACGCTGGAGCTGGAAGCCCTCCTGCCGGGGCACATGGGCATCGTTGACGGGGCAGAGGCGGTCAAACGGAACTTCGAGATCGTGATCCGGAACGTGTTCCCGTACATCTGAGACAACCGGGAGGCCGGCCTCTTTCCTGCAAATGCTGGGATGGGGCGGGCCGAGAATGGTTTCTTGCGAGCGGCCCTGTCCGGAGTGAAAACCGGTCCTGCGGTTCCCGAGATCTCTTTACCGTTCAGGCATCCCGGTTCGCCAGGAGGCATCGAGAATCATGTAGGTGGCGAGGCCCTTCGCCACCAGGTTTCCCTCGTCGTCCCGGACGTCCACTTCCCCTAACGCCGTCCGGCTGCCTTTGTGGGTGATGACGGCCTCCGCCGTGATGGCTCCCCGCTCGAAAGGCTTCAGGTAATTCAGTTTCATTTCGATTGTGGTGAATGTTTCCGAGCGGTCCACCAGCCCGATGAGGGCCATGGCCACCGCGGAGTCCGCTGCGGAAAAGACGGCCCCGCCGTGGGCAATGCCCAGGGGGTGGACGAGCTTCCGGTCAAAGGCAAGGCGAACCCGAGCCCACCCTTTCTTGACATCCGTCAGTTCCAGCCCAAGGAGTTCCCAGAACGGCGAGGCGGTTTGCATCCTGCGGATCAGGGCCTCCCGAAATTCCGGGGCCAGCTCTTCGTGTTTGTTCATCGGCAACCTCCCTGTGAAGTGCCATCCCTGTAGCAGACCGGTTTCCCCATGAAAAGGACAAAACGGGCCGCCCCCTCCTTTACATTGGGATGCGGGAGGCCTATCTTGAAACCGGACGCTTCTGAAAGGAGGAAGCCATGAAGACGATTCGCATTGAAGGAATGAGCTGCCAGCATTGTGTCATGGCCGTCACGAAGGCCTTGAGCGGTGTGGCGGGAGTCCGGAACGTGAAGGTGGACCTGGCCCGCGGTGAGGCGACCTACGAGGAGGAGCGACCCGTCGATATCGAGTTGCTCCGCGAGGCCGTCCGGAAAGCCGGTTATAAAGCGGGGTAAAAGCCCATGGAATCTACCACCGTCTCGGTCGGCGGGATGACCTGTGCCGCCTGCGTCCGCAGGGTGGAAAACGCCCTGAAGGAGATTCCCGGCGTGACGGAAGTCTCGGTGAACCTGGCCACCGCCCGGGCCACCCTTGTCCATGAGGGGGCCTGGGCCGGCGTGGAGGCCGTCCGGGAGGTCGTCACCGACAGCGGCTACGAATACCTGGGCATTCCCGACGAAGACCGGGAGGATCCTATCACGGAGGCCCGGGAGCGGGAGATCCGGGACCTGACGGTCCGTTTCTCCGTCGGGATCGTCCTGAGCGTTCTGATCTTCCTGGGATCCATGCAGCACTGGTTTCCCTTCCTCCGGGATATCCCCCATGCGCCTCTTCGCGTGGTCCTGTTCTTCCTGACCATTCCGGTGATCTTCTGGGTCGGAGAGCGGTTTCTGGTCGGTGCCTGGAAGGCGGCCCTTCAGAAAACCAGTGACATGAACACCCTGGTGGCCGTGGGGGCCCTGTCGGCATTCCTCTATTCTTCCGGGGCCACGTTCTTCCCCGGATTTTTCGCGGCGGCCGGCGTAGCGCCCCACGTCTACTTCGACGGTGCCGCCTTTATCGTAACCCTCATCCTCCTGGGACGCCTCCTGGAGGCAAAGGCCAAGGGGCGGACCTCCCGGGCGATTCAGCGCCTCGTGGGCCTGAAGCCGAAAACGGCCCGGGTCCTCCGGGGAGAGGAGGAAACGGACATTCCCGTGGAGGCCGTGGTTCCCGGCGACCGCGTCCGGGTGCGGCCGGGGGAGAAGATCCCCGTCGACGGTGTCGTCCTTTCGGGCGCCTCCGCCGTGGACGAATCGATGCTTACCGGCGAGAGCCTGCCCGTGGCCAAGGAGGAGGGGGCGGAGGTCTTTGCAGCCACGCTGAACCGGACGGGGACCTTCACCTTCCGGGCGACCCGGGTCGGCAAGGAAACGGTCCTGGCCCAGATCATCCGGCTCGTGGAGGCCGCCCAGGGATCGAAAGCGCCGGTCCAGAGGCTGGCCGACCGGGTGGCCTCCATTTTCGTGCCCGTCGTGTTCGCCATCGGCGTCGTCACATTCGTCGTATGGATGTTTCTTGTACCGAATCCGCTTTTCAGCCTGGCCCTTCTGAACTTCGTCTCGGTTCTCGTCATCGCGTGTCCCTGCGCCCTCGGCCTGGCCACCCCCACGGCGGTCATGGTCGGCACCGGCCTCGGTGCGGAGAACGGGATCCTCATCAAGGGCGGCGAGAGCCTGGAGCGGGCGGGCCGGCTGACGACGGTCGTATTCGACAAGACGGGCACTCTGACGAAGGGGGAGCCGGAGGTGACGGACATCATCGCCGCTCCAGGCTTTGTCCGGGAGGATGTTCTGCAGGCGGCCATGTCCCTCGAGGTCGGATCGGAGCACCCCCTGGCGGCGGCGATCCTGGCCGGGGGAAAAGCGGAGGGGCTGGCGCCGCACCCGCTGGAGGACTTTGAGGCCCTTCCCGGATTGGGTGCGCGGGCTGTGCTGGCCGGCAACCGTTTCCTTATCGGGAACATCCGCCTGATGGAGCAGGAAAGCATCAATCTATCGGGGCTTCGGGAGGTCGGGGAGCGGCTGTCCGGGGAGGGAAAGACATCCGTGTTTCTGGCCGCTGACGGCCGCGCAGCCGGAATCATTGCCCTGGCGGACGCCCTGCGGGAGTCGGCGGGGGAGGCAATTGCCGCCTTGAAGAAAATGGGCCTCCAGGTTGCCCTGATCACGGGGGACAACCGGGCGGCCGGTGAGGCGGCGGGACGCGCCCTCGGGATCGACCGCGTCCTGGCGGAGGTCCTGCCGGGAGACAAGGCGCGGGAGATCCGGCGACTCCAGGAGGCGGGAGAAGTGGTGGCCATGGTGGGAGACGGGATCAACGACGCCCCGGCTCTGGCCGCGGCGGACATCGGCATCGCCATCGGTACGGGAACGGACGTGGCCGTCGAGGCCAGCGACCTGACCCTCATGCGGAGCGACCTGACCCTCGTTCCCCGGGCCATCGGCCTTTCGCTGGCGACGATGAAGGTCATCCGCCAGAACCTCTTCTGGGCCTTCATCTACAACATCGTAGGCATCCCCGTGGCGGCCGGCGTTCTCTATCCCTTTTTCGGAGTCCTCCTGAATCCCGAATTCGCCGCTGCCGCCATGGCCTTCAGCTCCGTCTCCGTGGTCACCAATTCCCTGCGCCTCCGGCGGGTCTGGAAGAACCGGTAGCACGGCAGGCGACCCGGAAAAGCAAAAGGGGAACGGATTTCAAAGCCGTTCCCCCATCCTTTGTTTTCCCCCTTTTTACAGAAAATCAGGCGCGGAGGGGAGACCGGCATGTGGGAGCAGGGCTTCCCTCGCGCTCAGGAGCGTTTTTTCGACCCTGCATCGTCTCGCTCCGCTGCAAAGTCATAACTCGCACCTGGCGGTGCTCAGACAGATGACTTTGCGGGCGCTGCGCTGCGACGGCAGGGTACCCCGAAAAAGCCGCTATTCGCGCTCCGGGAAGCCCCCCTCCCCGGCCG
>PHBD01000050.1 GCA_002841865.1 Deltaproteobacteria bacterium HGW-Deltaproteobacteria-19
GAAGTTCATGGAGCCTTGGGTGGAGCGAATCCTGGCGGGCCTGGACCGGAAAAATCTCCTCATCGTCGATGCAAGCCGGGGGATCAACCTCCGGCACGGTGATGCGGGGCATGGGGAGCACGACGGGGATGACGGCCACGGTCACGACGGCCACGCCCACGCCGGTACGGATCCCCATGTCTGGCTCGATTTCGGGAACGATGTCCTGATCGTGGACTCCCTGGCCGCCGCCCTGGCCGGGCGGGATCCCGGCAACGGGGAGTTCTACCGGCGGAATGCCGCCTCCTTCCGGGAAAAGCTCCTGGCCCTGGACCGGAAATACCGGGAGACACTGACATCATGCCGGAAAAAGGTCATCGCCCACGGGGGCCACTTCGCCTTCGGGTACATGGCCCATCGCTACGGGCTCGAATACCACACGGCCTACCCGGGATTCACCGCCGACGCGGAGCCGTCCCCCCGCGACCTGATGCGGCTGGCCGAAACGGTCCGCCGCCACGGCCTGACGGCCGTCTACCAGGAGGAACTGGTCAGTCCGAAAATCGCCGAGACCGTGTCCCGGGAGACGGGAGCCGCCGTTCTGACGCTCCATCCGGCCGCCAACATCAGCCGGGAGGATATGGACAAAGGCGTCACGTTTCTCGATCTGATGGAAAGGAACCTGGAAAACCTCAAACGAGGCCTGGCATGTCCGTAGACGTTCTCGACATCCGTGACCTCACCTTCCGCTATAACGGGGTGGATGTCCTTCAGGACCTTCGTTTTTCCGTGGAAACGGGTGATTATGTGGGCCTCGTGGGTCCCAACGGCTCGGGCAAGACGACGCTGATCCGGCTGCTGCTGGGGCTTCTCGAAGCCGGGCAGGGGGAGATCAGGCTCTTCGGCCGGCCCATAGGAGAATTCCGGGACTGGACGAGGATTGGATACCTGCCCCAGAAAACGGCCTTTGTGACGCCCCGTTTCCCCGCTACGGTGAGGGAGATCGTCGCCCTGGGGAGGCTGGCGGGGAAGCGCTTTCCCAAGATCCTCGGACGCACCGACAGGGAGGCCGTCCAGCGGGTCCTCGAAAGGCTGGACATCGCCGATCTTCAGGACCGCCCCGTGGGGGAACTCTCCGGGGGGCAGCAGCAGCGTGTCCTGATTGCCCGGGCCCTGGTCAACGACCCGGACCTCCTGATTCTCGACGAGCCCGCCTCCGCCCTCGACCCGGAGGTGCGGGACCGGTTCTTCCAGCTCCTGGCGGACCTGAACACCGAGCGGAGGGTCTCCATCGTGATGGTGACCCATGACCTCGGGACCATCGGCCGATACAGCTCGAAGCTGCTTTACCTGGACAAGCGGATCGTCTTCTACGGGACATATGAAGAATTCTGCCACTCCGAAGACGTGACCCGCATCTTCGGGGCTTTTGCCCAGCACGTCATCTGCCATCGCCACGGGGCTCCGACGGACGGAGGGGGACTCACGCCGAACCCCCTCTTGCCGGGTATGGCTGCCGGACCCTGTGGAGAAGACCGGTGCGGGGAGGAGAGAAAATGAGCCGCGGTGGGAAAAAAACGCCATGAACTGGATGGAATGGCTGAGCTTCGGCTTCGTACAGCGGGCGCTCCTCGCCGGCTCGTTCATCGCCGTCCTTTGCGCGGTACTGGGGGTGTTTCTCGTCTTGCGCCGCTTGTCGCTGATCGGCGATGGACTGGCCCACGCCACCTTCGGCAGCGCGGCCCTGGCCCTCTGGCTTCAGTGGAATCCGCTCTACGTATCCGTCCCGATTGTCATGGCTTCCGCGCTGGGAATCCTGAAACTGACGGAAAAGACGAGGATGTACGGGGATGCCGCCATCGGCGTCGTCTCCGCCGTCGGGATTGCAGGAGGCGTTTTGATCGCCGGCCTGGCGGGAGGATTCAACGTGGACCTGTTCAGTTTCCTCTTCGGGAGCATCCTGACCATCGGTCCGCTGGACGTCGCCGTTTCCGTGATTCTCTCGGTTGTTGTCGTGGCGGCCGTTTCCCTGTTCTACCAGGAACTGCTGTCGGTGACCTTCGACGAGGAGTCGGCGCGGGCCTCGGGCATCCGGGTCGGTGCGATCAACCAAGTATTCGGCCTTCTTACCGCGGTGGCGGTGGTCCTGTCGATGAAGGTCGTGGGCGTACTGTTGATCTCGGCCCTCCTGATCCTGCCGGCCGTGACGGCCCTTCAGCTGACCCGGAGTTTCCGGGCCACCATGGCGGTGGCGGCGGCAATCGCCGTTCTTTCCGTCCTGGCGGGGATTCTGGTTTCTTTTGCCCTGGATCTGCCCTCGGGGGCCACGATCGTTTTTATCAACATTCTCTTTCTGGCGGCGGGTCTGGCTTTCCGCCGCCGGGAGGGAAGGGCGGGGGAGAAGACGTCCCCCTGAAACACGGAGGTGCGCCATTCCTCGAATTCGATCGCTTCTGGCAAACCGAAACGTCATTTTCATCCTCGCGGTCGGTTCGGGACTGCTCGTCCCGGGGCCGTCGGAGTGGATCAAACCCCTGATCCTGCCGGCCCTGGCCGTTGTGCTTACCTTGTCTACCCTTGGGATTTCCAACGATCTGTTCCGAAAGCCGGGGAAACTGATCGCTCCCTGCCTGACGGGAATATTCCTGAACTACCTCGTCCTCGGAAACGTCATTGTCGTCCTGAGCGCTTTGCTGATCCGGGAGGACCTGCTGTGGAAGGGATTTGTCCTCATGGCCGCCGTGCCCCCGGCGGTAGCGGTCATTCCTTTCACGACCTATCTCCGGGGAGACCTGTTTGTCTCGCTGGTCGGGACGGTCGGCGGCTACCTGGGCGGACTCGTCCTGATGCCCCTGATGCTGTTCTGTCTGCTGGGGGGGGATTTCGCGGACCCCCTGGTCCTGCTTCAGCACGCCCTGGTTCTCATTGTCCTTCCCCTGGCGGTTTCACGGCTGATCCTCTGGAGGGGATGGCATCTCCGAATCCGCCCGGTCCGGGGCCCCCTGACCGACTGGGGGTTCTTCCTGGTCATTTACGCCATCACGGGCCTCAACCAGGATATTCTCTTCCGGAACCCGGCTGTTCTGATCCCGATTGCAGCGGTTGCCTTTGCAACCACCTTTGTGCTCGGATTCCTCGTGGGGCGGGTCGCGAAATTCTTCCACATGAAGGAGGAGACGACGACCAGCATGATTCTCCTCGGGACTCTTAAGAACTACGGCCTCACGGGGGGACTGGCTCTGTCGCTTTTTGGAAGGGAAGCGGCCCTCCCTGCCGCCGTGGCGAGCCTGTTCCTGATCCTGTTCTACATCTGGCTCGGGAGAAAGACAGGCAGGGCGGCACTGACGGAAAAAGCGGAGGAGGGACCCGTCCTTACGGAGGCGGCAGCGGTGAACGGTCCGATGGAATCCTGACATTCCGTTCGCGGGAGGGAGCCGGCGCGCACTTTCCTGAGTTTCCGTTTCTTGCGGGAAACCGGTTTCGTTGCTATATTAAAAAACGGAAAGCCGGTGCCGATTCAGAGCCGGAACACATTCAACCCGCACGACTCATCCTAGAAAGGAGGTACGCTCCATGGCACTCGTACTGCCGGATCTACCCTTTGCGAAAGACGCCCTCGCGCCCGTCATCAGCGCGAACACCCTTGAATTCCATTATGGGAAACACCACCGGGCCTACGTGGACAACGGCAACAAGCTTCTGGCGGGAACGGAGCTGGAAAACCTGGCCCCGGAGGAGATCCTCCGCAAGGTCGCCGGAGACGCCGCCAAGGCAGGTATTTTCAACAATGTTGCCCAGGCCTGGAATCATTCCTTCTACTGGAAGTGCATGAAGCCCGGCGGAGGCGGAAAACCGACGGGAGCCGTCGCAGACAGGATCCTGGCGACCTGGGGAAGCTACGAGAAGTTCGTCGAGGAGCTGAAGAACGCCGGGGCGACCCAGTTCGGCAGCGGCTGGGCATGGCTGGTTCTGGATGGAGGGGCCCTGAAGATCGTGAAAACGGCCAACGCCGACACGCCCGTCGCCCACGGCCAGAAACCCCTGCTGACGATCGACGTCTGGGAGCATGCCTACTACCTGGATTACCAGAACCGGCGTCCCGACTACCTGGCGGCCTTCATCGAGAAACTCGTCAACTGGGACTTTGTGAACGCGAACCTGAAGTGAGAACGAGGTCCCGGGGGATGATTCTCCCCAGGAAGGCTGTCTGCAGGGAGGAGACGGCAAAACGCAACCGTAACGCCGGTCCTCCGGCCGCGGCACCGCCGCAGCCGGAGGACCGGCACAACCCCGAATCCCGGTGCCCGGCTTCATGACCCTTTCTTCTGATGAACCCCATTACAAAAAGCACCGCCAGCGCCAGAAAAAAAGGTACGTCGAGGCGGGCCTCGATGCCTTTCATGAATACGAAGTGCTGGAACTGCTCCTGTTCTACGGCGTTCCACAGGGCGATGTAAAACCCTTGGCCAAGGAACTGCTGGCTGAGTTCGGCAGTTTCCGGGCAGTACTGGACGCCGATATTGCGGACCTGGAGGCCCGGAAAGGCATCGGCTCCCACACGGCGATTCTCCTGAAGCTTGTCAAGGACATGGCTTCTCTCTATCTCCGGCAGAAAGCCGTCGAAAAGCCCCAGGTCACCTGCACGGCGGAGCTCCTCGACTATTGCCGTACCAGCATGGGGGGCCTCAAGGACGAGCGCTTCTCCGTCGTCTACCTGGATGCCCGGAACCGGATCATCGACATCGAGACGATCCAGGAGGGCATCGTCAACCAGGCCGTCGTCTATCCCCGGAAGGTCCTTGAAAATGCCCTCAAGCGCAAGGCTTCGGCGCTGATCCTCGTTCACAACCACCCGTCGGGTTACGTCAAGCCATCGGATGCTGATATCCGACTCACCAGGACCCTCCAGGAAACGGCCAGGGCCCTGGACATTCTCATTCACGACCACCTGATTGTGGGAGAGAACAGGTTCTTCAGCTTTCGGGAAGAGGGAATAATGGCTTAGAAATCCCGAAACGGGACGGGAATAAACGTCGCCGCGAACAGCACCAGGGTAATCCAGCCAATGATACGCCGGCGCCGGTCGAGCGGAATCCAGTCGTACAGGACCGGCGGGTGATGGACTCCCAGGACGACCAGGATAGCCCCCCAGACGAGCCAGCCCGTCCACCCGGTGAACCCCAGGATCAGGAGGACCGCCACGACGATGGTGGACAGGTGCTTCTGCTTCCGGTCCAGAACGGCATATGCCACGTGTCCCCCATCGAGTTGCCCGACCGGGAGCAGGTTAAGGCATGTCACCAGGAGGCCGATCCAACCGGAGAAGGCCATGGGATGGAGAACCAGGTTCATCTCGTCCGGTGTCGAGCCGTGGACGAGCCAGGTCAGCAGGCTGAAGAGGAGGGAACTACCCAGGGCAATGCCCTGTCCTTCCGGGGGAGCGGCCGTCGTGTTGGAGAGAAACAGGCCGACGAGGAGGATCGGGATGGAGACGATCAGTCCCGTCAGGGGGCCTGCGGCGCCGACGTCCAGGAGGACCCTTCGGTCCGGGATGGGGGTCTTCATCCGGATGAAGGCCCCGAAGGTCCCGATGATGGACGGTGCCGGGATGAAATAGGGCAGCGTTACATCGATGCCGTGCCGACGGGCCATCGCGTAATGCCCGAACTCATGGGCTCCAAGGATGAAAAGAAGAGTGAGGGAAAACGGAAGTCCCTTCCAAACGGAGAGGGGGTCCTCCAGAGGATTCACACCCTGCTGCAGGGCGCCTGCCAGGAGCGTCGTGATGAATGTGACGACGAAGAGCAGGATATGGGTAACGGAAAAGCGGCGCATAACCGGAAAAGAAAAGGGGATCGGCGAACGACCCCCTTCCATTGAGACGAATATTGCGTTTGTATCTGGAAATCCCTGAACAATAAGGGATTATTCCTCTCCGTCCACTCTTTCCTTGAGCTCTTTCCCCACCTTGAAGAAGGGCAGTCTCTTCGGCGATACCTGAATGCTCCGGCCGGTCTTGGGATTGCGTCCGGTATAGGCCTCGTATTTTCTCACCACGAAGCTGCCGAATCCCCGGATCTCGATCCGGCCGCTTTTTTTCAGCTCATCGGTGAAACCTTTGAAAATCAAGTTGATGACGTCGGTTGCCTTCTTTTCCGTCAGATTCTCCCGCTTGCTTAATGCTTCGATAAGACCGGACTTATTCATAAAACCTCCTTCCGATGAGTGCTCATGCCTTGCAGATATTGGGATAAATTGATTAACTTGAGGATATGTTTTATTTTTTCGGCGACTATTATTGATTTTTCCCGGAATGTCAAGCGAATTTTACGGCGCCGATGCGGTCGCATTCCGCTCACTCACTCAATCAATCGGGCTTGCCGGTCTGCCTATTCCGGGAGCGACTGCCGGCGGTCCTTCCTTCCGGTCTTTTCCGGGAGCCGTCTCCATCCTTCCGGCCATGGGGCTTCTGCCCGGAAGCGATTTTGCCCCTCGATCCTGCCGGTTTGGCGGGGCTTTTTTCTCCTGGGTGTTCCGCGTAAGACAGCAACTGACGGATCTCGTTCGTCTTCAGGGGCCGTGACTTCCCTTCCGCCAGGTTCCCGAGCTGGACCCCCCCGATGGCCACGCGGATCAACCGCTGGACGGGGTATCCCAGTGCCTCCAGGGCCCTGCGGATCACACGGTTTCTCCCCTCCGTGGCAACGATCTGGATCCACGTGCTCTTGGGGTTCTTCCCCTCCATGGCCACCGCGTCGGGAACAAAGCTTCCGTCGGGGAGATCGATTCCCTCTTCCAGTTTTCTCATGACTTTGGGAGGAAGGGATCCCCGTACCTTGACCCGATAGGTTTTCGGTACGCGGTAACGCGGATGGGCCACCCGAAGGGCGAACTGGCCGTCATTCGTCAACAGCAGGAGGCCCTCCGAGTCGTAGTCCAGCCGCCCCACGGGAAACAGGCGCTCGAGCCGGTCCTCCAGCAGATTCCGGATGACCGGCCGGCCCTCCGGATCATGGAGGCTGGTCACGGTTCCCGCCGGTTTGTGAAGCATCAGGTAGAGCAGGGTCTCCTCCGGCATGATCCGTCGACCGTCCACGCGGATGTCATCCCGCACGGCATCTGCCTTGGATCCCAATTCGCTGCTGATCACGCCGTTGATGGTGATCCTCCCCTGCAGGATCAGTTCTTCTGCCTTCCGACGCGAGGATACACCGGAACGGGCAAGGATCTTCTGGATTCGTTCTTCTGCCATGGCGGTCTATTCAGCCAACTCGCCGAACTCGCGGAGTGTCGGCAGCTCGGCAAGATCCTGAAGGTCGAAGATCTCCAGGAATCTGCGGGTTGTTCCGTAAAGAATGGGTTTTCCCGGCACGTCTTTTCGGCCGACGATGCGGACGAGCTTCTTTTCAACAAGTCCCTTGAGAGTTCCTCCGGCGTCGACGCCGCGAACGCGGTCGATATCGGCCTTGACGATGGGCTGCCTGTAGGCGACCACCGCCAGGGTCTCCAGGGCCGCCGGCGTCAGGGATGAGGGACCGCGGCCTTTCATTTTCCGGATCGAGGCGCTGTATTCCGGGAGGGTCCGGAACTGGAATCCCCCCGCGACCTCTTCCAGGGTGAACCCGCCGCGCCGTTCCTGGTATTCCCGCTGCAAATCGAGGACCGCCGCCTGGACGGCCTCTTTCGGCATGTCGAGGATCTCCCGGAGCCTGTCCAGGGATATCGGGGTCTCGGCGGCGAACAGGAGCGCCTCCACGAGGGCCTTGTCATGCTCCATCGGGTTCCTCCTCCACAGCCGGGAAAATCCGGATCGGTCCGAACGGCCCGGTCTGGTACGCCTTGATCATCCGCAGTTTCATCAGTTCCAGAATAGCCAGGAACGTATAGACAATCCGCCGGCGGTCCCGTCCGCCCTCAAGGAGCTCCTGAAAGCTGACCTGTCCCGCCTCCCGGAGCCTTTCGAGAATCTCGTTGATCCGGTCGGTGACGGAGAGCTTCTCGGAGTTGATCTGCATCAGCTCCTCCTTTTCCAGGGAGGAAATGACCCGCCGGAAGGCATCCACCAGCTCGACGATGCCGACCTCCGCGATCGTTTCCTCTTCCGTTCCCGCCGGAGGCAGATCCGGGTAGGATCCCCGCTTGAAGACGTCCCGCTCCAGCCAGGGCCGGCCGTCCAGATCCAGTGCCGCTTCCTTGAAGGCCTGGTACTCCAGGAGCTGCCTCACCAGGTCCTGACGGGGGTCCTCCCCGGTCTCATCTTCACCGGCGCCTTCCGGGGAATCGTCCGGCAGAAGCATCCGGGACTTGATCAAAAGGAGCGTGGAGGCCAGAACGAGATACTCCCCCGCCAGGTCCAGGTTCAGCGATTTCATCCATTCCAGGGTTTCCAGGTACTGCTGGGTGATCAGGGCGATGGGGATGTTGTAGATGTCGATCTCGTTCTTCTTGATGAGGTACAGAAGGAGATCCAGCGGTCCCTGGAAGATGTCCAGCCGGACTTCGTAGCTCATTTCGCCAGCGGATCCATGATCAGAAGCCGATCCGGACCGCGTCCCGCACTTCCGCCATGGTGGTGGAGGCGACGCGGAGGGCCCGGCTGTTGCCGTCCTCGATGATTTCTCGAACCCATTCGGGATGGCTGCGGAAATATTCCTGCCGTTCATGAACGGGGGCCATCCGCTGGGCGATCCGCTCCGCCAGGCGGCCTTTGCATTGGATGCACCCGATCGCTGCGGAACGGCAGTCGGCGGCGATGGCCTCCCATTCCTCCGGAGGTGTGTAGAGCTGGTGAAACGTGAAGACATTGCAGAGTTCCGGGCGGCCCGGGTCCTTCTTCCTCTGCCGCTGCGGGTCCGTGAACATGGCCATGACCTTCCGTTTCAGCGCGTCCCCCCGGTCGGACAGGTAGATCGAGTTTTCGTAGGATTTGCTCATTTTGCGGCCGTCGATGCCCAGCAGCTTTGGGATCTCCGTGAGCAGGGGCTCCGGGACCGGGAAAATTTCGCGGTAGAGAAAGTTGAACCGACGCGCGATCTCCCGCGTCAGTTCGACATGGGGCAATTGATCGACCCCGACGGGTACGCCATAGGCCTTGTACAGAATGATATCCGCCGCCTGCAGGACCGGGTAGCCCAGGAAGCCGAAGGTAGACAGGTCCTTCTGGGCCAGTTCCGCCTTCATTTCTTTGTAGGTCGGATTTCGTTCGAGCCAGGCTAGGGGCGTGATCATCGACAGCAGCAAGAAGAGCTCGGCATGGAGAAGGATGGAAGACTGGACGAAGAGGGTGCTCCGCTCCGGATCAAGGCCGGCGCTCAGCCAGTCGATCACCATCTCGATGGAGTTGGCGCGGATCTCTTCGGTGCTGGCATAGTCGCTGGTGAGGGCGTGCCAGTCGGCGACGAAGTAGAAACAATCGTAATCGCCATGCTCCTGGAGACGGACCCAGTTTTCCAGGGCCCCGTGCAGATTTCCCAGGTGCAGTTTCCCCGTGGGGCGCATACCGCTCAGGATCCGTTTCTTCGTCACGTCAAAACCTCTGCAATCTCTAAAGTGTTGCCGCCCTATAGCAGATATGAGGCAGGGCTGTCAATGCGGCCACGGAAGGTCGCCTTTCGCCCCCGCGGCTGGACGGCTTGTTCCGGGGCGCGTGGGTTGTCACGGGGGCTTGGGGAGCACAAAAAAAGAACCCCGGGAGGATATCCCTCCCGGGGTTCGGCTTCTTCAATCATCTACAGGTGGGACGTTATTTCACCTTGTCTCCCAGACCCTTGCCGGCCTTGAACTTCACGACCTTCTTCGCGGGAATCTTGATGGCTTTTCCGGTCTGCGGATTTCTTCCCTCGCGGGCCTTCCGCTTGATCACGGAAAACGTACCAAAACCAACGAGTCCCAGCTTGCCGGTTTTCTTGAGTTCCTTCGCCACGGCGCCCATGAAGGCATCCAGCGCTTTGCCCGCTGCCGCTTTCGTGATACCTGCTTCTCCTGCGATTGCCCCGATCAGTTCTGCCTTCGTCATGCCTGTACATCCCCCTTTCTTGGTTTTAAAGGCTGCCCTTGCGGCAGCGTCATCCCAACGATTATGTGTTTCCCCCGGTCCGAAACGAACCGGAACCCCGCAGCCTCTGGCTTTCATGAGCCGGGATCAGAAAACAAAAACGTTATCAATGACCTTCACCCTGGTAGGTTCGGAAAGCCACCACCCATCAAGGATGGCACCGGATACCATAGAAATTCTCAAGAATCAAGAGAAATTATTAAGCCGGCATCGGGAAAATCGCATGGGTAGGGTGATAGGGGAGCTCCTGGCCCGCAAATCCCTTTCGTTAGGGAAACAGGGGGAGGGGGTATGCTCTATTGTCCGGTCCGACTACCCTGTGTCGGAGCGAAGGTCCCCAGGGCTTACTCATACTGGATAGGAGCAGGTACAATTGCAGGCATTTTTTCTGGCAGAAAGGGCGTAGATTTGGAGATAATTAAGCAATGACGGGATGTTGTATGATAGGCAGCGCTCAGCGATGTATCGGCGTCAGAACCGGAGCGGAGAGTCGGCACACCCTCCCTGCCTGCCGGCGGAAACGGGTCATTCTGTCATTCCCTGTTCCACCCGCTTCAGCACGGCTTCCAGGCCCAGCCAGACAAGAATCTTCTCCAGTTCCGGTCCCTTGATCTGGCCCGTGACGGCCGCCCGAATGGGGAGAAAAAGCTTTCGGCCCTTGAGTCCCGTCCGCTCCTGGATCCGGTGGATGAGCGGCCCGTACCAGGGATCCACGCCCGCAACCTCCCGAAGGCTCTCCCGGAGCGCGTTCAGGACGGTTCGGCCATCCGGAGTCATGAGAAGGGCTTCGGCCTCGGCGGAGCGGGGCGGGTCCTCGTCCAGAAAGATCGGCAGATAGGGCAGGGCGTCGTCGAGC
>PHBD01000013.1 GCA_002841865.1 Deltaproteobacteria bacterium HGW-Deltaproteobacteria-19
CGCTCCTCCCAGGAAGAAGAGTGCCACCAGGACGATGAAGACCGTCATGGAGGTCAGGATCGTCCGGCTCAGGGTTTCGTTGATGCTGGAATTGATCACCGTGGCCAGGTCCTGCTTGATGTTCTTCCGGACATTCTCCCGGATCCGGTCGAAGACGACGATGGTGTCGTTGATGGAATAACCGATGATCGTGAGCAGTGCCGCCACGATGGTGAGGTCGAATTCCTTGTCCAGGAGCGACATTGCTCCGATCGTAATGATTGTGTCGTGCACCAGGGCGAGAATTCCCCCTACGCCGTAACGGAATTCAAACCGGAGGGCGATGTAGACAAGCATGCCGACCCAGGAAAAGAAGATCGCCAGGAGTGCCTTTTTCGTCAGGTCCTTTCCCACCTTGGGCCCCACGAACTCGACCCGGCGAATGTCGAAGGTGCCCGCCCCGAGGGCGGCGGTCAGGGCTTCCTGGATCTTGTCGCTGGTTCCCTTGCTGTCCGTGGACGACTCGGCGATGCGTACCACCACCTCGTTCTCTCCGTACTGCTGGATGATGCTCCCCTCCAGGCCGATGGGCCTGAAGGCCGCCCGGATCTTCTCCGGCGCCGGCTCCTGCTGGAACTTGATCTGGACGATGGTTCCCCCGGCGAAGTCGATGCCGTAGTTCAGCCCTCCGTGCCAGACGATGGAGGCAATGCTGATGACGATCAGCGCCAGGGATATGCCGAAGGCGATTTTCATCTTACCAATGAAATCGAAGTTGGTTCCCGCTTTGATCAGTTCCATGCGGTGCTCCTCAATGAAGATAAGTACGTCCGGGATGCGCGCTGCCCCGGTTTCATACGCTGATCCTGGATATTTTCCTGTTCAGGACAAAGTGGTCGAAGACGATCCGGGTCACGAAGACGGCGGTGAACATGCTTGCGATGATGCCGATGGTGAGCGTCACAGCGAAGCCCTTGACCGGACCCGTCCCGAAGCCGAACAGGAACAGGGCGGCGATGAGGGTCGTCACGTTCGAGTCGAGGATCGTCAGGAATGCCTTGCCGTAGCCCGCATCAACAGCCATCTTGGCGGTCTTCCCGTTTCGCAGCTCCTCGCGGATCCGCTCGAAGATGAGCACGTTGGCGTCCACGGCCATACCGATGACAAGAACGATTCCGGCGATGCCCGGCAGGGTCAGGGTGGCCTTGAAGGCCGCCAGGGTCCCCATGAGGAGGATGATATTGAGAAGGACGGCGCTGTTGGCGATGAGGCCGGACCACTTGTAATAGATGCCCATGAACAGGATCACCAGGAGGCCGCCGATGGCGACGGACCAGAGCCCCTTGTTGATGGAATCCTGGCCCAGGGAGGGTCCCACGGTCCGCTCTTCCAGAATGACGACCGGCGCCGGCAGGGCTCCCGCCCTGAGGACGATGGCCAGATCCTTGGCCTCGTCCATGGTGAAGGTTCCCGTGATCTGGGCCTGGCCGCCGGAGATCTTCTCCTGGATGACCGGAGCCGAGTGGACGACGCCGTCCAGCACGATGGCGAGTTTCTTCTTGACGTTCTCCCCGGTGATCCGCTCGAACTCGATGGCCCCCTGGCTGTTGAACTTGATGCCCACGTAGGCCGCACCGAAGCGGTCGCTGATCTTGACCTGGGCGTTCTCCAGCGCTCCGCCGGTCATGAGGGTCTTGCTCCGGACGAGGTAAGGCACATCGGTGCGGCGCCCCGATTCCGGTTCCACCCTGTAGCCATGGAGAACCACGCTCCCCTCGGGAACGTTGCCCTTGAGGGCCTCATCCAGGGAATGCTCCTCGTCGAGAAGCTTGAACTCCAGGAGCGCCGTCTTGCCGATCAGGTTCTTCGCCCGGGAGGGATCCTTGACACCCGGAAGCTGGACAACGATCCGGTCTTCCCCCTGGGGCATGATCTCCGGTTCGGAGATGCCGAACTGGTCCACCCGGTTCCGGATGGTCTCCAGGCTCTGCTCGACGATGAACTTCTTCATCTCCGCTACCCGTTTGTCCTTGATCTTCAGGGTCACCAGATCCCGGCCTTCCTTGGTCTCCGATTTGGCCACTTCCAGGTCGGGGTAGCTGTCCTTCAGGATCTTGTCGAAGGCCCCCCGGGAGGCGGGATCCGGCAGTTCCAGGCTGATGCCCGCCTTTGTCCGCTCGATGTTGCGGAAGCGGACGCGCTTGTCCATCAGGTTGTCCTTCAGATCGTTGGTCGTGCGCTCCATGGTGCCTTCAAGGGCCTTCGCGGTGTCCACTTCCAGGACGAGGTGCATCCCTCCCTGCAGGTCCAGTCCCAGGTGGATCCGGTCCGAGGGAAGGTTCTTTTTCCAGAAATCGGGAAGGTCCGGGACCAGGGTCGGAGTCAGGTAGAAAAGCGCCCCCAGGCAGATGAGGACGGTAATGGCGACACGGATGCGGATGCTCTTGATCATGACATGACCCCCTGATTATTCCTTCGATTCCTTCCCGGCCTTCTGGATGACGGCGGTGATGAAGCTCTTGCCCACCTTGATCCTCACCTTCTCGGCTATCTCCAGGGTTATCACGTTGTCCGCGATGGCGGTCACTTTACCCTGGATTCCCCCGGAGGTGATGACGAGGTCTCCGTGGGTCAGGTTGGCCAGCATGTCCTTGTGTTCCTTCTGCTGTTTCATCTGGGGACGGATGAGCAGGAAATAGAAGATGGCGAACAGGACGCCCATCATGATGAAGAAGCTCCAGTCCCCGCCTCCGGCTCCGCCCCCGGGCAACCCCATGGCATATGCGTTTTCGATCACGAAAATATCCTCCCAGTTTTATTCGGGGATATCCGTCTTTTCCCCGGTATCCCCCGCCGGTCCGTCTTCCCACCGGTCCAGAAACTCCCGCTGCCAGACCGAATAGTTCTCCTGCCGGATCTCTTCACGGATCCGTTCCATCAGACGAAGATAGAACCGGACGTTGTGGATCGTGTTGAGCACCATGGCCAGGATCTCCCGGGCCATGTAGAGATGCCGGAGGTAAGCTCTCGAGTAGTTCCTGCAGGTATAGCAGTCACACGTTTCGTCGAGGGGAAACTCATCCTCCCGCCAGCGGGCGTGCTTTATAACAACCTTTTGGGTGTTTGTAAATAATAATCCATTCCTTGCGCATCGTGTGGGGAGCACGCAATCGAAAAGGTCGATGCCGGCGGAGACGCTCCGGACGATGTCGGCGGGGGTCCCCACACCCATCAGGTAGCGGGGCTTGTCCCGGGGCAGCAGGGGAGCCGTCCTGCTCACGATTTCTTCCATCATATCCTTCGGTTCCCCGACACTGACGCCTCCCAGGGCGTAGCCCTCGAAATCGAGCGCCGCCAGTTCCTCCAGGGCCTGACGGCGCAGGTCCGGATACATCCCTCCCTGGACGATGGCGAAGAGCATCTGCATGCGGTTCGTTCGGGCCGAAAGGGACCGCCGGGCCCAGCGGTTCGTCCGCTCCATGGAGACGCGGGCCTCCCGGACCGTGACCGGGTAGGGTGTGCACTCGTCGAGGCACATCATGATATCCGAGCCGAGGGCCTCCTGGATGGCCACGGCGGATTCGGGGGTGAGGGAGTACGGAGAACCGTCGATGTGGGACTGGAAGGCGACCCCCTCCTCGGTGATCTTCCGGAGGGCCCCGAGGCTGAAGACCTGGAACCCGCCGCTGTCGGTGAGGATCGGGCCGGGCCAGTTCATGAACCGGTGAAGGCCCCCGAGACGGCGGATCAGTTCATGTCCGGGCCTGAGATACAAATGATATGTGTTCCCCAGGATGATGTCGGCGCCGAGTTCCCGGACCGTTTCGGGCAGGAGGCCCTTCACGGTCCCCTGGGTCCCCACGGGCATGAACGCGGGTGTCCGGATCTCTCCGTGGGGCGTGGCGATCCGCCCCAGCCGGGCCTTGGTCCCGGCGTCTTCTTTTAACAGTTCAAAGCCTGGTTCTGTCATGGACAACCTTCAAGCTGTTTTTACAGTATTTGTCGGTACGTCGAGCGGAGTGGGATGAGGGCAACGCGGCAGACGCCTTTTTTCAACAGCCGCTTATATTCACAGGATCAGCATCGCATCCCCATAACTGTAAAACCGGAATCCGTCCTCCACAGCCCGGCGGTAGGCCTCCTTCATCCGTTCCGTCCCGGCGAAGGCGCAGACCAGGATGAAAAGAGACGACCGGGGGAGGTGAAAGTTCGTCACCATGGCCCCGGCGCAGCGGAACCGGTGTCCGGGTCGGATGAACAGGTCTGTGTATCCCTCCCCGGCGGCCACTCGCCCGTTCTCGTCGGCCAGGGTCTCCAGGACACGGGTGGAGGTCGTCCCGACGGCCACCACGCGCCGGGCATCGTTGATCAGGCGGGCCGTTTCCGAAGTCAGTTCGTAATGTTCCGCGTCCAGGCCTGCGTTTTCCAGCGGACCATCCGGCAGCGGCTGGAAGGTCCCGTATCCCACGTGCAGGGTCAGGTGCGCCACGGGAATATTCTTCTTCTCCAACTCCGCAAAAACCGCCGGGGTGAAGTGAAGGCCCGCCGTGGGGGCTGCCACGGAGCCGGGGGGACGGGCGTATACGGTCTGGTAGCGCTCACGGTCATATGCCGTTCCGGGATCGCCGGGATCCCGGCGGATGTACGGCGGCAGGGGAGGCCTTCCGATCCTGTCGAGGTAGGCGTCGAGGGGCTCCCCGGTGTGAAACCGGACCTGCCATTTCTTGTCGGAGATGCGCTCTACGATCTCCGCGCCGGCCCCCTCCGGGAGGAGAATCCGGTCGCCCGGCCGGAGTCGGCGGGCCGGCCGGAGGAGGGCCTCCCAGGTTCGTCCCTCCGGATCCGCTCCCGCCGGAAGCGGGAGAAGCAGGATCTCCACGGCTCCACCGGTCTCCCGCCGCCCGTTCAGCCGTGCCGGGATGACCCGCGAGTCGTTGACGACCAGGACGTCTCCCGGTTGTAGAAATTCCGGGAGGTCCGCGAAGACTCGCTCCTCCAGCCCGTCCCGGTCCCGCCGGACCACCAGCAGGCGCGACCGGTCGCGCTCCGCCGCCGGTTCCTGGGCGATCTGCTCGGGGGGCAGGAAATAGTCGAAGTCCGACGGGTCCATTATATTAGATTCTCAACTATCCGTAATAATACATATATTATTGTGACAAAATCCAAGATACACCCAAATGTATCCCCATATCGAACCCGCTACGGCCCCTTTACCATGGACCGAAAAAAGAAAAAAGGGAATCAACCCTCCGGTTGACCCCCTCGTTTTTCTCCTGCTTTGGGAGCAGGGTGTCGCAGGTTCAAATCCTGCCGCACCTTACGCCGCAGCTACTGCCGGTTCGCGGGCTGCATCCCCCGCCTGTGTGAGAATGAGCTTCCCAGCCCTGATTTCGTCCAACTCGCCGTCAAGGTTTTCAAGTATTTCCCTGATGTCCTCAATTCTCCCCTTCATGTCATAGAGAAGGGAGACAACCAGTTCACCGTTACCCCCAAGCTGGGGGATCTTCAGGTCCTCGAAAAGATACTCGTCAATGATGCGTATGTATCCTTCCAGGGGGGTCAGCTTGAGGGCGTCAATTGTTGAAAGCGTGAAGTCCTTGTCCTTAAGCGTGTATTCCTTGATTCTCGGCGGCATACGGCACCTTCCTTTCGTGTCTCTAGGGTAGTATGTCCAGTGTATCCATATTCCCGCGTTCTGTGTTTTGTGGTTGAGGGTTCAATTCCCTTCACCCGCGTTCAACCTGTCGAACACATCCTTTACCGCATTCAATTTCATCCGTGCATCTCCTGTAATCGACATAAGCCCTTCACTGTCCAGGTTTTCAAGTCCGTCCAAGGCCAAGCAAGAATTGTAAATCATATCCAAGTAGCCCCTCATGAAGTTCAGACCGTCAATCAGTGTACCTTCTTCCTCCCTTGAAAGAATCAATTTGGTCTTGCTCATTCCGGCACCCCCTTCAACTCGGCTGTTTTACCGTCGCGATCAAATCGGCGTTTCCTATGATCTCTTCGGCGATCTCCTTAAGGAGCCAGTAAAGCCCGTCTGATTCGTCTTTTTCCAGCATCCGGCCATCATCACCATCTGCCTTAAACAGTCCCGCAACCCCGTTGAGTTTCCAGGCAGCACGCCAAAGGCTTTCAATGACCTTATCTGCTTCACCCATGATGATTCTCCTTTCTCTGATTTTTCTCGGCAGGTTGTGTTATGTCCCTCCACGTGAAGCGCTAAATAAAGTCGGGAATTTGTCCAAGGCAGTATTCGGCCTTTTCCCGGATCACCATTGCAAGGGTAGAGAGCGGATCTGATGTTTCGTTTTTCACGGTGCCTGTGAAATTCTGTGCTGCCTCGTCAAGAAGGTCTGCCAGCCCGTGAATCTGATACAGCGCTGTCTCAATACTGTTCATAGCGGCCTTCTCCATGACCATGGTTCCGTTTTCCGTCTGAATCGCCGTCGCCTCACCCGTCTTTTTCATCTTCGGTTCCTCTTTTCGTGCAATCCCTGATGCTATCGGAAATGTTGTCAGAATTGTCCCGGATTTCGTCCGCAAGCTGATTGAGAATCAGCGAAACGCCCTCGGCTGCCGATGCGTCTAAGGTCAAGTCACCCTGCTGTTGCCCCCGATCATGATAGACCAGAGTCGCCATTGCTCGCAGTTTCCAAACGGCATCCAGCAGATTCGCGGCGCTGTCCTGCATGGCTTTTTTTTCTGATGAAACGGCTACCTTGCCCATAGTTACCTCCTTTGAAATGAAAAACCCCCGAAGATCTCTCCCGGGATAGGGCATCCCGCCCGGGCGTCACCGCGCCGGGGATCTTCGGGGATTGTTATTGTATACTAGCCCACCCTATCTTGGAGATATTTTAGATCCCTATATCCCCTTGTATGGGATAATGTCAAGCAATCATGTTGCCCCTTCCGCCGGGATAGGGTATAAGGCATCATGCCAACAGAAAAACCGAAAGTATTAATTACCCTGGAAGACGATCTTTTGCAGCGGATTGAGGATTTCCGCTATGGGAACCGCATTCCTTCACGGGCAGAGGCCGTTCGCAAGCTCATAGAAGAAGGTCTGAAAAATATCGAAACATCAAAGCCACAACCGAAAAAGAAATAGCTTTTGTCAGGCGTAACAGCCCCAATATTTGCGGAGGGACACCATGCATACCGTCAGGTTGTTGGTTGGTTCCGTGCTGTTTACAATTGGCATAGCTTTCTGGGTTTGGTTTCTTCGTAATCTTTTCCGCCGTCAAATCAATAGAGCGCTCCTCTTTCAAGAGTACAATAAGGCCATACAGGTTATCTGCAACACTGCGTGGATCGCTTTGGGTCTCTGGATATATCCTATCCCGGTGACGGTCCCGCTCGTCTCACTAATTGCCGGGTGGGGCTTGGATGGTGGATGTCTCGATAAGCTCCGGGGAGAATTAGTAAATGAACCAATGTAGGAAATATAGCAAAGCAGAGGTTGCTGTTATCTGGATTGCCGTTGTTCTCATGATCCTATCTCTTTTATACCCGCCTTATGGCTATTCAAGGTTCACGATTTCTCATTTCAAGAAAAAAGAAGGTGTAATAATTGTTAAGAAAGGAAGCATAAAACTTGATTCGCCTTCGTCATATCAGGCACCTTCGTTAGACGATATTCCAGATAGACATTATTCTGTTCCATGGACATATGTAAGACATGATTTCATTCTATCTGCTCCACTCAACCATGATCGTATTCTCTATGAGAAATACAGGAATTTGGAAACAGATAAATATGTCATGTTAGCTCAACCAGATGATTATAGAATCGCATGGAACATTGTCTTCATCCAGATATTCATAATCGGCCTTTTGGCCTTTGGCTCAGTATTCACTTTGAGAAGGCTCCAACGTGCGCCGCCGTGACCTTGCCCTCCGGGGCGGTCTCCACGGCCTTCTGCCATACTTTCTTCTTGTTTTCGAGTTCATGGCTTGTGCAAGCGGCGATTTGAGGGATTAAGAATCTACAATATTGCGAATCGGTCCACAGGAGGCGAAAAATGAAAGCTCTTTGCGCTGTCCTTTCGGTCCTCATATTCACGTTTTTTCTCGGCTGTGCTTCTACCTCAGTAAAGTACGAAGCTGCCCCCACTCCCGCTTCCACGTACATCACGCCTTCCAAGGGCATCGAAACCTGCGTTGAATGGGAGGTCGAAAAGTGCCCGCCGCGACAAGTTGCTAAAGAATCCGTTCAACCCGCACCCCGCACCGAACACGCCGCCAACGCCGCCTTGGTCGAAGCTCCCGACGTGCCGCCCGACAAGTACCGCGAACCCACAAAGGAGGAACGGGATGCGTATAAATTCAGTTGGGACGACTTCTGGAAAACCATGGTCGATCTGATCCCCCCGTACATCCCCTAGTAGAACAGCGTGGCGTTCAGAACGCCGTTGTTCCCGTTCGTCGCGTTGATGAACTTCAGCTTGTCGGAGAATGGCTTCAGAAGGCGTTAGATCATCCCCGCGCTTTTTTTGAGGCGACCGATGTTCCCGCCGCCCATGGCAGAGGCCATTTCAGACAGGTACTTGAGCATGGCGGAACCGGAATTTGTCGTCGTGGCTGCGGAAGTCGTAGCGCTGCTCGTCATGGCGTCTGCGATAGAGGTAGGTTCAGCCGCCGCCGCTTCGGTTGTCGCCGTGGTCCCGGTATTGGAAATGATGTTCTGCGAATCCGTGCCGAACAGCTGGGAAAGGATGTTGTTGAGTCCTATTTTTGTTCCGGTGCGTGCCAGATCCCCGGCAAAACCCGACAGGATATTGCCCTGTGGTGTGCTCGAAAGCATCCCTTCCGTGGGCATTCCGGTAGAACTCCATCCCTGATCGAGTGCGCCGCCAACATCGGCAGCACCGGAGAAAAAGTCGCTTGCCAGACCCCCGGCGTAGGATGCCGCCCCGCCGATTATCGCGCTACTAAGCCCAGACTTTGCAACATCACCTATGCTGCCGCCCTTTCCCGCGGTGTCGCCCGCCTTTTTGAGGCCGGTTAGAGCTGCTCCAAGAAGAGGACCGCCTACATATGATCCGAAAACGCCGGGGATAATGTCACCGAGGACATTCACCGAGTTTCGCACAAGGTCGTGGCCCCAATCGCCGGTATTGCCCATCGTGTTTCGGTAGGCGAGATTCAGGGCTAAATCCTTGTTCCATTCCGTAGGGCTCCTGAACGGGTTAAATGCGGCATTGACAAAGGTTCCGCCCTCTGTGTCGGTGTCCCATGTTCCGGGGCTCTTGAGGCTCGACAGAAATTCTCCGAGAAGATTCCCCTGGTCGGTCCCCCTGGTGCTTAGAACGTAGTCCCGGTAGGCGTCGTTACTGACATAGCCGTTCTGCGCGATTCCCCGGAGGTCCGAGATAATGGACGAATAGTCCGTAGTGTCGGCGGTCGCGGGGGTCGGTGTTTCCGTAATGGTCGTGGGAGCTGCACCTGTGGCTCCGGCACCTTGGGGACCTCCGCCGAGAACATCCCAATCCGGATTAGGAAGACTGCTCATCATGCTTGAGAGAATAGAACCGTTCATTATTTACTCCTCCGTACAGACTATGAAGTGACAATAGACGGGCGTTCCCCCATCCCCGGTAGGCATCGTTGAAAATAGCCGTCAATCTGTCGGCTCCCGTGGGGATTTGCAGGACTAATTGAGACCATCCATTCCCGGTCTTTGCACCCGGTTCCTACCCGGTTCGGATTCTTGCCCATGCGGAACGGATAGAGGACACAGGCAGGCTTGATGCAGGCCCTCACGAAATCTGCCTTTCCGCCCTGGCAGGCAAGACAGAATTGGCGGATTAGCCGGACGGACGGACGACCCTTTCCAAGCCGGTGGGGATGAAACCCACACGGTAGGAAACCTTCCCACTTGCCGTCTCGTCGCCGTCGCATCCGGCTACCCTCGCGTTCTGTCCGCCGCAACAATGGACACAGTAAGTCCTGATCGCTTGCCCTGGTGTCATCGCTTAATCTCCTTCCCTGTTGTATCGTGCGCGCACATGGGTGCGGCGAAATCCTCAATGGGACGCCAACGACAGAAGCACTGAAAGCGGCAGGATACTCGGATAGTTATGCAAAAGCTCATCCGGGCGAAATCCTGAATAATCCTGAAATTCCTGCGGGGCACTCCCTCTTCCTGCATCGCGGGCGCGGGCGCGCGTACGTTTGCGAATCCTTGCCAATCCTTCAATCTCCGGCTTTTCCCCGGTCCTTCCGCTTCAAGGTGACGGCCTCCGGGATCGTGGTATCCTTCGGAAAGTAGATCATCCCGACAATCCCGCCGTCCGCTTCTAGGGTGTAGCGGTGAAAGCGTTTGCTGTCCTGTTCGTATTTGAACGTCCCTTTTGCTTCGTTTTCTTCTGTCATTTTGAATACCTCCCTTTGATGTGTATGCTCTTGTTTTTATAGGTTGCTGTTGCTCATTGCGTTGTGTGTGGGTTCGTTCTTATGCCGGTCTAAATCATCTTTCATGGGTTCGTTACTTTGCGAAGATCTTCCGCGTGAGCCAATTCAACGAAGCCCTCCTTTTGCCTTCGTCGGTTTTCGGCCCGGTGCTGAGCCCCCCGTGATACTTGCACCTGCCGTTCTCATACAGGCGCTTACAAATGCAGGCGGTTCCGTTCCTGGTCATGGCTCCACAAGTCATACCTCGACAATCCTCTGGGAAGGGTCTCCGCCGATCCCGGCACCATTGCCGCCACAGCTTTCTCATTTCGGGTGTGCTCATCTCGTTTCCCGCCTTCATTCTGTCCATTCGCTGGTGGCTTCAAACTTCGACCCACCAAAGAGTTTATAGGTCCGATGGAGCCCACGCGGGTTCCTGCCTGTTCGCCATGCCTTCGCATCGGTGATCTTGATCCGGTTGACCTTCTGGTCCGCCAGGTAATCAAGGGACAGATAAAGTCGGGCTTTTTCTTTTGAGAAGTCGCCGCCCCGTCCATCGTCCTTCCCCTCTGCTTTCTGCAAAGCAATGATGCAGATTCCATCTTTCATCTTTTTATGAATCTCCTGAATCATCTTGGCGACCTTCCAGAATTCATCATGGATTTCCAGAAAGTCGATGATGAAGATCTTTCGTTCTGGTGTGATAAGATCCGCGAAGTTACCGGCTCGGTGATAGGGGCGGAATTTCCAGAATGACAGAGGTGTTTTTTCGAACAGTTCAAGGCGCTTTCGGAATTCGGTGTCTCCCATTTCCGAATTGAGATAGACAATATCGTGCCGGTGTTGATTCATCCGGACGACGTTCAACAGAAAGGCGGTCTTACCCGCTGATTTGCTCCCGGCAACAATGACGATGTTCCCGGGATAAAGTGAGCAAAGCTCCTCGATCTCCAACGGCCAGTTGACCGGGAATTCATCCGTGGGGGCAGAAAGGAAATTTACGGGATTCAGGTCTGTTTCTATCCGGCGATAGCATCCGCGCCTGTTCCCATGCTTCTCCAAGATCGGCTCGGGGCCTTCACAAAGTCGAAGCAGGGCCATGTTCGCCGCCCTGATCTCCTCTTTTGTGGTTAGTTGTAGCTCTTTGTGGTTAGTTGTGGTTTCGAAGTAGCCAGTTGTGGTTTCGACCCACTCCCTGACCTCGGCGGCGATGTTCCTCTCCCTCCGCTCGGCCCTCTTCAGGGCGCTGTCAATTTTCGCTCGGATTTCGTTTTTCGGGAAAGGCGGATTTGAGTTTATCGCCAATATATCAAGGACTTGTTTAGCAAATGGGATTTCACAGCCGCCCTTGATTAGACAATTTGCAGCATGGAAAAGGTCGTTGTCCCTGTGTCCTTCGGTGAAGTAGTTGTGGTCACTTGTGGTCTTTGTGGTCTCCTGTGGTTTCCGTTGACCACACCCCTCTATATTAACTGCTAAAATATTAAATAAAGATACAGACGCCGGCGCCGGGGCGACCTCGTCCAGGGAAAGCCCCTCCTGCCAGGTGTAGTGCTTGCCTTCTGCGTTGATCGAAGGCGGGGCGATGATGTACCCGCCTTCACCCCGGAAATCGACTCCCGGCATGATATTGGTGCCAACGGTGATCCCGCTGCCCTTGGGATACTGAAACCACAGATGCCAGCCACGCGGGGTCTTGGCTATGGGCAGGAGCAGAGCATCCGGAAGGAGCTTCTGCACGGACTCGTAAGCCTCCCGGGTGTCACAGTCGATAACGAGCACCCCTGAGACTTCCCCCGTGACGATGCCGATCATGGCCCCCGGCCACTTCGTCCACCACGCCCGGATCTCTTCCACCCTGGCGCATCGCTTCTGGAAGTCTGTCCATGAGATGTAAGACCTCTTATCTCTCCCAACCGGAATTACCGAATAACCCCGCCCTGCATAGTCCAGGGCCGCCTGTAGGTTACTTCCCATAGGTGACGCCTCCTCCGGCCAGTTCGTGCCGGATTATCTTTTCAACGCGCTCCGCCTTGTCCGGTCTCTGGTGGCACTTTGAACACAGGCAATAGCGGAAGGCTTTCCCCGCAGATATTCCCCACATCATTGGTTTATCGGGAACGAAGATTCCCACGACACCCGGCGCTTCCCCGCATAGAAGGCAGGCGTCTGAGGGTAGCCGTTCGATAATTTCCCTGGCCATGCTCAATGCTTCCCCTCGATTAACGCCCTGATGTCCGACACCCTCCACGCCGTGCACCGTATCGACAGCTTGACGGGCTGCGGATAAATTCCTTTCCGCACTCCCGCCCACCATGTCGAACGCGAGACGGGTATCACGGCGGGAATCGGTGGATTTGCCTTAGGGTCTCCTACAATCTGAGGGAGCCGGACAAAGCCCGTTTCGGGAAGAGTCATTCTGTTTGCCACCTCCTAAGCCCGTTGGTCCCGCGTCGGTGTCGGGCGCTGTCTGCAAAACGCCTCGATGTCTGCCGCGTCATACCGGACAGCCTTCCCACCGATCTTGAAGAAGCGGGGGCCGATTTTCCGGTGTCGCCAGTTTGCCAGGGTTCCCGTGGAAAGCCCCGTCCGCTCGGCTACCTCTCTGTCTTTCAGTAAGGTCATGATTGTTTACCCTCCTGTTTTTTGCTTTCCTTAATTGCACCCTCCATGCCATAACGAAAAAAGGCGGCCAGCATTACGCTAACCGCCCTTAATTCTTGGTCATTATCTTTGTCTGGTATTTCTTTCTACACCTTGCTGGAATCCTTCCTCGCAGGGATCATGTCCGTTATAGAGGACATAGTGTCCGCTATACAGAATTTCTTAACTTGCGTATTAAGCCATGATCTGCTGATGCCTGCCCGACGAGCCGCCTCGGATTGATTCCTACCCGTTGCCCTCAAGAGGTCCTCGTAATACCGCCGATGAAGGTCTTTCAGGGAGTATGCCGACAAATCCGGCTTCGTGTCCGGGGGCATTTCAGGCAATCGCAGAGCGTTTTTCGGTGAAGTCGCTCCAGCAAAGAGTGAGGCCAAAAGACTGAAACCTTCGAAAGCTCGCTCAACCTCCGGAATTGTCCCGTCCGCTTGCTCTTTCGCGTTCTTGAATGGCCGAACAGAAGACTCTTCAATGTCCAGTCCATGTCTTTGAAGGAACAACCTTATCTTACCCACATCCCCTTTCAGGGCGTCCCGTAATTCTGTCGGATATTTCTTTAAGCCCTGGCGGATTTCTGTTGAAAGATAATCGAGTCTTTTCTTTTCTGTTATGTTCTCTAACCATTGCATTGCTGCCCTAACGATGGCATCCGATTCAGGCAAGAAGCTGAGTGATGGGAAGATTTTAGTTTTGCGCTTTCTTCTCGAATGGCAAGGCTGAGAGGACACCCCCGCATGCTTCGCTTTACAGATAGATTCGTCTAATAACCCGATCTCGATTTCCTGACCTACTCGTTCAATCTCCCGGACCCCGCCCGGCCAGGGATGCGCCAAGAGTTCCAGAACCTCCTTGGACGTCAAAGCTTCAAAGAGTGTAGGAAAGAGCCCACACAGGTAATAGAGGACGTCCCCGCGTCGTTCGTGGATGGCGGGAACCTTGAAATGATAGAAGCGGTCCAGGAAGTCCGGCCGGAAAGCTCTGTCTGGCTTGTTTGTTGTGCCAAAGAACCAAAGTTGCCCGATATTCAAATTATTCTTTCCGCCAACTCGCTGAAAATTTCCGTCCTCCAACACAGTCAAGAGTTTTGCCTGTACCCATTTGGGAATATCCCCGATCTCCTCTAATACGAGGAGGCCGTCCTCCGCTTGCTCCAAGAGACCGATTTTTTTCTCTGTAGCCCCCGTGAAGGCCCCCTTCTCATGCCCGAAGAGTTCCGATTCTATGAGATTAGGCTGTAGGGCCGCGATGTTCCGTTGGATGACCTTTCCCGTAGTGACTTTGGGATTCACCCCTATAAATTTTTGCACAAAAAGTGTCTTTCCGACACCCCGCGGCCCCCGGATGATGATCGGTTTCCGCAACAGCTTGAAATAAGTGCATACGTCCTCGAACTGAGCAAGGGGTTCCCTGAGTCCAGGGGTTATGATCATTCCGTTCTGCTTCTTTACCATCGCCTCATCCTCTCTTCGGCTCCCGTTTAATGACCAGGGGAAACGGGGAGGGATGCCCCCGCTTATCGGCCCGTCGGCCTATCCCCCATAGAAGGTTATATCCCGGTATCGCTATAACGCCTTTTTGATTCCATCATTATTGAGAAGTTCGCTCAGTCGCTTTGTTATAGCTCCATTAATCAACACATCACGTTTTTCTCTGCTTTCTCCTTTCCCTCCTAGATCATCTTCCCCTTTTATTTCAGTGGTTGCTACAGCCTGAACTCCTGCATTATTGTAAACAGTCAGTGAGACGGCATAAAAAAAACCAAGATTATAGAATTCTTCGGTCATCCATTCGTTTATAACCACGATTATTATTTTATCATATTTTTGTAACCCGTATTTATTCAAAGAGTCGGTAGTAATTTTCTCTTTGGGTTCTATTCTTACAGTCTCAACGCTAAAACCAGCTTTCTTCATCGCATCTGAGACTATACCAGATACGGTGTCTGCTAAACTCCTTCCGTCATCCGTAATTAAATCAATAGGTGGACTTAGAGTCGGACCCCATAGAACAACCCTTCGAATGTGTCCGGTATATTGCTGTTTAGTTTTTTCAGACACAACATAGGGACGTTGATCATGGACGACAAGAAGAACGGAGGCTGTTCCAGAATAATTAAGAATTGGGAGGACAGATTTGTAGCTAGAAACAGGTTGATACACATAATCAGGGGCATACGGATCACTTGTGGCAGATTTGGGGTATGGGGTTGACCAACACGCGGAAAGGAGAATCGTCAAGACGAAAAGTGCAAAGACCTTCTTCATAACTTAACCCCCTTGGATGTTTGAAGTAAATTACCTCCTAAAACAGCGTTCAACGCACTGAGCAAACCTTATCGGACCTTCCGCACCATCGGCAGGACCTTTGCCCCCGACTTTAGACCATCTAAATAATCCGCCCAAAGCTGCATCATCTTCCGGCGCTCGGCAAGGTGCGCCGTCCGGTTGTAGGCCCGCCCATTCGGGTCTCTGACGGCATGGCCTAGCTGGTGTTCGATGAAATCCGGCCTCACTTGCAGCACTTCGTCAAGGATTGTTCGCGCCATGGCCCGGAAGCCGTGCGGAGTCATTGTTTCCTTGTCGTAATCCATCCGCCGCAGCGCTGACAGCAAGGTGTTGTTGCTCATGGGTCGGGAAAGGGATCTTCCAGAGGGGAACACATATCGGCTTGAACCGGTCAGTTCTTTCAGTTCCGTTAGTATCTCCATGGCCTGATGGCACAAGGGGACCATGTGCGGTTGCTTCATTTTCATCTTCCCTGCCGGGATGTTCCAGACCGCCTCGTCAAAGTCTATCTCTGCCCACTCAGCATGCCTCAGTTCACCAGGACGCACGAAAAAGAGCGGGGCAAGCCTCAGGGCACACTTGACAACGAAGTGGCCGTGATAGCCGTCTATGGCTCTAAGGAGCGGAGCGACTTCTTTCGGGTCGGTGATCGCGGCGTGGTGTTTCTCGCCAGGTCGCGGTAAGGCCCCCTTGAGATCGGCGGAGGGGTCGCGTTCCGCCCTTCCTGTAGCGACTGCATACCGGAATACCTGACCGGCAATAGCTCTTATCCTGTGGGCCGATTCCAAGGCTCCCCTTGATTCGACACGGCGTAGGACCGCAAGGAGTTCGGGGGCCTTTATTTCGTTGATCGGATGCGCACCCATCCAGGGGAAGAGGTCACGTTCCATGCGGCCCATGACGGTGACTGAATGCGACGCCGTCCACGTGGGATTGAATTTCGCGTGCCATTCACGGGCAATGACCTCGAAAGTCTCTGTTGTTTCGTTGTTAGCCTGCTTCTGTGCTTTGCGAACTGCTCCGGGATCAATGCCGTTGGCTACCTGCTTTCGCGCCATATCCCGTCTTAGCCTAGCATCGGCAAGGGTGATCTCCGGGTATGATCCAAAGGCGAGAAGTTTTTCCTTTCCGCCGAAACGGTACTTAAAGCGCCAGAGTTTCCCGCCCTCCGGAGTGACGAGAAGGAAAAGCCCCTGCCCGTCAAACAGCGTCAACCGCTTTCCTTGAGGCTTCGCTTTTTGCACCGCCATGTCCGTCAGGGGAACTATCCGCTTTGGCATGGGAACCTCCCTTTTGGGTGTACGCGATTTGTTTTGGGTGTACGCAAGGCCCCCGCGTATACCCAAAATCGGTGGCTTTTGATGGATTGCATAGCACGGGAATGGACAACAAGCAAGAAAAAACCAGCTATTTCTAACGGGTTTTGGCCTGCATTGGTCAGCGTTGGATTATGTCGTGATGGACGACGGGTCCATCCTACCGCCTGCCGAAGTAGACCAGGAGCAGCCCCGTGACGATGGCCCCCAGGCCGAGGATCCGGAGTGTCCGGTCGGGGATTTCCAGGAGCTTTACCAGGTATTGCTTGATCTGTGCCGGGAAGGCGAAATAAGGCAGGCCCTCGACGATGAAGACCAGCCCGAGGACGCAGAGGAAGAATTCAATCGCGTTTGTCTGTTCCATATTATTTTTTATGCCTCGATGCGGGATAGGCCCGGTGGATCCGACGGCGGTCAGCTGTTGTTCCCGCAAGATAATCACGTTATTTCGCTACGGACATCCTTACGGAAGAAATCCCACCTTTTGCAGGACCCGCAGGGTGTTGCGCGCCACGGGAAGGGCATCCAGATCCTTCGGAGACAGCCAGCGGGCATCTGCGGCGTCGTCATCGGCCCGGACGTCCCCCGAGACGTATTCCGCCGTCACGTCCACGATGACGTAGTGGAAGCGGATCCGCCCCGCCTGGTCGCGCTCGAAGAAGTCGAAGGTGTGAACCGGATCGCCGGCCCGGATCACGATTCCCGTTTCCTCCAGAATCTCCCGTTCCGCCCCTTCCTGAATTGTTTCACCCAGTTCCAGGGATCCTCCGGGAATGGCCCAGAGGCCGCGGCTGGGTTCGATGCCCCGCTGGACGAGGAGAACCCTGCCCTTCCGGATGACGATGGCCCCCACGCCGACCCGGGGCCGATCGGGGTACTCCCGCCCGCTCACGGCGACGCCTCCGCGGAAAATGTGAACCGGGCCGTCATCCGGGGTTCGGGAGAGCCCTGGAAGGAACGTTCGATGAACGTGATCCCGCCGCGGCGGTTCATCATTAGAATGGTCGAGGAACGAGTGCCGTACGTCGGGCTTGCGATGAACAGCGGCGACAGGATCCGTTCCCAGTCGAGGCCGATCCCCGTCTCGGGAAGATCCCCGTCGGGGACCCGCTCCATGTCCGTGAGGGGCCGGAAGAGGGCTTCCGGGTCCGGTTCGGGATTCTGCTCCAGGAGGAGGCGGAAGGCCTCCCGGCCCCGGCGGATCTTTGGCCAGGGCGTGTCCAGGAGGGCGTTGGACAGTCCGTGGACACCCGGGGATACGGGACCCGACGGCCCCCTGCTGGATAGATAGAAAAGGGAATCCTGATCACCCGCGAAGAGATTGAAAGGGTTGTAGTCCCGCGCCCGGGGGGCAAGTCTTTCCATGTACTCCGCCGGCCGTTCCGATCCGGCCAGGAAGTCCCGAACGAGCCATCCCCGGGAGGGTGTCCCGGACCGGATGGCCGCCGGATCCCGGAAGTTCGTCAGGGCCGCCCAGCGTCCCTGACGGGTCACGCCGAGCCAGGTCCCTCCGTCCTGGAGGTCCCGCCCGCCCAGGATGTCGGGCCGGTCTGACCAGAAATCCGCCGCCGCTGTCGGCCGGTCGTAGAATTCGTCCCGGTTGGCTGCCAGGATCAGCGGGTATTCAGGATGGGCCTGCCAGGCCAGGAGAATCAGGCACATATCAGGACTGCCCGGTCCGGACGCCCGCCAGGATCTTCTCCATTGCATCCCCGGCGCCTGCCTGGAGGACCAGGTCCGCGTCCATGTCGTAAGGGGTGGGCGTCATATTGATGATGACGAGCTTCGCGCCGGCCTCCTTGGCGTAGGCGGGCATGTAGGCGGCGGGATAGACGACGAGGGAGGAGCCGATGACGATGAAGAGGTCGCAGCTCCGGGCGTGGTTGGTCGCGTCCCGCAGGACCTCCGGGGGAAGCATCTCGCCGAAGAAAATCACGTCGGGTTTCAGGATGCCGCGGCACTTTTTGCATACCGGCACGTCGGGACCGGACATGGACTGCCACAGGATCGACTCCAGGGCGTAGCGCTCGCTGCAGTCAAGGCACTTCACAAAGGCCATATTGCCGTGAAGCTCGTAGACGCGCTCGGGGTTGTTCCCTGCCTTCTGGTGCAGGTTGTCCACGTTCTGGGTGATGACGGCCCGCAGCCGGCCCATCCGCTCCAGCTCCGCCACGGCCCGGTGGGCCCGGTTCGGCTCGGCGGAGGTGAAAAGCCCGCTCTCCAGGAGAAAACGCCATTGTTTCCGGCGGGTCTGCGGGCTGGAGAGAAACTTGTCGATGGTGAAGTCCTCGGGGTCGAACTTCGTCCAGATCCCCCCGGGGCTCCGGAAGTCGGGGATGCCGGATTCGGTGCTCACGCCGGCGCCGGTGAAGACGACGATGTCGGACGACCGGGCGATCATCCCGGCCACGGCGCCGATCTGCTTTTCCAGGCTCGTCTCCGTCATGCTCGTTTTCCACCCCTTCTGGAAGTCGTTCCTCTGTATGGAGAATGGCCGGCGATGTCAACGGGAAAGACGCCGGGGGGACAGCCGGTGCGGCCCCTGCGCAGGGTCTCGACCGCCACGTCCCGTACTTTTTGTTTGTCTTTGGCCCGTGATTTGGTTAAGGATAATCGCTCCGTTCAGGACAGGGGCTCTCCGACAGAGGAAACCATGGCGAGACGCAGGATCAAGCGGTCGGCAAAGTCCGGCCTACCCCCCGGAACGCTTGTGCACATCGGTGAACGCCGCGCGGAAGAGTCGCGGATCACCATGCTCCGGTACGAAGGGGAGCATTTCGAGGAGCGCATCGTTCCGGCCCACCAGGTGGTCCGCCCGCCCCGGGACCAGGGAGGGGTCGCCTGGTACCACGTGGCGGGGTTGCACGACGTCGCGGTCCTGGCGCGCCTGGGCGAGGTCTTCGGCCTCCACCCCCTGATCCTGGAGGACATACTCAACACGGAGCAGCGTCCCAAGATCGATGAGACGGAGGAATACGTCTTTCTCGTCCTCAAGGGCTTCGTCAGCAGCGAGGAACCCACGGGCCAGCTGATTTCCGAGCAGATCAGCATTGTCTTTGGGCCCAACTGGGTCCTGTCGCTTCAGGAGCGGGAGGGGAACCGTTTCAGTACCCTCCGTGACCGGATCGCCTCCTGCCAGGGGCGGATCTGCAGCCAAGGCGCCGACTACCTGGCCTACGCCCTCCTGGATCAACTGGTGGACGGTTATTTCACAGTCCTGGAACAGATGAGGGAGCGGATCGGGGAGGTGGAGGATGCGGTCCTGCAGCGTCCCGTCCCGGCAACGCTTCACGCCATTCAACAACTGAAGCGGGAGGGGATGTTCCTCCGGAAATCCGTCTGGCCCCTGCGCGAGGTCGTAAGCCGCCTGGAGCGGCTGGAAGAGCCCCTGATCCGGCCGGCCACGGGGATCTACCTCCGGGACGTGTACGATCACGTGATCCAGGTCAACGACGCCATCGAGAACGACCGGGACATGCTCTCGGCCATGCTCGACATCTACCTGTCGAGCATCAACAACCGGATGAACGAGGTCATGAAGGTGCTGACCGTCATCGCCACCATCTTCATGCCCATGACGTTCCTGGCCGGGGTGTACGGCATGAACTTCAAGCATTTCCCGGAAATCGAATGGGTCTGGGGCTATCCTTACCTGTTCTGGGGGCTGATCCTGGTGATGGGCCTGTCGATGTTTGCTTATTTCAAAAGAAGAAAATGGATGTAATGAAACGAAAATAGAATCGAGGAGGTATTTGCAATGGGAAACCTGTTTGACGCCACGGACATCGTCCAGTTTGCCGTCCGCATTGAAGAAAACGGAGCGAACTTCTATCGTTTCGCTGTCCAGATCACGAAGGATGATGACGCGAAGAAGATTTTCGAGAAGCTTGCCGAGGAGGAGGTGAAGCACGGGAAGACCTTCTCGCAGATCTTCGCAGCCATGGAGAAGAGCCCCCCCCCAACTGAGCTGTTCGAGGGGGAATACGGCGCGTACCTGCGCAGCTACGTGGACAATGCCATCATCTTCAAGAAGGAGGCCCTCGACCAGGAACTGGCGCTCGTGAAGGACACCGTCGGCGCCCTGGATTTCGGTATCCGCCGGGAGCTCGACTCCATCACCTACTACCACGAGATCAAGCAGCTCCTGGGAGCCGGAAACTTCGACGCGGTGGACAAGATCATCGCCGAGGAGCGGAAGCACTTCTGCATCCTGACGGACCTGAAGGCGAAGTACTCGAAGTAAATTCGGCATGGATGCCTGGAGCGATCCGTTTCGGGCATCCATGTGTAGGAAGAAGGAAGGGGGAGAGATTGAATTCATGGCAACAATGAATCTGACAAAGGAAGGGTCCGTTTACGTCCTCACCATGACGAACGGAGTGGAACAGAACACCATGACCCTGGACTGGACCGCCGAATTCCAGGCCGCCTTGGACGAAGTCGCGGCGGCCGAGGGAAACGCGGCCTTTATGGTCACAAGCAACGATCCGAAATTCTGGAGCAACGGGATCAACCTGCCCTGGCTCCTCGCCCAGCCGAAGGAGTGCTTCCCCCGGCTGAAGGAAAAGCTTGACGGCCTGTTCGTGCGGATCGCCCTCCTGGACATGCCCACGGTGGCCTGTCTCGTGGGGCACACCTTCGCCGGGGCGGCCGTCATGTCCACCTGCTTCGACTTCCGCCTCATGCGGGAGGACCGGGGCTTTTTCTGCTTCTCCGAAGTGGACGTCCGGGTCCCCTTCACGCCCCTGATGCATGAGATGATCGCCACCCTCACGGATTATCCCAGCCTCCGGGAACTGATGCTGACGGGGAAGCGGATCGCCGGGCCCGAGGCCTTGGCCATGAAGGTCGTCTCGGCGATCTATCCGGGTGACGTCCTGCCGGCGAAAGCAATGGAATTCGCTGATTTCCTGTCCAAGAAGGATCGGGCGACGTTCACTTCGATCAAGCGGGGCCTCCGGCAGGGATTGATCGACAAGGTGGAGGCGCAGAAAAAATAGACCCGTCCCCGGAGACGGATTTCAACTCTGTCCCCGGGGGTACGGACCCTGTGGCAAAGGACGTGTGAACGACATGGCAAGCCGGGTGAACGACGACCACATATTCTATCGAAGTCCCGCGAAGTTCTACCCCATGGTGGAGCGGGGAGAGGGCGTCTACCTCTGGGATACGGAGGGGAAGCGCTATCTCGACGGCTCCGGCGGGGCCGTGGTGTCCTCCATCGGCCACGGCATCCGGGAGATTGCCGCGGCCGCGGCGGCCCAGATGGAGAAGGTCACCTTCACCCACGGCAGCCAGTTCACGAGCCGTCCCGCCGTGGAGCTGGCGGAGCGCCTGGTGCGGATGGCGCCTCCCGGGCTGGAGCGGGTCTACTACTGCTCCATCGGCTCCGAGGCGGTGGAGACGGCCGTCAAGATGGTCCGGCAGTACCAGGTGGACCGGGGGAAGCCCTCGAAATACAAGGTCATCTCCCGCTGGACGAGCTTCCACGGCAACTCCCTGGGGGCCCTGTCTCTGGGGGGACACATGGGACGGCGGAAGTATTACCTGCCCCTTTTCCCCCACACGCCCCACATCCCGCCGGCCTACTGCTACCGCTGCCCCTGGGGCCGGGAGCCCGGCTCGTGCTCCCTGGAGTGCGCCGACGAGCTGGAGCGGGCCATTCTGTACGAGGGGCCCGACGCCGTGTCGGCCTTCATCGCCGAGCCCGTCGTCGGGGCCACCGCGGGCTGCCTGGTGCCGAGGGACGGCTATTTCCAGAGGATCCGGGAGATCTGCGACCGCTACGACGTGCTCCTCATCGCCGACGAGGTGATGACCGGGATCGGCCGGACGGGCCGGAACTTCGCCCTCGAACACTGGAACACCGTCCCGGACCTGATCGTCTGCGCCAAGGGTCTCTCGGCGGGCTACCATCCCGTCAACGTGGTCATCGCGAAGGGGGAGATCCATCGGGTCATCCGGGAGGCCACGGGCACCTTCGTCCATGGCCACACCTACAGCCAGAACCCCCTGGGATGCGCCGTCGCCCTGGCGGTCCTCGATTACATGGACGCCCACAGCTTGGTGAACCGGTCCGCCGCCCTGGGGGCGTATCTCCTCGAAAAACTCCAGGTTCTCCGCCGGCACCCCATGGTCGGGGACATCCGCGGGCTGGGGCTCTTCGCCGGGGTCGAACTGGTGAAGGACCGGGAGACGAAGGAGACCTTCGCCCCGGCGCAGAAGGTCAACGCCCTGGTGGGGAACCGGGCCTTCGCCAAGGGCCTCATCACCTATCCCGGCGGAGGCGGCGCCAACGGCGTCCACGGCGACCACATTCTCCTGGCGCCGCCCTTCATCATCACGGAGGCCCAGATCGACGACCTGGTCTCCGTGCTCGACGAGGCGATCGGGGAGGTGGCGGCGGAGCTGCGGTAATCCCTGCGGCATGCATCAGAGAAGAGACGCCGGCTGATGATGGAGTCGAGTGCCGTGGCTGGCACGTCCTGGTGCACGTGTAAAAAATTTCCGGATGCATGGAAACGGCATCAACTCTCGCGATTGCTGGATCGTTGGAGAGCTTGGCGGGTCGCGATTCCGCAGGCAGGATTATCTCGTTGACAATCTGTAGCCAGGAGGCTACATTTTTTCATGGTAGAGATCCGCAAGACAGAAACATTTGCGAAGTGGATTGATTCATTGGATGACGTCCGTGCACGAGCCCGGATTCTTGTCAGAATTGAAAGATTGGCGGCTGGCAATCCTAGAGATGTCAAGGCTGTTAGCGAGGGCGTTTCGGAGTTGCGAGTCGATTATGGCCCCGGTTATCGAGTGTATTACATAAAGCACGGACTGAACGTCGTCATTTTGTTAGCCGGTGGCGACAAGGCTACGCAAGCCAGAGATATCAAGACGGCTTTGCGCCTGGCGAAGAATCTGTAGGAGAGAACCATGGCCGGAACCATAACGACGAAGTTCGATGTCGCCGAGCATCTTCGCACACCGGAGGAGATGGCCGCCTATCTTGAAGCATGCCTGGAAGAGGCAAATGGCGATGCCGCTTTTATTGCGAAAGCCCTGGGTGACATAGCCCGAGCCAAAGGCATGTCGCAAGTGGCGCGTGATGCCGGCCTGTCACGGGAAAGCCTTTACAAGGCTCTTTCCGGGGAACGCAGTCCAGGTTTTGACACAATCCTGAAAGTTATCAACGCACTCGGCCTGAAGTTGCACGCGGAAGCCGTACCGGGAAAATGATCAACAGCCCCCGTCAAGCCATTTGACGGGAAAACCGTTCAGGAGTGGGTGGAACTCCCGCCGATAGCGTTGTCCGTTTCCCGCTGGTAGGCGATCTGCCGGCCCCGGCGGGTGTAGGCGTCCGTCAGGATATCCTCCCGGTTGCGGAAGATGTCCGTCTCAGAGATTCCCAGGCCCGCCAGCATGCGCCGTTCCGTCTCCCGGTGCGGTTCGACGGTTCCGTCCGCCAGGATGTGCAGCACCTCGACTCCGCGCTCCTGGAGGCGGCGGGCCACGAGAATGCCCCGGTGGCAGTCCAGCGGATCTTTCTCCGCGCACATCAAGGCGATGCGATAGGTTTCAATTCCCCTCAGGACGCGCTCAATACCCTGCCTGAACGATTCATCCCGGGCCAACCGTTCGAAACAGACCCTGCCGTCAAGATAATGGGACGGGTTTTCGCTCCGCGCCCCGAGCTCGCGGCCGAGGAAGGCGTACGCGATGCCCGCTTCCTGCAGCTTCCGCTGGATCTCGCTTTTGTTGAACCGGGGAACGTGGCGGCTGTAGGGCCGGGAGCGGACGTCCGCCACGGCGTCGATGCGGTGCCGCTCCAGCAGGAGGAGGAATTCCTCCCAGGTGTGGTTCGAGTGGCCGATGGTGTAGACCTTCATGATCGACCGGCCCGCCCGGCGGGAGGAGAATGGAGAGGCCGTTCCATGTCAGGTCCTGCCCGGATCCCCCGGTGCCGGAGCGGCCATGCCGAACAGCTGCTCCACCCGGGCCAGCCGCCGGGACGCTTCCCGGGTCGGTTTCCCCGCCGCGGAGACGATCTTCCGGATGGCTTCGAGCGCCCGCGCCCGCAGGCGGGCATCCGCGGGCAGCATAGCCGGGATTGCGGCCAGCGCCGCGTCGCGGTCCAGAAGCAGGCTGTAGAACTGCCGCCTCACCATGCGCTTGAATTCCTCCAGGGTGACGGCGTCGTTGCGGGCGCGCATCATGCGCAGCGCCTTAAAGTGGCGCTCGTCCACCCCGAACCCCGCCTCCAGCGTGCCGATGTAAATCAGGCTGCGGATGGCCGCCTCGTGGAGCCCGCCCTCGGCGATGCGGGCCTTGAAGGCGGCGATGCGCCCCCGGATGAACTCGATCCGCTCCGGCTCCACGCCGGGCCGCCGGCGCGGGCCCGCGTCGGTCGCTCGCAATCCCACCAGCGCCTGCAGCAGTGGGGAGCCGTACGTCCACAGGAAGACCTGCTCCACGCTCCGGTCCCTCCAGTCGCGCCAGCCGTCGAGGGCGGCGACGATCCCCTCCGAGACCGCCGACTGCACCTCCTGCAGCCAGTTGTCGGGCGGCAGGGGACGGCGCTCCCCGCGGACTTCCCCGGCGAGCCGGGCGAGAGGCTTCATCAGCGGGTTCTTGTCGGAAAAGAGCTCGAAGGGAAGCACCGCGGGGTTCGTCATGTGCAGCCACGAGGCGGCGGCGTCGTTGGCGAAGGTCTGCACGAAGGGCTGCAGCGTCATGCGGTACAGGCCGAGATTGATTTCGGAGACCCGGCGGGCCGTCGCGAACCGGCGATCGTTTTCCAGGCTCGGCCGAACGATGGCCCGGATGTCGTCCAGGGTGCGGGGCTCGAAACGCACGATCCAGTCGCCGGCGACCAGGTCCGGGCTGACGGCCTCGCCGGTCTTGGGGGTCATGACCGCCTCGAACAGCCCGGGCGGCAGCACGTCGATCAGGTCGATGTTGGAGGCGAACTCCTCATGCTCTTTCCGGGCCACCGAGCCGGACACGAAGATGCCCAGGTGGCCGATGCTCTCGTGGACCGCATAGACGATGGTCTGGTCGCAGGCGAACAGGTCCTCGTCCTTCTCGTACAGGTCGACGATCCATCCGAGGGCCTGCTGGGGCGGTGTGATGTTGTCGCCCTTCGAGCAGAAGCAGACGATGGGCGAGCGGATGTTGCGCAGATCGACGCGGATCCCGTCACTGGTGGTGATCTCGGCGGTGGCGAGCCGGTTGCCGACGAACAGATGGTCGACGATCCACTGCATCTCCGAGGCGTTGAGGTTGACGTGGCCGCCCCAGTAGTTCTCGAACTCCAGGAAGCGGGCCGCCTCGGTATCCACCTTCGCCCAGACGTTGTAGTTCTTGGCCCACAGGGTGTTGGCCGGGTTGAGGTTCTCGAAGTTTTCCACCAGGTAGGCGCCGTCGAACTTGCCGTTGCCCAGGTCTCCGGTGAGGGCGGTGAGCCAGCTTCCCCCCAGCAGCCCGCCGCTGTAGCGCATGGGATTCTGCCCCTCCACGCCGGCCCAGTAGGAAAGCGGAGCGCCGGCGATGATGATCGGGCCGAATAGCTCCGGCCTGAGCGCCGCCAGCATCATGACCGACCAGCCGGCCTGGCAGTTGCCGATCACGCAGGGCCGGCCCTCTGCGTCCGGGTGCAGCTCGATCACCTTTTCCAGGAAGACCGCCTCGGCCCGGATGATGTCCTCGATGGTCTGGTCGGGCATCGGTTCGGGCAGGAAGCCGATGAAATAGCAGGGGTGTCCGGCGCGCATAGCCACGCCGATCTCGCTGTCGGCCTTGAACCCGCCGATCCCCGGCCCGTGCCCGGCCCGCGGATCGACCACGACGAAGGGGCGTTTCAGCGGGTCGATGACGATCCCCGCGGGCGGCTTGATCCGCACCAGTCCATAGCTGGCGGGCCGCTCGAAGAACAGGCCGTTGAGAACCGGTTCGGCCTCGAAATGAAGAACGTTCGGCACCACCATCGCCTTGTGCCGGCGATACTGGTTGCCCCGTTGCCGAAGCACGTCCCAGTACAGGATCGTGCGCTGCCACGCATCCGCCCAGTAGTCGAAGGCCTGCCGGGCAAAATCGGGTACAACCTGCATGGCAAACGGGGATTCCGGAGGAGTTGTCATCTGTGGCCTCCCTGGTCGTTCTTCATTTGGTGATCAGCATCTCATCCCACTTGCAATAGAGAAAGCGGAGAAAATCGTACTCGAAGGGATAACCGCTGTCGTAATAGCCAAACCGCACCCGATGCCTCATGTCGATGGCTTCCACCGTGGACACGCCCGCGAGAATGACGTCTCCGTGGTTGACATTTCCGAGGGGGTCGATTGTGTGGATCGCCGCATAGCGGATGCCCGCGTCCACCGCGAACCCTCCGGCGCTGCGCATCGTGTTGGGCCCCAGCACCGGAAGTACCAGGTAGGGTCCGGCACCGACGTTCCAGCGGCCCAGGGTCTGGCCGAAGTCCCCGTGCTGCTTTTTCAGGCCCATCTGCGTGGCCGGGTCGAGCAGGCCGCCGATGCCGATGGTGCTGTTGGCCAGGAAGCGGCCGAACGTGATCAGGAACTTCTTCCCTTTCAACTGGAAGGCGCTGTTATAGAGCGTCCGAAGCTCTCCAATGTTGCCGAAAAAGTTGGTGATTCCTTTCTGGGCAAGGGTGGGAACGATGAACTCGTACCCCTTCACGACGGGGAGAAAGACGTATTTGTCGAGGCGGTAATTGAAATTGTACATGCTGCGGTTGAAGCCCTCCCAGGGATCCGCAATGTCGGCGACCCGCTCGTCGTCAGTGAATTCGGCGACCGTGTGCCTGGCCGGCTCCTCGGGAAGCAGCGCCGAGGTCCTTGTCGCGGCGCACCCGGAAAGGGACAGAACCAGGTACAGGGCGGCGACGAGGAACGGGAATGCGTGTCGGAGGAGAATCTTCATGCGGTGCGCCTCATTCCTGTTTGAAGAAGCCGATGAAGTCGGCCATGTTGTCCCGGTATTCGAGATTGCCCATGTGGCCCCCGCGGGGATAGATCCTGGCCCGTTCGCCGAACAGCCCGCGGAGGTAGTCGACTTCCTCCTTCACCAGGATGAAGTCGTCTTCGTTCGTCATGGCCCCGAACTTGGGGGACGCCTTCAGGTACCCCTCGATGCTCCTGAGGCCCAGCGAAGCGATGTAAGCGGACCGGTCGAGACCGGGCCGCTTCTTTCGAAAGTATGGATAGACGTACTCGTCGAAGTAGTTGAGGAAACTGAGATGGACGGCCACCCGGAAATAGTCGCCAAGCGGGTCGGTGGCACCGAGAACCCGGTTTTTCGGCACGACGTAGCCGCTGTTGGTCATGACGTCCGAGGAAAAGATCAATCCGGCCAGGGAGATCCGGAAGGAGAGACCGATCAGGCCTCCGCTTTCATCGTGGGAGAAGAGATGGGCTTTGTAGACCGCGTAGAGTAAATTGTCGTCGATGTCGACGTAATCCCCCCTGCGGTAGAACTCAGTGACCTTAGCGAGCATCCGGTTGAAATAGGCTCCGATCTTCCGCGGACCTCCGGGAATTCTCTCCAGCAGTCCCTCGATGCGGTTCACGGAGTTGAAGAGGTTCACCGCCGGATTGACCAGAAGGACCTTGCGAAAGTTGAAAACCTTCCTCTCTTCGTCCAGCCGGGCCACGAAAGCGGCATGGGTCCCGCCCAGGCTGTATCCGCAGAGGTGGAACTCGGACACCTCGACATCCGCCTTGACCCTGTCCCAGGCGAGTTCCATTGCCCGGTGGAGATCCTCCGCGTCTTCCGTCAGATCGCCGGGGACGTGGCTTCGGGAGGCATTGATGATGAAGTTCGGGTGGGTGGGGGAGGGCAGGGTGATGACATGGTAGCCCGCTCCGTAGAGTGCCGCCATCATCGCCAGCGCTTTTTGCGACTGGTCGTCGGCGCCGGTCCCGGCGATCAGGAAAACCAGGGGCGCCTTCTTGTCCTGGTAGGCCAGCGTGCAGCGGAGACCTTCGTCGTAAAAGAAAACATCGGGCTTCCGGAGAGCGGGGCTGATGTCCAGGAAGAGCTGGCGCACGGACATTCGCTCCGGACGCGGGGCTTTGAGGGGACCGGGCGTCCCCAGGATCGTTGCCTCGTAGGCGCCGGGGATCGGATAGCCATATTCGTCCGCCGCCGGGACTGCAGCCGGCAACAGCAAAAGCCAGAGAATAACGAGGGCGATCAGTCGCTTCATCAACGGGACCTCGTTCCTGCAAGTTTTGTATCGCCAGGATCATCGGCCGAACATGCGGTGCGCCGCGACATCTCCATGAAGGGTGAATGCCGGGGACGATCCTTTATACATGAACGAAGGCCATATGCAGAGAAAAAAAACCGACGGCCCGGCTGTGACGTGCTCTCCCCGTTGTCTGTTCGCTGCATCGGAGCACGGGCGCCGTGGGGAGTGAAAGAACATCTTGCCCAACAGCCGGGAGGATTGTATTCTCTGCCGCGTCGTTGCTTTTTCGTTTGCCGTATCCCTTGCATCCCTCGAAAAGGAGAAAATCATGTCCCTGAATAAATTCATGATTCGTGGCGATCGTATGCAACATTGCCTCGGGAGATTCCTCTCCCTTCTTCTTCTGCTGTTCCTGGCCGTGCCGGCAATGCCCGCCGGGTCCTCCGAGACGGTCCCGTCGAAGATCCGGGACGTCACCCTCTTCACGGACCAGGCCCTGGTTACCCGGGAGGCGTCGCTCCGCGTCAAGCCGGGGCTCCACGAGCTGCTCCTGGACGTGGAGGCCTTCCAGGTGGACGGCGACTCCGTCACGGCCAAGGTCTTCGGGGACGGGGAGATCCTGGGTGTCCAGTTCCGGGAGGTGCCCCTCCGGGAGGCGGCCCAGGAGAACATCCGGGCCCTGGAGCAGAAGCTCAGGTCACTGCGCCAGGCCGAGCGGCGCCTGAACGACGACAAGGAGGTGCTGGCGAAAAAGGAGCAGTTCCTGAAATCCGTCGTGTCCTTCTCCGAGGGGCAGGTACCCAAGGACATCAAGACGTCCTTCCCGAAAACGGAAGACCTGGACAAGACCGTCCGGTTCCTGGGAACGAACTTCGACGCCGTCGCGCGGGACCGGCGGGTCCTGGACGAGAAGATCGAGGACGTCCGGAAGGACATCAAGGTCGCCGAGAAGGAGCTGCAGGCCCTGCGGAGGCCGTCGGGAGAGTCGAAGAAGGTCATCGAGGTGACCTTTCGGGCCACCCGGGAGCAGCGGATCCGCATCGAGGCGTCCTACCTGGTGCGCCAGGCGACGTGGGGCGCCCTCTACCGGGCCTCGGTCCCCGCATCCCTGGACGGTGTGGACCTTTCCCTGTTTTCCCGGATCCGGCAGAAGACGGGAGAGGACTGGGACCGGGTGTCCCTCTCCCTCTCCAACGTGATCCCCCTCAAGGGCGTCGACCTCCCCGAGCCCGCCCCCTGGATCCTCTCGCTCCCGAGACCCGCGCCGACTGCCTACAAGCGGGCCGAGCGGTATGACATGAACCGGACCAAGGCCGCCATGGCGGCTCCGGCGCCAATGCAGGAAGCCGTGGGTGGAGTGGAGGAGGACGAGGCCCCGGCCCGGGAAGCCGCTTTTGTCGCCGCCGCCCGGGAGGCTTCTGCACTGTCCTTCGAGTACCGCATCCCCCAGGCGGTGAGCATCGAGTCGCGGGACAAGGAGACCGTTCTGCCCCTGACGACGAAGCGCCTCAAGGGGGATTTCTTCCTCTACACCGTGCCGAAGACCAGCAACCTCGCCTTCCTGGTGTGCCGGACCGCCTCCGACGCGGAGCTCCTGAGCGGCCCGCTGAACGTCTATTTCAGCGGGCGCTACGTGGGCAAGACCACGCTCGCCGAAAAACGACCGGGCAAGGAGTTCTACCTGAACCTGGGGGCTGACCGGGAGGTGAAGGTCCAGCGGGTGAAGAGCCGGGACAGGCTGAAGGAAACCCTCTTCGGGATGGAGCGGAACACGATCGTCCGCGAGCTTGCCTACACGCTGACCGTCGAGAACCTGAAGGATAAACCCGTCACCGTCCGGATTCTCGACGCCGCGCCGGTCTCCCGGACCGACCGGATCCAGGTGAAGGACCTGAAGCTCGATCCCCAGCCGAAGGAAAAGGACGTCCAGGGCCAGGAGGGCGTCTACCTCTGGGAAGTCACGCTGAAGCCGCGGGAAAAGCGGGACGTCGGGATCTCCTTCGAGGTCTCCTACCCCAAGGACTCGCCGCCTGTCGGCCTGTAAGGGCCGCGGGGAGGGCGCCCATGGGAGCGGCCGGGCGGCGGCTGTCCCGGGAGCGGAAGACCCTGGAGGCCATGATCCGCCTCCGGTGCCGGGACGTTCACAAACCGGATGGAGGCGATCTCTGCGGGGAGTGCCGCGATCTCCTCGGGTATGCCGAAGAGCGCCTCGCGAAGTGCCCCTTCGGGGAGGGGAAGCCCACCTGCGCCCGCTGCCCCGTCCACTGCTACCGGCCGGAGATGCGGGAGCGGATCCGGGAGGTCATGCGCTACGCCGGTCCCCGGATGATCCGGGAGCATCCCTGGCTGGCCCTGATGCACCTCCTGGACGGACGCCGGAAAACACCGGGGCGGCCGGGTAAAAAGAGCGGCGGCCCGGAGGGATGACAGCCGGATCTATCCGCCCCGAATCAAACCATTCAGGAGAGTTCACTTCATGGACAAGGTCATCATCACCGCCGCCATCACGGGCAGCCGCATGATGCGCGACGTCGCCCCCCACATCCCCATCACGCCGGAGGAGATTGCGACCTCAGCCGTCGAGGCCTGGCAGGCCGGGGCCTCCATCGTTCACCTTCATGTCCGGGATCCGGAGACGGGCCTCGGCTCCCAGGATCTCGACCTGTTCCGGCGGGTCGTGGAGCCCCTCCGGGAGAAGACGGACCTGATCCTGAGCCTCACCACCAGCGGCATTCCCGGGCGGAACCTGCCGACGGAGGAGCGCCTGGCGCCCCTGGCCCTGAAGCCCGAGCTGGCCTCCTTTGACGCCGGCTCGATCAATCTCGGCGGCCGCGTCTTCGCCAACAGCCCGGACTTCCTGGACGATGCCGCCCGGATGATGCGGGAGGCGGGGGTGAAGCCGGAGATCGAGGTCTTCGACCTGGGAATGCTCGTCACGGCCGTCCGGATGCGGGACGAGGGGAAACTGGACGACCCGCTCCATTTCCAGTTCGTCCTGGGGACCCCCTGGGGCGCGCCGGCGACGCCCAAGTCTTTCCTCCACCTTCACGAGCATCTGCCCGCGGACGCCACCTGGTCGACCATCGGCATCGGCCGGGGCTCCCTGCCCATGGCCATGATGGCCCTCATCCTGGACGGCCACATCCGGGTGGGCATGGAAGACAACATCTACCTGGACCGGGGGGTGCCGGCGAAGACGAACGCCGAGCTGGTGGAGCGGGTGGTCCGCATCTGCCGGGCCTACGGCCGGGACATCGCCACGCCCGCCGAGGCGAGAAAGATCCTGGGATTTTAGTTTCCTGCCGAAATTCGGATTCATTCTTTCAACGAGGCAAACCATTCGTTTCCACCGGATTGCCGCCTTCCGGGCGGCAATCCACCGTTCCAAGGACCGGACTATCCCATTGCCCCGCCACACCTGCTCCGACGGGGACAAAGCCGGCCGACCGGCTTCCACGTGTGGTAGGCAAAGGTTTTCTTCCCTTCTGTACGGCTGACGTGCACCCGCTTCAGCCCCGTTTGATTTCCCCGTAATAATTTTCATCCCGGATGCACCTATCGGCCATGACCAAACGGTAAGGAGGAGGCACAGATCAAGCAGACCCTGGCGAAACGGAAGCTGTACGATGTCGAGAGCGCCGTCCTGGCCGGCAAGACGACGGCCTCCAGCCTGGCGGGATTGAAGGCGGCCGTGGCCGACGAGGACCAGAACCTTCTGAAGATCCGGATCCAGATCGACGACTATTCCGCCGACCTGAGGCACCTGATCGGACTGCCGTTCTCAACTCCATTCGTCCTCGATCCGGTGAGCTTCGACGATGCCGCATACGATCTCTTGCCGGTGGACGCCCTGGCGCGGGAGGCACAGGCCGGCAACAGCGATCTGAAGGCGGCGGCCGTTCAGAAAGCCAAGGCCGAGCATGCGATCGATGCCAGCCGATACAGCTACCTGCCGGATTTCGGCGTGATGGGCGGCTATACCTGGCAGGAGGGCAGCGCGCACTTCCGGCAGAGCGCGATCCATTCCGGGTTCGATCCGGGCTGGAACGTCCGGGATGCCTTCATCGGCGTCTCTCTCCAGTGGAACATCCAGGATGCCGTCTCCAACGTGTACGTGAAGAGGCAGCGCCTCGCCCTGAAAAGGCAGGCCGAAGAGAACCTGGCCAACACGCGGGAGCAGGTGAATGCGGACATCGAAAAGGCGCACCGGAAGGCCTCCCAGGCGGTTGAACTGATTGCCGTCGCCGGGAAGGTGGTCGATTACCGCCGGGAGGATTACCGGATCCAGAAGGACCGGTACGAGGCCGGGCTGAGTCTCGAAGCGGACTATCTCACGGCGAAGGCGGCCCTCATGAAGGCCGAATCGGATCTATTCGCCGCGCAGCTGAATTACCGGGTCGTCGTGACGGACCTGCAGCTTCTGGCGGGGAGGCTGTAGCGGTTCGAGAGGGCATGGAAGTCCGATTCCACCAGTCCGTTTTCAGCGGCCAACGCCGATTCAGTCGTGTCTCTGCGGGGAACTCCGTTTGCGGCAGGCGGCATCCGGCTCACACCAATCGATGCCGGCCTGGAACCGGATCGACCTTTTCCACTGTGATCGGAATCGCCGCACCCGGGGCCACTCGATTGGAATGGATCCGTATATTTCTTTGACATACCAGGGTGTTTCGTTTATACAGGCCAGCAAAACAATAGTTGTTTTCTATCAATTCCCTCAACTCAACCGCGAAAGGAGAACGTCATGATCTTTCCCCGCCGATTTTCCCTCTCCCTGTGCCGAACTTTTTCGGTTGCCATTGTTATTTTGTTCTTCCTCTGTATCCCTCAGGTCCAGGCGTTTTCCCTGGAGGGGGCACTGAAAAAGGTGATCCCGCCGATCAAGAAGTCGCCCGCAGCGCAAGCGCAGCCGTCTGACCAGAGATCCTCACCGACCGGCGGCTCCGCGATCTCGTCCGGCATCCCCGTGAAAGGGCTGGCAGGTGAGATTTCGCCGAACCTGCAGTTTTCCGTGACAAAGAACCTCACGACCTATGAAGGCTCAAACATGGAGTTTGTGCCGGGAGACTGGGTCGTCGGATTTACAAAGAGTTTCGACAAGCAGGTCGCCGCTGAAAACCAGGACAAGGACGTGACCTTCATCTACGAGTTCCATACGGACGGCAAACTGCTGGCAACGCATTCCTTCAAACGGAAATTTCAGCTTCAGGGCAGCTACTTCCAGTTCAACATCCTGCCGGATCCCTCGTCCTCGGTGAACAAGTCCCTGCGCTGGGACTGGTCCGGCCGCTTTGCTGTCGCCCTGTCCACCCTGTCCGCAGGCAAACATCCCATCCTGGTCAAGGGATACATCGAGTCGAGCGGCAAGAAGACGTTGGTGATGCTCGGCACCGTGACGTACAACAATACGGCCGGTAACGGCCAAATGGCCAGTTACGGCCCGCAGATCGACAAAAACGCCAGCTTCGATATCGAGGCGGAGAACGCCAAATTCAAGAGCAAGGGGGAGTGGGAGGACTTCAGGCTAAACGTCTACAACGACTGCGGCGTGAGGGTGATCATCAAATTTGCCAACAAGAAAAGCTCCGACTGGACCTTGTCGCTGTCTCCCCTTGAGACCAAGAGCATCACCATCACGGATATGGAGTCCATTTACGTCAAAAAACCCGGTCGGGATTTTATCAGCGGTCCGTCCGTGTCGACCTTCGACAAGGGGAAAACCATCCGACTGTGCCGCTGACAGAGCAGGCGGCTTCAAGAAAACGGTCGGGAAGGAAAATGTGAAACTGAAAAAATCGCGAACAGGAACGATCGATATTTAGAATTTTCTTGAGCCCGGATACGGGTTTATAAAAACGCGGTTGTCCATTTTGGATGGTGCTCAAGAGATTTCAAAAAAACTTAAAGGAGGATGTATGAAGAAATTGTTGATCGGAATCGTTGTGGTTGCTTTTTTCGCGTCGAGCAGTGCGTTTGCCCTCCAGGGCAAGGAATTGGTGGACTGCGGCATTCAGGTTTCTAAAGCATTGGACGAAGATAATAAGAAATGCCATGAAAAGTATGGGCAGGACGGATCGAAAGACAGAAAAGGATTCAATAAGTGCAAATATTATGCGAAAGATAAGTATGAGGAAGGCAACAAGAAGTGCAAAGAAAGAACTAAGTAGATAACAGTATTTCTTGTGGCGAGTGGACTTGCGGATCAACAGGTCGCGATAGCTGATATCCTGTGCGCCAGCCTTCCACTCCGTCAGCACAAAGAAAGGGCTGCAGGCCGTTGGTGGTCTGCAGCCCTTTCTTATGTTGGCCGCCGGACGCAGCGTGGCGGCGGGCGCTGATTGACGGGGCCACGCCCTTTCTTCGAGGGATCGTTCATCATTTGTTGCTGTGATTTCAATCGGATGTATCAGAACCGTGAAAATTCTATTTCTGCAAGAGAAATTTCATGGTTCATGCCCAGGCTGAGTCCAGGTGGGACTTGACAGGCGGTCGTTGTTTTCGAACGCCCGTGCGTGTACAGCGGCTGTCGGTAAGATACAGCCCCCGACAGCGGTTCATCCCCACGCCCGTGGGGAAGGCCTGTGTTTTCGCCGCAGTTATGAACAGAAGGGGGGTGGCAAATTTCCCCCACCCTTTGGGTAAGCCCTTGTCACAGCGATTCAATTGACTGCTGCATGTGCATCCGTGTTTGGGCCGGATGATTCTTCGTGCACGAGAGTAGCAGGCGTTTTTTCCCCTGCCGGCGTTGTGGGGCGCCCGACCCATCATGGTTTCAGCCGCCCCATCCACCCGTCGATGAAGCCCGCCACCTCCTGCCAGCCCGGTTCGGCGATGAGGAAGTGGTCGCGGCCGGGGAACTCACGGTACATGGAGACGGCCCCGTACTTCTGGTGGATCTTCTTGACGATGGAGGGGGGCAGGAGGCGGTCCTCCCCGGCGGCGATAGTCAGGACGGGACAGGTCACCTTTGATGCGTCCACCTCCGTCGCCTTGCTGTGGTCGAGGAACCAGAAGCTGATCTCCAGGGCCGCCTTCGGAGACTCGTAGGTCATTTTTTCGAATACCCGCTTCCGCTGATCTTCCGGCATGCGGTGGAAGGAAGAGTATACGGCCCCTTCGAAGGTCGGGCGGATCGGCTCTTTCCATGATCCCCAGCGTCCCATGTTCATCCAGGCGCTTTTGAAACCGGTCCAGGAAAGGGGGCTGACGCCCCGGGGAAAGGCCGGTGCCACGAGGACCGCCGCCTTCGCCAGGCCCCGGCTTGCCAGGATCTGGGCGACGAGGCCGCCCATGGAATGGCCGATGATGATCGGCTTCGTGGGGAGGGCCCGGATCTCTTTCTCAACATCCGCTGCGTAATCCAGGATGCCCGTGTCCGTGAGGCGCGGATCCGGCGGGGAGCTGAGGGGGATGTTGTGATACCGGAGGGTCGGGGTGACGACCTTGTAGCCCCGGGCCTCGAAGTAGGTTCGGAAGGAATCCCAGCACCAGGGGCCGACGAACATGCCATGGATCATGACGAGGATCGGTTTTTCCCCCTGGGGCTTGTTCACGGCATCTGCGGCCGGTGCCGGGGCCGCAAAGACCAGCAGGGCGGTCAGGATTGCCAGGACGCAGTTCAAAGCACGTTTCATGTCTTCCTCCAGGTGAGGCTCCCCGGGATTCAATGTCCCGCGGAACAGCGAATATGAAGGATCAGCCGGCAGTCCAGGCGTACATCAGGATCGCCGCCGCCTGCGGCAGGCTGAGCGATTCGGCGTCGCCTTTCCCGGGGATCGTCCAGTGCTCGTCCGCCAGGGCCAGGAGATCCTCCGGCAGGCCGTGGCTCTCGCTCCCCAGCAGGATCGCCGACGCGCCGCCCGTGTGAGGAGGAATGCCGCCCGCGGCGACGGCCGCCGCCACCGGCCCGCGCTTCTTCAGGACCGGGATCGCCTCCCGGAGTTCCATGTCCTCCAGGACATTCAGGTGGAAAAGACTCCCCATGGAGGCCCGGACCGCCTTCGGGTTTGTCGGGCTCACCGATCCAGGGTCGATCAGGATCGTCCGGATGCCGAACCAGTGGGCTGTCCGGAGCAGGGCGCCCAGGTTGTTCGGATTGTTCACCTCGTGGAGGCAGAGAACGGGGCCGGCCTCCCGCAAGAAGACCGCCGCTGGCTCCTCCCGCTCGGTAACGGGTACGACGGCTATGATCCCCTCGGGCTGGACGTCCTGGCTCAGTCCCTTCCAGTCTTCCTCTCTCACTGTGTAGACGGGGGCTCTTCCGGCCAGAGCGGCCAGGAAGGGCGACCAGGATTCCTCGCGATCCTTCCGGACGAGGACCGCCTCGACGGGCCGGGCACTTCGTTCGAGCTCCCGGACGACCTTCACCCCCTCCGCCAGGAACAGGCCTTCCTGCCGCCGGTATTTCGCCATGCGGAGCTTCCGCCAGGCCTGGATCTCGGATCGGGAGGGGGCTGGAAAGCGCTCGGTCAAAGTCGAATCCTCCGGTTATGCCGGCGGGGGGCCGTCTTCCATTGAGACGCCGATATCTCCCTCTTCGACCGGCTTGGGCCACAGGATGGAGGCCAGGATGGACAGGGCCAGGACGCCGACGATCACCCCGAGGGAGACGAAAACAGGGATCTTCACCAGTTCCGTCAGGAGCATCTTGACGCCCACGAACGTGAGGATGACCACCAGGCCGTAGTGGAGGTAGTGAAAGATCCGCATCAGGCCCGAGAGGGCAAAGAAGAGGGAACGAAGCCCCAGGATGGCGAAGACGTTGGACGTGTAGACGATGAAGGGGTCCGTTGTGATGGCCAGGACCGCCGGGATGGAGTCGACGGCGAAGAGGATGTCCGTCGTCTCCAGGGCCAGCACCACGGCGAACAGCGGCGTGGCGTGGCGGACGCCGTCTTTGACCAGGAAGAAGCGCCCCCCGTCGTAGGAGTTGTCCACCGGCATGATCCTGCAGAGACCCCTCAGGACGGGGTTCTTCTCCGGGTGGACCTCCCGGTCCTTGCTCACGGCCATCTTGGCCGCCGTGAAGATCAGGAACAGGCCAAAGACGTAGATGACCCACTCGAATCGCTCGATGAGGGCGACGCCGGCAAAGATGAAGATGGCCCGGATGATCAGGGCCCCGAGGATGCCCCAGAAGAGGGCCTTGTGCTCGTACCGGGCGGGCACCTGGAAGTACCCGAAAATCATGAGGAAGACGAAGAGATTGTCGACGCTCAGCGAATACTCTATGAGGTAGCCCGCCAGGAACTCCAGGGCCTTGTGGTGCCCCTCGAACCAGTAGATGCCGCCGCAGAAGAGCATTGCCAGGCCGACCCAGAAGCCGGTCCACAGGAGGGCCTCCTTGACGTCGACCACGTGGGCCTTCCGGTTGAAAACCCCCAGGTCCAGGGCTAGAAAAACGAGAACGAGAATGGCGAAAACGATCCAGCCGACCACAGTAACGGTCATTTTTCCCTGCCTTGGTTACGATTCCGGAAAACCGGCACGGATGGTATGCCCTGCGAACTGGGAGAGGTTGTGAATGATGCCCTTCTCCCGGCGAAAGCCGAGGCCGCAGGGCTCCCAGGAGAAGAAGACCCCCGCCTGGTAGAGACGGCCTTCGCCGTCGGTGGGGAGGTCCGCGAACTCCTGAAAAATGGAGCGATACGATACATAATCCCCGTCCCTTCTGTCCAGTTCATTTCCCGCCTTGTCGAGGATCCGTACGTTGTCCCCCTCCCGGCTGAAGGTTTTCTTCTCCACGCAGGAGGTTCCGCGGAGCGGCTCGAAGGAAGTCTCCAGAAGGAGCGGATGGCCCGGGAAAAGGTCCCAGAGGACCTTCAGAATGCCCTTCGACTGGAAGAGGAGCGAGTAGGGCGGATTCATGAGGATGACCTTGTCCCGCCGGAGCAGGCCCGTCAGCAGTTCCGCCAGCTCCGGCTCCTCCATGGCGATGTACTCGTAGGGAAGGAGCTTGTACCAGAAATCGAAGCGGTCGCCCGCATGATTGGAGATTCCCTCCTCATCGAAGCATACATCGTGTGCGTACTCGAAGCCGGTGATGAATCCCGCCTCGTAGGCCATTTCCTCGAGGAGGCGGGTCGTGTTCTCGTCTTCCAGGCCCATGTCCAGGCAGGAGAAGAGGACGCAGGGGATGGGGGCGTCGGCGCCGGCGAAGGCGGGGTGGATATTGCGGGTCCGGATGAAGGATTCCTGCACGGTCTCGTAAAGTCGGTTGAACTGCCTCTCCTCGTCCAGGCCGTTGTGGCGGAGGATCATCCACTGGATGAGGGCCGTCTCGAAAATCGTCGAGGGCGTGTCGGCGTTGAATTCGATGAGCTTGATGGGTATTCCGTCCAGCCCGCCGGCCAGGTCGAAGCGCCCGAGCAGGTGAAAGTGGCGGTCGTCCTCCCAGCTGAGCCGGATCATCTCCACCAGGTTTTCCGGGATGTCCAGGAGTTCGAAAAGCTTCTGATCGATGACGTGCTGGGCCGCCTGGACATACATGCCGTAGAGCTCTTCCGCAGCCCGGTAGAAGGCCTCCCCTTCCCCGGCCGTCACCTGGACCAGTTCGTCCGCCACGTAGTCCAGATCGCCGGGGGACTGGTACCAGTAGAACCCGACCTGTTCGAAGATGGACGGGGGGATGGGATTCACCGGAAGGGTATGCACGGCCGTCAGCCCGAGAAGCTTCGGAAGCTGCTGGTCATCCGGGAGAAAAACCCGGTTTTCCGGGCGCCCGGCGAGGATGACGCATAATTGCGGTTTCCGTAGCTGTATCCGTAGTAACGGCTTCCATACCAGTAGCTTGACCTGGGGCTGCCCGTCCGCCTCTCCTCTTCCTTGAGGCGCTCCTCCAGGGGCAGGCGGCTGGCCAGGCTCTGCTGGTAGACGGCCTCGTTTCCGTAGACGAAGGGATTCGGGGACGTGTTCTTGCCCATCATGTACCCCAGGAGGCCCGCCGACAGGACGGTTCCCATGCCCAGCATGTTCCGCTCCTGGCCCGCCCCGTCCATCAGGCCCCGGACCTTGTCCTCCGGAAGGGTCTCGCTGGTTCCGTCCCGCCTTTTCACAACGACCCCCGTGGTGCTGCTGGGGTATTCCCTCATGATCTTGTAGTCCCCCGGTGCCGTTTCCTCGAGCTCGGTCATGACGCCGGCCTTCCGCTCCTGCATGACGTTTCCGTCCGTGCCGCCGGTCGTCGTAACCGGCGCCTCGTCGCAGCCCGTGAGAAGGGTATGGGCCAGGAAAAAGACACCTCCCGCTATCATTCGGCTTTTGCGCCCCGGCTGTTTCATGGCTTCCTCCTGATCCCGGTCAAACGATCATGCGGCTGATGACGACGGCGAGGGCGATGACAAGCCCCTGCACCAGGAGGGCCGCGGCGCTGTTTCCCGCCTGGATCTGGTCTCCCAGTTTCGTCTTCGGGAGAAAGATCCAGTCGGAGATCTTCTCGAAAATCAGGAGAAACAGCATTCCCGAAGCAGCGCTGATGAGGAACCAGCCCAGGCTCTCGGCCCAGCCGACAAAATCGCCGGCGATGCTGGACCGCAGGATGATGCTGTAGGCCACGAGCAGCCCCGCCACGGTGATCCCGGCGCTGAGGTTGCCCTCCTGCAGGCAGGCCGCCGTCCGGAAACGGTAGATCCGCTGGTGCAGGAAGACCGCCAGGTACAGGAAGATCTGGGCCAGGGCGAAGAAGGCCACGGCCGAAAGCAGGCTCCCGGTTTCGCCGGCGAAGGCACCGTTCAGCAGGATGCCCGTGGCAATGAAGCTGCCGGCCTCCACGATCCCCGTCGGCACGTTTCCCGCCTTGATCAGGTCATTGTTGCGGACGCCCGGGACGAGGATGCGGTCGTTCAGGAGGTGGGCGGCGAAAAAGAGAACCGTCGTGATGGCCCCGTCGGTGAGAAAAACCACCAGGTCCGCCCTCCGGAGCCCCCCCTGGAAAACCCCCGCCAGGGCGGTGCAGATCCCCACGTAGAGCCCGAACCGGCGCAGCGCAACGGCGGTGTTTCCCTCCTTTTCCACGGCGAGGTCGTCGTCGAACTTTGTGAGGACATCGGCGATCCGCTTCGAAATGTAGAGGAATGCCAGGATGAGCGCCACGTACACCACAATCATGCCGTATCGTTCCATCGTTCACTCCTTGTCGTCAGGTCGTTCCGCCGGTATCGGCGCAATCCGGGTTCGCGGATTGTTCAAAGCTTCCGGAGCAGCCCCTGGGCGGCGATGTGGATCGGGTCCCACGGGCCGCTGAAGGGTGGGGCATAGGCCAGGTCGAGATAGGCAACATCCTCCAGGGACATGCCCGCCCAGAGGGCCGCCGAGAGGGTGTTGATGCGGCTCACCGCGCCCTTCTCTCCGATGGCCTGGGCACCCAGGAGCCGTCCCGTTCCCCGGTCCGCCGTCAATTTCAGGCCCACTTTCGTGGCGGTGGGCATGGATCGGGCTGCGCTGGTTCCCCACAGGATGGTGCTTACGGGATGGAAACCCGCAGCGGTGGCTTCCCGCTCGCTCAGCCCGGCAGTCGCGGCCTCCAGGTCGAAGACCTTGAAGGACTGGGCTCCCACGATGCCGGGAAAGACCATGGAGCCGCCGCCGATGTTGCTGCCCGCCACGCGGCCCTGCTTGTTGGCGATGTCCCCCAGGGGAACGTGGACCCAGCGGCCGCTCACCCGGTGGAAGGACTCGCTGCAGTCCCCGGCGGCGTAGATGTTTTCCACGGATGTGCGCTGGGCGAAGTTGACGGCGATGGCCCCCGTCGGACCGATGGTCACGCCCGCCTCCCGGGCCAGGTCCACGTCCGGGAGGACGCCCACGGCCAGAAGGATGATGTCCGCTTCCAGGGGACCGGCACTCGTGTTGAGGCGGTTGCGGCAGGAGGATCCGGCCTCGATGGAGACCGTTGTCGTCTCCGGAAGGAACGTAACATTGTTGCGGCCCAGTTCATCAATGATCAATTTGGAAAATTCGGGATCCCAGCGGGTCGCCGGCAGGGTTCCCCGGTAGACCATGGTCGTCTCGATCCCCGCCTGGCGGAAGGCCTCGGCCATCTCCAGGCCGATGAATCCGGCGCCGACGATGACGGCCTTCCTGCAGGGCATGTCCCGGATGAGCTGCTTGATGCGGATGGCGTCGGTGAGGCGCTTCAGGACGAAGACCCCTTCCCGGTCCTCTCCGGGCATCCCCGGCGTGACCGCCTTGACACCCGTGCCGAAGACGAGGAAGTCGAAGGGAAGCGTCTTCCCGCCCTCCGCACGCACCGTCTGTTCCTTGAGGTCCACGGCTTCGACACCTGTGTTCGTGAAGACTTCGACCCCCGACTCCCGGAACTGCTCCGGAGTCCTTGCCACCAACTTCCGCTCGTCCTTGATCAGATCGCCGATGTAGTACGGCATCGGACAGGCGGCGGTGGATGTATAAGCCGTCCGCTCGATCATTGTAACGGTCAGTCCCGGGTCCTTCCGCCGGGCCTCCGCTGCCGCAGAGGCGCCTCCGGCGCCGGCGCCGATCACGATCAGGTTCTTGCTCATGCCGGATCCTCCTTTGTGATTACCGATTCCGCTTTACAGCGGTTTTGCGTATCCAGAAGACCGCCAGTCCCGCCCCGATCATGAGCAGGCAAAGGATCTGGCCCATGCTGAGGGAAAACAAGAGAAGCCCGAGCTGAGCATCGGGTTCCCGGAAGAACTCGATGACAAACCGGATGAGGCCGTAGCCGATGAGATACAGCGAGAAAAGAAATCCGTCAAAGGGACTTTTCCGGCGGATCGCCCAGAGAATCGCAAAGAGGACGATGCCTTCGAAAAGGGCCTCATAGAGCTGGGAGGGGTGGCGAAGCTGTCCCGTGGGGTCGAGGGGAAAGTACATCCCCCATGGCATCGTCGTGGCGCGTCCCCAGAGCTCGCCGTTCAGGAAATTCCCGAGCCGGCCGAAGGTGTAGCCCAGCGGAACGGCAGGGCAGATCAGGTCCACTATGTTCCAGAAGGCGATGCCGTTGCGCCGGCAGAACCAGATCGCCGCCAGGAGCACTCCCACGAGACCGCCGTGAAACGACATGCCGCTGATGCCGACAAAACGCACGCCGCCGGTGAATTCGAAGGGCAGGAAGATTTCCAGGAGGTGATGTGAGTAATAATCCAGGTTGTAGAACAGGACGTAGCCGAGACGGCCGCCCAGGATCAGGCCGAGAACTATCCAGATGAAGAGGTCCTGGATCGTCTCCGGCGTGTAGGGGAATTTTTCCTGCCGGATCCGGCGGACCACCAGGAAATAGGTGAGGCCGAAGGCCACGAGGTACATCAGGCTGTACCAGCGGAGCTGGAAGGAGCCGATCTGGAAGAGAACAGGGCTGATGTGGCTGGGGAGACTCGCCCAGCCGGTCGGATTGTCCATGAGGTCTGCTTTCTCCCGCCTTGCATTCCTGCGGATCCGGCGGGGACCGGAAAAGTGGAGGTTCCGGACGGGTGGCCCTTTGGAGTACCCGGCCAGTCCCGTTCGGGACGCATACCGGCAGTCTCTTACCACAGCCGGCGGCCGATGTGCAATGGAAGTCCGGGAATCTGGGGCGTATTGACAGCAGGCAGCGCCTTCTGTATCGTTGCTGCGGTCCGAACGGGCCGCGGTCGTGTCAGTGGATGCGCGTTGCACCCGGAGCATCCCTCCCCTAGACGACACTGGAAACGGAGGCGGCATGAATTGGGGCGTCCTGATTTTCCCGAACGTGGAGGAACTGGATTTCGCGGGTCCCTGGGAAATCCTCGGCATGTGGAGCAAGTTCTCCGGGGGACCGGATAAACGGTTGATCGTTGCCGAGGCGTACGAGCCGGTCACCTGCGCCAAGGGCCTGATCGTCGTCCCGCACGTTTCCTTCGCACAGTGCCCGCCGCTGGATTATCTCCTCGTCCCGGGAGGCGAGGGGACGCGCCGGGAGGTCTACAATCCGGCCCTGATCGATTTCATCGCCGGGCAGGCGAAATCGTGCCGGGCCGTGCTTTCCGTCTGCACCGGCTCCTTTCTGCTGCACCGCGCCGGGCTCCTGAACGGCAGGAAGGCGACCACACACTGGGGCTCCCTGGAGCGGCTGCGGAAACTGGGAGACGTGCACGTCGAGGAAGAGCGGTTCACCCGCGACGGCAACGTCTGGACCGCCGCCGGCGTGTCCGCCGGGATCGACATGATGCTCGCCTTCATCGCCGAAACGGCGGGGGAGCGGGCCGCGGGCATCGCCCAGTTTGCCGCTGAGTACTACCCGTCCAGCCGGGCCTACGGTGACTTTCACACGGGTCCCGATGCGCCGGCGTATCTGAAAAAATAGCGTTGAGCAACGCGGGCGGCTGCCTTTGCCGGGTTCGCCCGGTCCAAGCACATCAAACCATGGCATGCGGCGCCGGGGATGGCGAAGCCCCCGACGGGCTGCATGCGCCGGGGGATTTTCATGAAGCAATGGGTTTTTCTCGCGATCGCAATCGTCAGCGAGGTGGCGGCCACCTCTGCGCTAAAAAGCAGCGAGGGGTTCACGAGGCTCCTGCCCTCGCTTCTCGTCGTCGCGGGCTACGGTGCTGCGTTCTATTTCCTGTCCCTGACGCTCCGCTCCATTCCGGTGGGGGTTGCCTACGCCGTCTGGTCGGGGGCGGGCATGGCGCTCATCTCCGTGGTGGCCTGGATTTTCCTGGACCAGAAGCTCGACGCCCCGGCGATCCTGGGAATCGTCCTGATTGCGGCCGGGGTTGTCGTCATGAACGTTTTTTCAAGGACACTCGTACATTAGACGGCAGAAAAGGAGAAAGGGGACAGATATTTATAAGTCCCCCCGCCACTTGTTCTTGCCGATCGGAGGCTCGCGGACCTGATGGAAAACCGTTTCCGGGATTACAACCTGGCCCTTTTCTGCGGGGGGCGGCGGGTCTTTGCGTCGCAGGGGAAGGGGCTCCGGCCGCTGGTGGAGTGCCTGGACGCCTGCCGGGACCTTCGGGACTGCGTGCTCCACGACAAGATCATGGGGCTGGCGGCGGCGCGGCTGGCGGCTGATTCGGGGATTGTACGGGAAATCGCGGCACGGACGGCCTCGGAGCCGGCGGCGCGATTTCTCGAATCGAGAGGCATTCCCCTGGAGGCGGAGGGAACCGTTCCCGCCATCCTGACACAGGACGGAAGCGCCGTCTGCCCCGGGGAGCGGATCGCCTTGGCCGTGGAAGATCCGGTGCGATTTGAAAAGGAAATCCGGGCAATGCTCGCCTCCGGTGCGGCCGGGATACCCGCCGGTCAGTAGGCCGTGCCCTTGATGTCCTCCACGTAGAGCTGGGCCGAGTTGGCCGCAACGGCACCGTCGCCGCAGGCGGTGATGACCTGCCTCAGGGGGGTAACTGTGCAGTCCCCGCAGGCGAAAATGCCCGGCGCCGAAGTCCGCATCGCCCGGTCCACCCGGACGGCCCCGTCGGGTTCGCGGTCGGCAAGGTCATGGACAAGGTCGGTATTGGGGATCAGCCCCACGAAGAGGAACACGCCCTCCGTCGGGATTTCACGCTCCTCCCCCGTCTTGACGTCCCGGAGGCGCACGGCCTCCACCGTCTCTTTCCCGAGAATCTCCCGGACGACGGAATTCCATGCAAAGGCGATTTTCCCGTTGGCGAAGGCCCGGTCCTGGAGGATCCCCGTGGCGCGAAGGCGGTCCCGCCTATGGACCACGGTGACCTTGTCGGCGAAGTGGGTCAGGAACAGGGCCTCCTGGATGGCCGTGTTGCCTCCCCCGACGACGACCACCTCCCGGTTCCGGTAGAACGGCCCGTCGCAGGTGGCGCAGAAGGATACGCCCCGGCCGATGAACTGTTCTTCCCCCGGGACGCCGAGCCTTCTCCAGGAGGCCCCCGTCGCCAGGATGACCGAGAGGGCTTCGATGGTTTTCCCGCCCGCAATGATCCGCCAGGCGGGATGATCTCCCCAGCGGCCGGGTTCCAGGGAGCTCGTATCTTCGGACAGGGTTTCCAGCCCGAACTGGACGGCCTGCTTCCGGAGGCGCTCCACCAGGTCAAAACCGTTGATGCCCTCCGGAAACCCGGGATAATTCTCGATCATGTCGGTGATGGTGATCTGGGAGACCGTGGATGCCCCCTGGATCATGAGCGTCCGGAGGTTGGCCCGGGCGGCGTAGATGCCCGCCGTCAGACCTGCCGGTCCGCCGCCGATGATGGCCACGTCGTAGGGGTGGTCCGGTTGCACCGCTTCTTCCATGGAGAGCCTCCTGTCCGCCGGATGCGGAATCGTTTTCCACCCTTTAGACAATCGGGACGGACCTGTCAACGGATGGCCTTTTTTGCCTTGGCAAGCGGGAGCGGGTATGCTATGAAACGGCGAATAAATCAGAATATTTATGGAACTTGACCCGTTCCGTTTCCAAGGAGAAAATCCGTTATGTCCGGCCATTCCAAATGGAGCACAATCAAGCGGAAAAAAGGCGCCATCGACGCAAAGCGCGGCAAGATCTTCACGAAGCTCGCCAAGGAAATCAGCCTGGCCGCCAGGCTCGGCGGCAGCGATCCCGAAGCGAACGCGCGGCTCCGCCAGGCGGTCCTGGCCGCCCGGGATGAAAACATGCCCAAGGACAACATCGAGCGGGCCATCAAGAAGGGCGCGGGCGAACTGGGATCGGTAAGTTACGAGGAAATCACCTATGAAGGGTATGGCCCCGGCGGCGTGGCCCTGATGGTGGAAATCATGACGGATAACAAGAACCGGACCGTGGCCGAGATCCGCCACATCCTCTCCAAGCACGGGGGGAACCTGGGGGAAAACGGCTGCGTCTCCTGGATCTTTTCGAAGCATGGCAGCATTCTCATCGACAAGAAGCTGATCGGCGAGGACGAGCTCATGGAAATGGCCCTGGAGGCCGGGGCGGAAGACGTCCGGGAGGAGGAGAACGAATTCGAGGTCCTCACCGATCCGCTGTCCTTCGAGGGCGTCCGGAAGGTCCTGCAGGAGAAGGGTTTGAAGTTCCTCGAGGCGAAGGTGACCATGATCCCCCAGAATCTCGTCAACCTGGACGAGAAAAAGGCGGAGCAGATGCTCAAGATGATGGAAAAGCTTGAGGACAACGACGACGTCCAGAACGTCTACGCGAATTTTGACATCGCCGACGACGTAATGGAAAAATTGAGCTGACCGGCTTTTCGCGCGTCTCCTTCGGCATGCGACCGGATAACCCCTTTCGAATCCTCGGCATCGACCCCGGCAGCCACGTGACGGGGTACGGCGTGGTGGAGAAGCGGAGGAATGACCTCGCCTGCATGACCTATGGGGAGATCCGCCCGCCCCGGGGGGCCTCGCTTACCATTGCCCTGTCCACGGTGTACAAAGGGATCGAGGAACTGATCCGCGAGTCCGCCCCGGACGTCATGGCCATCGAGGACATCTTTTTCGGAAAGAACGTCCGGAGCCTGATCCGCCAGGGCCAGCTGCGGGGCGTCGCCATCTTCGCCGGAACCCATGGCGGTCTGCCGGTTTTTGAATACACCCCCCTGGAGATCAAGAAGGCCGTTGTCGGATACGGAAGGGCGGAGAAAACCCAGGTGCAGAGCATGGTCAGGGCAATCCTGCGGCTTCCCGGGGAGGCGCCCGCGGATGCCTCGGACGCCCTGGCAGTGGCCATTTGCCACGCCCATTTCGGAAAGGACAAAACGGTCTGATGATCGCACGGATTCAGGGCATTCTTCTCGAGAAGTCGCTCAGCTCCGTCACTCTGGACGTGGGTGGTGTGGGATACCGCGTCTTCGTTCCCCTCACCGCCATCTACGATCTCCCGGAGGCGGGCGAGAATCTGGTCCTTCACATCCATACGCACGTGCGCGAGGACGCCATCCAGCTGTTCGGCTTCCCCGATCCGGACCAGCGGGGACTCTTCCAGATGATGATCGCCGTCAGTGGAATCGGCCCCCGGCTGGCCATGAACATCCTCTCGGGAATCACCCCGGAGGAACTGGCGGCGGCCATTACCCGGGGAGACCTGGCTCGTCTGGTTAGAATTCCCGGCGTGGGCCGCAAAATGGCCGAGCGGATGGTCTTGGAACTGAAGGACCGGATCCTGAAGGCCGGATTCACGACCACGGCGGGACTCGGCGAGAAGCCACAGGGAGTCGCCGGCATGGAAGAGGATGTCCTCTCGGCACTCCTGAACCTGGGTTACAAGGAGGCATCGGCGAAGAGTGCGCTGGACAAGGCGGCCCGGGAAATCCCCGCCCCGACGACGTTGGACGGGCTATTGAAAGGCGCCCTGAAAATCCTTTCAGGCTGATGAAAAAGGGCTGTCTGCTGCGTTCCCCTCGTCCCTAGCCGTTCGACGTACGGAAAAGTACGCCTCACGGCTCGGGACATCGGGCGCCTTGCATCCAACCCTTTTTGATCAGCCTGAAGAGGCGATACCGTGGCAGGTGGTTGAAAGCGGCCGTCTGCGGCGTTGCCCTTGTCCTTCGCCATTCGACGTACAAAAAGAACGCCTCATGGCTCGGGACATCGGGCGCCTTGCATCCAGCCACTTTTGAACTGCCTGTGCCGATGATTTGCTGCTGGCGGGGCGAGCCGGTTTAACCGGGAGAACGGGCGGCTATGGTTCCGTCGGGGACGGGAGCACCGGATTTGGGACAGGAAAGGAAAGACCGGGTGGCAAACACGCGGAAACAGGAAGCCCCGGAAGAGAGAAATCCACTGGTCCATCCGGCGGTCATCGAGGAAGATGTGGGCCTGGATGTGTCACTGCGTCCCCGGAGCCTGGATGAGTACATCGGCCAGCCGAAGATCAAGGGAAACCTGTCTCTTTTCATCCAGGCCGCCCGGGAGCGAAGCGAGGCCCTCGATCATGTGCTCCTCTACGGCCCTCCCGGCCTTGGCAAGACGACCCTGGCCTACATTGTAGCCCGGGAGATGGGGGTGGACATCAAGGTGACCTCGGGGCCCGTCGTCGAGCGACCCGGAGACCTGGCGGCGATCCTCACGAACCTCCACGACCAGGACGTGCTCTTCATCGACGAGATCCACCGCCTGTCCCACGTGGTCGAAGAGATTCTCTACCCGGCCATGGAGGATTACCACATCGACATCCTGATCGGCCAAGGGCCTTCCGCCCGCTCCATGAAGTTGGGCATTCCCCGGTTCACCCTGATCGGCGCCACCACGAAGGCGGGGCTTTTGACCTCTCCGCTCCGGGACCGGTTCGGCATGAGCTTTCGCTTCGAGTTTTACGACCCGGAAGAGTTGGCCGTGATCATCCGGCGCTCTGCCGGCATCCTGTCCATTGCCGTCGATGACGACGGCGCGGTGGAACTGGCCCGCCGCTGCCGGGGCACCCCCCGGATCGCCAACCGGCTTCTCCGGCGCGTCCGGGACTATGCCCAGGTCAAGGCCCGGGGAAAGGTCGACCGGGAAGTAGTGGTTCGGGCCCTGGAACTCTTCGAGGTGGACGGCCGGGGTTTCGATCACATGGACCGGCGGATCCTCCTGACCCTGATTGAAAAGTTCGGCGGCGGGCCCGTGGGCATCGACAGCCTGTCGTCGGCCATCGGGGAGGAGCGAACCACCCTGGAAGACGTCTACGAACCCTTCCTGGTGCAGGAAGGCTACATTCAGCGGACCGCCCGGGGGCGGCTGGCGACGAAGGCGGCCTATGACCACTTCGGCCTGGCCTGGCCCGGGGCCCGCCAGGGGGAATTGTTATGAACATTCTGCTTCACATCTGCTGCGCCCCGTGCGCCATCGTGCCCGTGGAAGAGCTCCGGGACGAGGGCCACGAAGTCACGGGCATGTTTTTCAATCCCAACATCCATCCCTTCCAGGAACATCAACGGCGCCTGGAGACGCTCCGGGAGTACGCGGAGATGGTGCCGTTCCCGGTCATCTGGCCCGAGGACTATCCCCTCGAGGAGTACATCCAGGCCGTCTGTTCCCTGGGGCCCGACCGTTGCATCCAGTGTTACCGGATCCGTCTGGACCGGGTGGCCGGGGCCGCCAAGGCCGGTGGATACGACGCCTTCACATCGAGCCTTCTCTACAGCCGGTACCAGCGGCACGACCAGATCCGGGAAGTTGCTGCGGAAATGAGCCGGCAGCACGACGTCCCTTTCCTCTACCGGGATTTCCGGGAGGGATGGCAGGAGGGGCTCCGTCTGTCCCGCCATATGGGTCTCTATCGACAGCCCTATTGCGGCTGCATCTTCAGCGAGAAGGAACGGTTTTACCGCCCGCACCGAACAGCAAAGCAAACGGCAGCGAAGGAACCGACTGTGGACAGGATGCCTCCCGGATGCGGATGATGGCAGTTCCGGGGCATGCCTCGGGCTCCGGGGGCATGCCCCGAAGCCCGATTGCGGGCTGATGGACGCCCTGTGTTCTTTTCGACACACCCTCGAAGGATGCCCGATCGGGCAGGCCGAAGATTCTTCCCGTTAAACGTTCAATATGAGGGATCATTCCAAGGCCCAGCCTTTTTTTTGCCTTGCCTGGGAAGCATGGTGTGGATCTTGCTCTTTACCAGTCCATCACTTTTTTCATCGCAGGTCCTATGCATTTACAGAGAACGCTCAAGAAAGAAATCTATTGTCGCAGCACAGGGTTGCACTCGGGACGGAAAGTCTCCATGACGATTCGGCCCGCCGGGGTGGACGAAGGGATTGTGTTCATCCGCAAGGACATCCCCTCGGGATATCGGATTCAGGCGGACTATAACAACGTCGCCGATACGACCCTCGCCACCACCCTTGGAACCAACGGCGCCAGCGTTTCCACGGTGGAGCACCTCCTGTCGGCCTTCTGGGGCATGGGAATCGACAACGCCGTCGTGGAAGTGGATGCCCCGGAAGTTCCCATCATGGACGGCAGCGCCCGGCCCTTCGTAGAGATGCTCAAGGGTGTGGGAACCAAGACCCAGGGCAAGTACAAGAAAGTGCTGGTTGTTCGCCGGGAGATCTCGGTCTCGGACGGAGTGGGGACGGCGATGTTCCTGCCGGCGACGGAGTTCAAAATCACCTACAAGATCGATTTCAAGCACCCCATTATCGGCCAGCAATCCTATTCCATGACCTTCACCGATGAGCGTTACGAACGGGAGATCTGCCCCGCCCGCACGTTCGGCTTCCTGCGGGACGTCGAGTACCTGCAAGCCCGGGGGCTCGCTTTGGGCGGCTCCCTGGGGAACGCCATCGTCCTGGATGACGAGCGGGTCCTGAACAAGGAAGGCCTCCGGTTTCCGGACGAGTTCGTGAAACACAAGATCCTGGACGCCGTCGGCGACCTTGCCCTTCTGGGAATGCCCATCATCGGCCACTTCGTGGCCTACAAGTCGGGGCACAAACTGAACAACCTCCTCCTGAAGGAACTGATGTCCCGGGAGGAAAACAGGGAGATCATCGACCGCCCCGCCGGAGAAGCCACCCCGGAGCGGTTCCGGTCGCTGCGCATTCCGGCCTTCCGGATCCTCGATGCCGGCCGGGCCTGATCACGCTTGGAAAATATCAATCTTCCCGCCTTGTTGTAGCTTCCACGGTCCACATCTGGAGCTTGCAATTTCCGTGACAGTTCCTTAAGATGCTCCCTTGCCTTCCCGGTGGATGGAGTTCGGGACGTCCCGAGAGCCTGTGCCGTCCGGGGAGGATCGCTTTTGTAAGGGAAAGGCATCCATGAAAAAAATCAGCTTGTCGGCATCGGTCGCCCTGATCCTGCTGACCGCCGTTATCGCAGCGGCAGCTGCAACGGTGAATCCGCTCATCCGGGACATTCTTGTCACCACGAAGGGAGAACAGCTTCTCCTTTACGGCAAGGTGTCCGACGGTTTCACCCCGGACATGAACGCGGCGGTTATGGCCGGTTTCCCCGTCCAGTTCACCTTTTACGCCGGTATCTACCAGGAGCGTTCCTTCTGGTTCGACCGCCAGCTTTCGGAAATCAAGATAACCCGGACGCTCAAGTTCGACAACCTGAAGAAGACCTTCCAGGTTTCCTCCGACAGCGGACCTGATCCTGCGGTGTTTCAGACCCTCAGTGAGGCAAAGGTCGCCATGTCGGACCTGAACGGGTTCCCGGTTGCTTCGGTGAAGGCGCTTTCAAAGGACACGGAATACTACCTGAAAGTGATGGCCAAGCTGGATCGGGTGCAGTTGCCCCTCCGGCTGGAATATGTCTTTTTGTTCGTCTCCCTGTGGGATCTTGAGACGCCGTGGCATACATACAGGTTCATCTATCGCGAATGAAACCGAAACGGAAGAACCCGGCAATCGACGAGAAGGAAGCCCGCAAAAGGCGGAGAGAGCGCCTCATCATCCTCCTGACGGTGGGCCTGATCCTCCTGCTGGCCTACGTGGAAAGCAAAATCTCCTGGCGGGGCCAAGTTCTGCCCATCTCGGACAACGTCCTGATCTTCGGCTTCATCAACATCAACATCATCCTGATTATTCTGCTCATTTTCCTGATTGTCCGCAACGTGGTGAAGCTCGTGTTCGAGCGCAGGCGCGGCGTCATCGGTTCGAAATGGCGGTCCAAGCTGGTGGCGGCCTTTGTGAGCCTGTCCCTGATTCCCACGGCTCTCCTGTTTTTCGTGTCCATTAACTTTCTCTCCTACAGCATCGAGAACTGGTTCAATGTGCGCCTCGGGGACGCCCTGAACACGACCCTGGAGGTTGCCCAGTATTATTACCAGCAGGGGACCGAATACGCCCGGTACCATGCCCGCGCCATCAGCGGGGAGATCACGGACAATCGTCTCTACGAGTCGGACAAGCATCCTTACCTGAAGGCTCTCATGGAGCGGCGCCAGACCAGCCTGAACCTCGGTGTCCTGGAAGTGCATTTCGACAGCCAGCGGGAGGGGATGATCGTTCGCAGCACATCCGTGGAAACGATTCCTCCGTCCGTTTTGACGGCCTCACAACTCGAGAAGGTGTACGGGGGACAGGAAGTGGCGGAAATCGAGTCCACGACCGCCGCCGGGGAGATCATCCGGGGAATCGCGCCGGTTTACACATCGCTGGTTCCCAGGGAGGTGATCGGGTACGTAACGGTCAGTTACGTCATGCCCAAGACCATGGTGGACAAAATGGCGGTCATCTCCGCTGCCTCGGAACAGTACCGCCAGCTGAAAATCCTGAAGAATCCGGTCAAGTTTACCTATGTGGTCACCCTGTCTGTGGTGACGCTGCTGATCCTTTTTTTCGCCACCTGGTTCGGCCTTTTTCTGGCAAAAGGCATAAACGAACCTCTTGAAGACCTGGCGGAAGCGACCCGGAAAATCGCCGCCGGTGACCTGGATCACCAGATCAACCTCACCGGGGATGACGAGATCGGGGTCCTCGGACAGTCTTTCAACGCCATGACCCGGGAACTCAAGAAGTCGAACCAGCGCCTGGAAGAGGCGAACGAAGACCTGGAAGAGCGCCGGAAATACATGGAAACGGTCCTGGGAAACGTCTCGGCGGGCGTCATCGCTGTCGACCGGGACGGCATTGTAACCGCTGTCAACCGGGCGGCGGAGCGGATGCTCCACATCCAGACGGGACAGATCATCTGGAAATCGTACCTGGAGATCCTGACGGCAGAGCAACTGGTACTGGCCCGGGAACTGCTGCAGGAAATGAGAGAGAGCCCGGAGGGATCCCTCCAGAAACAGATGGAGATCGTCGTGGATGGCCGGGCCATCACGATCCTCATGACCGCCACGGACATCCGGGACGATGAGGGGCGAGACATGGGGGTCGTGGTGGTATTCGAGGACCTGACGGAGATGCAGAAGGCTGAACGGGCCGCGGCCTGGCGGGAGGTGGCGCGGCGCATGGCCCACGAGATCAAAAACCCCTTGACGCCGATTCAGCTTTCTGCCCAGAGACTTCAGCGGAAATACGGGGACCGCCTCGGGGAGGACGTTAAAGTCTTCCAGGAATGTACGAATACCATCATCGACCAGGTGGACGTCCTGAAGAACCTGGTGAACGCATTTTCCCAATATGCACGGATGCCCGTGACGAACCCGTCGCCCAACGACCTCAATGCGGTCATCGCCGACCCGGTGGTCCTGTTCCAGGACGCCCACAAGGACCTCAGGTTCGACCTCGATCTCGATCCGGAGATTCCCCGGCTCCTTATCGACGCCGAGCAGATCAAACGGGTCATGGTCAACCTCCTGGACAACGCCGTAGCGGCGGTCCAGAACACCACCGGGTGCATTGCCGTCCGGTCTGCCTATGACCGTCAGAACTCCCGGGTGACAGTGGCCGTGGCGGACAATGGCTGCGGGGTGCCGCCGCGCTACAAGATGAAAATCTTTGAACCCTATTTCTCGACGAAAGTAACCGGGACCGGCCTCGGCCTCGCCATCGTCAGTTCCATCATCTCCGACCACAAGGGTGAGGTGCAGGTGGCGGACAACGCACCCTGCGGAACCATCGTGTCTTTCAGGCTTCCCGTGACGGAAGGGGACGGGAGCGCGGCAATGAAGCAACCTTCCCTGGAATCGGAACATGCATAAGAATATCCTGATCGTCGATGACGAGAAGAGCATCTGCCAGTCCCTCGAGGGAATTCTTTCCGACGAGGGTTACGAAGTCCAGACGGCGGCCAGTGCCGAAGACGCCCTCCGCATGATGGAGGAGGAGCCCCCGCACCTGGTGCTTCTGGACATCTGGCTCCCCGGGATGGATGGCATCGAGGCCCTCAAGATCATCAAGACAGAATATCCCCAGACCCGGGTGGTCATGATGTCCGGACACGGAACCATCGAGACGGCCGTCAAGGCAACCAAACTGGGCGCCTTCGATTTTATCGAGAAGCCCCTCTCGCTGGAGAAGATCATTCTGGTGATCAACCATGCGATGGACATGATGCGCCTGGAGGATGAAAACGTCCTCCTGAAGCAGAAGCTCACCCAGAACTACGAACTGACGGGCAAGAGCGCCGCCATCTCGGAGCTGAAGGAGAGCATCGCCATCGTGGCCCCGACCAACGCCTGGATTCTCATCATGGGGGAAAATGGAACCGGCAAGGAGCTGGTGGCCCGTTCCATTCACCGCAAGAGCCGTCGGAACCAGAAGCCCTTCGTGGAGGTGAACTGTGCGGCCATTCCCGAGGAACTCATCGAGAGCGAGCTTTTCGGCCATGAAAAGGGCGCTTTCACGGGAGCAACCTCGAAGAAGCGGGGCAAGTTCGACCTGGCCAACGAGGGAACCATTTTTCTCGACGAAGTGGCCGATATGAGCCAGAAGGCCCAGGCGAAAATTCTCCGGATTCTCCAGGAGAAGACCTTTGAACGGGTGGGGGGCAATCGGCTTATTTCGACGGACGTCCGGGTCCTGGCAGCCACCAACAAGGATCTGGAACGGGAAATGGAGGAAGGGCGATTCCGCCAGGATCTCTACTACCGGTTGAACGTCATTCCCCTGAATGTGCCGCACCTGCGGGATCGACGGGAGGACATCCCGCTCTTGGTAACCCGTTTCATCCGCGATTTTTCGCTGAAGGAAGGGGAGGTGGAAAAGACCATGAGCGACGAGGCCCTGGAGACGCTCATGCGGCACGACTGGCCCGGGAATGTCCGGGAGCTGAAGAACATCGTCGAGCGCCTCGTCATCATGGCGCCCGGCAGAGTCATCGGCGTGGCGGATATTCCGCCGCTCCAGAAAACGGAGAACGGCCATCGGCCGGAGGCCCCTGCCTCCCCCTCCGAGTTGGACTCCCTCCGGGAGGCCCGGCAGGACTTCGAGAAGCAGTTCATCATGAAGAAGCTGAAGGAGTTCGAAGGGAACATATCCAAGACGGCGGAGGCCATCGGGCTGGAGCGGAGCAACCTCCACCGGAAGATCAAGTCCTTCGGGTTGGAAGCCAAACCCGACGACCGGGACTCCCAGCCTTCCTGATCAGGGCTTTCCCCCTCCGTTCATCTGCTGTTGCAGGTCCGCCAGTGAGAATTTCATGAAGGGCAGGAACGGAAGCCCCATAATCACGATAAACAGCACGGAAATGAAGTGATAGACCACGGCGAAGGGCAACGCCTCTGCCTTGGGAATGCCGAACAGCCCGAGGCCCAGGATGCAGGCGTAGTGCCAGTTCCCGATGAATCCGGGGGCCGTGGGGATGGCGATCCCGATCAGGAGGACGACCATCACGATCAGGGCCGCCGGCACGGACAGGGGCAGCGCGAAGGCGGCGAACATGGCGTAGATGATCGCCACGTCCACGACCCAGATCAGGAGTGACAAGGCAAACACCTGGAAAAGAAGGCGGATGTTCCGGATGATCTGAAAACCATCGATGAAATGATGGAGCATCCCCCGGATCGGGTTGGCAACTCGGTCCGGGAACCGGCGGATGATGAACTCCGCCGCCTGAATCGAGTTTTCCCGCCGGAATGATAGAAAAATCATCAGGAAGATCAACCCCAGCATGACTGTTCCGAACAGGATGCCCGAGCGGACAAGCCAAGGGGGAAAGGGCGTCCACTGCAGGGCGACCATTGCCATGAGGAGCACGGTCGCGCCGTCCATGACCCGTTCCACCAGGATCGTGCCGAGGGCGGCGGTCATCCGGATCTTGCTGTTTCGGGCGATGAGATAGGGCCGGACGAGTTCTCCCAGGCGGGCCGGCAGAGCCGTGATGGCCAGGAATCCTACGTTGGACACTTCAAAAACGGTCCACGGGCGGACCGTTTCCAGGGGCTTCAGGATCAATCCCCAGCGCCAGGAGCGGAGGACCTGCATGACGAGCATGCCCGCAAACGCCGGGGCGATAAAACCATAGCGGATCGACCGGAATCCTTCAGCGACGTCCCCGAAACGGATGCCCCGCACGGAAAGCCAGACCAGAACCGCACTCAACAGGATTCCAAGGATCAGTTTCTTTTTCATGGGCATTCCCGGCCGGCGCACAGCGCTCGATCCGTCGTTCCCCTCGCAGGGGCCGGGATCCCTCATCCGTTTGGGAAATTCCCCCGGATCCGGTCGTGGGTGCAGCTGCGGGGAGACCGTGCTTTAGAACGGTCCCGACCGGACGGAGGCATTTATTATGCCTTATCCTCGTCTGCCGGACGGAAGGTCGCCTCCTGCCCGCAGCGGTCGGCTTTGCTTGTTTCCTTACCGATTCATGGGTGCGGGACTGCTTCCTGCCGGTGCGGCACCGCCCGCCGACGCGGGACTGGTTCCCAGCCCTTCCTGCCCGCTCCTTACGAGGTTGTCCCGAATCCTGTCCTGGACGAGCTGCGAGGAGACCTTGTTGCCGAACAGCCCCACCCGGACCGAGACGGTCGTGACGGTCTTGTCCTTGTACTTGAGTCCGATGGTCACGTCTTCCCCGTCGATGGCGGCCTTGATCGTTCCCTCGCCGATCCTGCGGTCCGGCACCACGTCCCGGCCCTTCATGTCCGCCACGGTCTTCTCACAGGCTTTCCATGTCTTGTCCATCGGGTAGTAGTAATCGGTCTTCATCTCTCCGTTGATGTAGGCATAGGTCCCGCCTCCAGCTCCCGCCGCGGCGACCCCCCCAACGATCAGGGCCGTCTCCACACCGCATCCGGCAAGCATCAGAACCCCGAACATGACCGCCAGCGCTTTTCTCAACTTGTCCGTCATAGAACCTCCTTTTGCGTCCTGGAGTTGGTGGCCGCCGGTGCGGTATCGAGGGGTGAACCGCCGGCACCGGGGGTGTGGGTCTCTTAGCACATTTTCACGGCGCCGTCACGAACGAGCGCACCGGGAAGGAAGGGAGAATCCGTCATTCTCTCCCGAGGCGTTCAAATTCCCGGAGGAGTTCTTCCTGCTTCCTGTTCAGCGACGTCGGGATGGCAACCACGGTTTCAATGATCTGATCGCCCCGTCCATGTCCCCGCAGGCGGGAGATTCCCTTTCCCTTCAGGCGGAAGGTCTTGCCGCCCTGGGTCCCTCGCGGGATCTTCAGCTTTTCCGTTCCTTCCAGCGTGGGCACTTCAACGTTCGCTCCGAGGGTGGCCTGAACAAAGGAGATGGGGATGCGGCAGTAGATGTCGTCGCCGTTGCGCTCGAAGAACTCATGCTGCTCCACGTGGATGAAGATGTAGAGATCACCGCTGGGACCGCCGTACCCTCCCTGTTCGCCTTCTCCCCTCAGGCGCAGGCGGGATCCCGTCTCCACACCGGCGGGGATCCTCAAGTTCACGGTCTTCTGCACGCGTTCCCGACCGGATCCCCGGCAGGCTTTGCAGGGGCTCGTGATGACCGCTCCCTGTCCCCGGCAGGAGGGGCAGGTTGAGCTGATGCTGAAAAAACCGCTCGTTTGGGTGACTTGGCCGCGGCCGCGGCAGCGGCTGCAGATTTCCGGAGCCGTTCCGGGAGCCGATCCGGATCCTTCACACTCCCGGCACTGTTCATATTTCTCGATGTCGATGTCTCTGGAGATGCCCGTAACGGCCTCCATGAATGAGAGGGAAAGGTCGTAACGGAGGTCCGCTCCGGCCCTGGCCGCCGTGCGGGAGCGGCCGCCGCGAAAGCCGAAGATGTCCTCGAAGACGCTGCCGAAGCTGGAAAAAATGTCCTCGAACCCGGAAAATCCGCGGAATCCGCTGCTGGTAAGCCCTTCGTGGCCGTAACGGTCATAAATCTCGCGTTTCTGGGGATCGCTCAGGACCTCGTAGGCCTCCGCAGCTTCCTTGAACTTCTCCTCCGCCTCCCCGTCCCCGGGATTCCTGTCCGGGTGGTACTGCATCGCCAGCCGGCGGTAACTCTTCTTCAGTTCATCCTCGCTGGCCGCCCGCTGGACCTCGAGGGTTTCATAGTAACAGCGCTTGCTCATGGAACACCCCCGTCGTCCGCTGTCGCCTTCCCGGCCTCATGAACCTGCCGGAGACCTTCGGTGTTGCCGCTCTTCTCGAAGGCGTGGCGGGCAAACATGAGGCGGCCCCTCCGGAGGGCCTGTTCGCCGAGCCGGTTCCACTCCTCTCTTGTCGCTTCCCGGTTCAGGGCCTTGAGGACCTGGAGGAAGAACTGGACGTCTCCCTCTTCTTCGGCGAGGGCCAGGATGGTACGGAGCTTATCCGTGTCATTTCCCAGGCCGAAGCACTCGATGGCGTCGGCGATCCGGCCGGCAGCCAGGTATCGGTCTCCCAGGGCGGACAGCGCGGCGGGAGCCGTCTTGACGAGATAGAGAACTCGCTGTTTTTCTTTGTAATCGGGAAGTTCTTGATGTTTCATGAGGAATTACGGGACCACCCCTGTCCGGCCGGTATGCGTCGCGACGATACCGGATCCGCTTATTCAACAACCAAAGCTAATCATGGGGCATGGGTCTGTCAAGGCGGGCGCCTGTTATCCTGTCAGCCGCTGGAGGGCTTCCTCATACCGGCTCAGGGTCTTCCGGACGATTTCGTCGGGCAGGGGCGGTGGCGGCGGCTTCTGGTTCCAGTTCAGTGAAAGGAGATAATCCCGGAGGAACTGCTTGTCGAAGCTCCTCTGGGAACGTCCCTCCTCGTAGGAATCGGCCGGCCAGAAACGCGAAGAATCGGGCGTCAGCAGTTCGTCGATGAGGATCAACTCGCCGTTCAGGAGACCGAATTCCATCTTCGTGTCGGCGATGATGATTCCCGCCTTGAGGGCCCGGTCGGCGGCCCGCCGGTAGACGGCAACGCTCAGCTTGATAACCCGTTCCGTAAGGTCCGTCCCGATTGTCTCCTCCATTTCCTTTCGCGTCATGGGCAAGTCGTGCTGGCCGATCTCCGCCTTGGTGGTCGGTGTGAACAGGGGCTCCGGCAGGCGGGACGACTCCTTCAGCCCGTCCGGCAGGGGAATGCCGCAGATGGAGCGGCTCTTCCGGTATTCCTGCCAGCCGGAGCCGCTCAGATAGCCGCGGACGATGCATTCCACGGGCAGGGGCCGGGCCTTTTCCACCATCATCGAACGCCCGTCCAGAATCTCCAGGTACGGGGCGCAGGATGCCGGGAAGTCCGCCGGATTCGTGGACAGCAGGTGGTGCCGCACGAGGTCCGTCATGTTCCCGAACCAGAACGAGGACATGCGTGTCAGGATCTTGCCCTTGCCGGGGATGGGATCGGACATCACCACGTCGAAGGCGGAGATCCGGTCCGTCGTCACGATGAGAAGCCGGTCCCCCAGGTCGTAGACGTCGCGGACCTTCCCGCGGCCCGCCAGCTGCAGGCCGCTCAGGCTCGTTTCCATCAGGCCTTTCGATTCCTTCATTGTATCTTGCGCCTCCGCTTGTATGGTTTTTTCAGTGCCCGGCGGGCATCCGGTTATCGCAGGAACGGATTGAATTTCTTTTCGTGACCGATTGTCGAGGTCGGCCGGCGGCCGTAGTTGTGGCCCGGCAGGACCACGGTGTCTTCGGGGAGCGTGAGCAACCGCTCCCGAATGGAACGACTCATGACCTGCCAGGAGCCGCCGGGAAGGTCTGTCCGTCCCACCGCCTCGACGAACAGAGTATCTCCCGTGAAGACGCAGCCTTCCGTGTAGAGAGCCATCCCTCCGGGAGTGTGGCCGGGGGTATGGAGGACCTTCAGGGACACGCCGCCGACGCTGATCATATCGCCGTCCCGGACGGTGAGGTCGGCCGCAGGCGATTTCTGGGCCCGGAACATGGCAAGCATCATGGCCGGCGTGGACGTCAGCATGTCCGCATCGGCCTCATGGATGATAATTTGGGCGCCGGTCTTCTTCTTCATCTCCTGGTTGCCCGAGATGTGATCCACGTGGCCGTGGGTGTTCACGATATACTTGATGGTGAGGCCAGCCCGGTTGACTTCCTCGAGAATGCCGGCGATGTTTGCCGCCGGGTCGATGACCAGCGCTTCCCCCGTCTCGGGGTCGCCGACGATGTAGGCGAAAACGGCCATCATCCCCACCTGCATCTGTTTCAGAAACATGATCTTCCCCTTACGCGGACAATTCGGGGCAGGCCTATCACTTTTCCTTTTTGCCCGTCAATGGAATTCAGCCGGCAGCCGGCGGGCGGTTTTTTTTGACACGCCCGGCGCCGATGCCGTATGGTGCGGCTGTTTCATCATCACCAGTGGACCGGAGAGGCGAACACCCATGATCCGGGAGGAATCGACCCGCCACGACTGCGTCGGCTGCGGATATTGCTGCATCCGCCACGCCTGTACCTACGGCCTGTACCGCCACCCGGGAAAGCCCGACCGCCGCTGCCCAGAGCTGCAGTGGAACGGGACGCGCTACATCTGCCGCCTCATGGTGGAACCCGGGGGGATGTCCTACTTCATTCGTGACCAGCTGCAGGCGGGATTGGGATGCCGGTCCTACTGCAATCCATGGCGCGCCGAAGTGCGCGAGCGGACGGCAGAAGAAGAGAAGGCCCTGTTCGACCGCTGAGCGTTCAGCGGCGGGAAACCATTTCTCCTCGGGGGAATGAGTCAGAGCAGCGACCGGTCGTGGAGGATCCGGAGGAGTTCCCCCGCCTTCTCCTCCATCGTCCCTTCCAGGAAGAGACACGATGCGGGCGGCGGGGCCGAAACCCGAAGGGAACGTTCCCGGATTTGCGGAGCGGGAAGGGTGTCGGCCGGGATTTCCGTGAGCCCCTGGGAGCGGGCCCGGAGTACGTGTGACAGGGCCGGATAGCGGGGGCGGTTGATTCCGGACTGTACCGCAACCAGCGCCGGAAGGCGGATCGCCAGGACCTCCCTTGTCCCTCCCTCCATTTCCCTTTCCACGCCGATGGACGGGCCTTCCATGCCGGCCTGCGCCTCCCAGCCGACGTCCAGGCGGATTGCCGAGGTGGCCCACGGCCAGTCCAGATGCGCAGCCAGCATGGGTCCCGTCTGGCCGTGCATGTCGTCTTCCGAGAGGGATCCCGCCAGGATCAGGTCGTAGCCCCTGCCGCCGGCCCAGGCGGCCAGGAGGGCGGATATCTCCGAGGGCATCGGGTTCCGGTCATCGTCGAGACGGATGTGGTAACCTTCATCGGCGCCCATCTCCAGGGCGCGGCGCAGGGCCGCCCGGACGCGCGGGGGACCGGCGGAGACGGTGTCGATCCGCGTGCCCGGCATCGCCTCCCGGATCCGCAGGGCCTCTTCCAGGGCGTGCTCGTCGTAACGGTTGATCCTCCAGTCCGCCCCCTCCGCCGCCCTCCAGCAGGTGCCGCTCTCATCCGGCACGACGGCGATGTCATCGTCGGGGACCTGCTTGATGCATACCAGGATCTTCATCGTTTTGCCTACATCAGCCCGTACTGCTTCAGCTTCTTGTGGAGGGTGCGGCGCGTGATGCCGAGCCGGCGGGCGGCCTCGCTCTTGTTTCCCCCGGCACCCTCCAGGGTCTTCAGGATGGCGACCCGCTCCAGTTCGTCGAGGGAGGTTCCCTCCACGGCAAGACCCGGTTCTTCCGGGGACTCCGCCGAAGCAGACGGGGCGCCGTCGGGAAGCGTCAGGGCCAGATCCTCCACCCCGAGCCATTCCGATCTGGCCAGGACGACGCCCCGCTCAACGGCGTTCATGAGTTCGCGGACGTTTCCCGGCCAGTCATACCGGAGGAGGCCGTCCATGGCCCGCGGTGTGAAGCCCTTTATGCTCTTCCTGTTCTTTTCCGCAAACTGGACCAGGAAATGCTGGGCCAACAGCGGAATGTCCTCTCGGCGCTCCCGGAGAGGGGGCATGGCCAGGTTGACGACATTGAGACGGTAGTAAAGGTCGTCCCGAAAGCGCCCCTGGCCGATTTCCTGGCGGAGATCCTTGTTCGTGGCGGCGATGATTCGCACGTCCACCTTCAGGACGTCGCTGCCGCCCACTCTCGTGATCTCCCGTTCCTGGAGAACCCGGAGGAGCTTCACCTGCATCCCCAGGGACATCTCGCTCACCTCGTCGAGGAAGAGGGTTCCCCCGTCGGCCTGGCGAAATTTCCCCTCCTTGCGCCGGTCGGCCCCGGTGAAGGCTCCCTTCTCGTGGCCGAAGAGCTCCGACTCCAGGAGGCTTTCCGTCAGGGCGGCGCAGTTGATCTTGACGAACGGGCCGTTCTTCCGGGAGCTGTTGTGATGGATCGCCCCCGCGATCAGTTCCTTGCCCGTGCCTGAATCGCCGGTGACGAGAACCGTCGCCTCCGTGGGGGCGATCTGCACAACCGTCTCCAGGAGCCGGGTCATTGCGGCGGAGCGACCCAGGATGTTCAGGCGGTCATAGCGGCCTTCAATGTTTTCCCGGAGGAGCCGGTTTTCCTCCGCCAGGCGAAGGTGTTCCATGGCCCGCCGGATCGTCAGTCGCAGCTCATCGAAGTCGAGAGGTTTGGTGAGGTAATCGTAGGCACCCTTTTTGAGGGCCTCCACTGCGGTTTCCACCGAGGCGTAGGCCGTCATGAGGATGACCGGGATGGCGGGATTGAAGGCCTTGATTTCCGTCAGGGCCTCGATTCCCGAGACATTGATCATCCGGATGTCCATCAGGACCAGGTCAAACGGTTCCTCCCGGACCGCTGCCACGGCGGCGGCGCCGTCGTCGGCCTCGGTGACGGCGTATCCCCAGCCGCCCAGGAGCGTCTTCAGCATGGTTCGGTGCGCCCGGTCGTCGTCTACAACGAGGATATGTTCGCTCTTCTTCATGTCCCTTTCCCGCCGGGGATCCGGAACGTCACAACGGTTCCCTTGCCCGGTTCGCTCTCCAGCCGGATGTCTCCGCCGTGGGCCTCGACGATCTTGTGGACGATTGCAAGGCCCAGGCCCGTTCCAGAAGGTTTGGTCGTGTAATAGGGGTCGAATACTCGCTCCAGGTCGTCCGCCGGGATGCCCGTCCCCGTATCGGCAATCCTCACCTGGACAGTCCCATCCGGATCGGTAGCCGCCATAGTGGTCAGAACCCCGCCCTTCTCCATGGCCGCCAGGGCGTTCAGGTACAGGTTGAGGAAGACCTGCTGCAGCCGGTCCGGGTCTGCCTTGATGGCCGGCAGATCCGCAGAAATTTTGATCTCGATGGCAATGTTTTTCTCCCGGGCCTGGGCCGCGATGACCCGGACGGCCCGTTCGGCTGCTTCCGCAACGGAAACCGGAACCCGCTGGAGAGTCATGGGGCGGGCGAACTCCAGGAGCTGGGTGATGACCCGGTTGAGCCTGTCCACCTCCTGGATCATAATGTCCGCGGTGCCGCTGTCTTCCGGGACATCCCGGTAGCGCTCCCGGAAGTACGTGGCAAATCCCTTGATGGAGCTCAGGGGGTTGCGGATCTCATGAGCCACGCCGGCGGCCAGGCTGCCGAGGGACGCCAGGCGCTGGCTCCGGGCGACTTCTTCCTTGAGCTGGCGCATTTCCGTGATATCCCGGAACAAAAGAATGGATCCGGGCGATGTGCCTTCTTCCGAATCCAGGGTTGTAGCCAGGGTCTCCAGGGGAAGGGTGCGGCCGTCCTCCAGCGGGCATTCCAGTTCCTTCTCAATGGTTTTCCCGCTTTCCCGCAACTCCGTCAGCAGATCCAGCAGGCATTGGGGGAGGATTTCCCGGGCCGGTTTGCCGTCCACCCCGCCCGGGACAAGGCCGAGGATGTCCTCGGCCGACCGGTTGCAGGCGGCAATGAGGCCGTCGTTTCCGACGGCGACGAGACCGATGGGCATGTGCTCCACGAGCCGGTCCGAGAAGGCCTTGATCCGGGAGAGCGACCGCCGGGTCGTTCGCCATTCCTGCACGACGAAGAGAATCAGGAATCCGGCGCATCCGACCAGGAGGAACAGAGCGCCCTGGGCGATCGACTGGTTTCTCTGCCGTTTCCGGATATCCTCGAGAGGGGTTGTGTCCAGACCGACGAAAACGATCATCTGCCGGATCGTCTCCGGGTCCACCGGAGGAGAAATCCGTCCCCCCTGCCCGAAAAGAGGGCGGTTGGCAGCCGGCGAGAACCCGCGGTAGACCTCGAAGCTGTCTTCCCCGCCGGGGTTTGGAACCAGTCTCCAGCGGACCTGCCCGGAGCCGGCGATCTCTTTCAGGTTCAGATCGGTTCCATAGGGACGGCCGACGGACGAGGGGTCGCTGTCCGCCAGGATCGTACCCTCGCCGTCCACGACAACCATGTAATCGACCCCCGCCTGCTGGGCCGTCTCGATGAGCAGCTTCTGCAGCTCCAGGTATCCCCAGTTGTGCAGACCAAGACCCGTTCTGGCCCCCGCCTCGTAGGAGCGGATGAGGGCCTCTCCCTTCTCCAGGAGAAGCTGGTTCATGAACGCTTCATGACGGGTCATGTTTGTCAGGGCCATCCAGCTGTACAGGGGGGCAAGAATGGCGGCGACGCCGAGGATGAACCAGGGCGAGAAACGAGCCCAGAAAGGCTTTCCGAAGGAGATGCGGGCTGGTTTTGTCCGTTTCGTCCGGACTGTCATTCTCAAATGCTCCCCGGGTGGATAGTTAGTATCCAAGCGGATACCACAGGCGGTTATTCTGTATCCACTTTTTTCTCGTTCGTGCGCCGGGCAGGGGAATTCAGGACCATTGTTTTTGAAAAGCATAATGGAATCGCGTAATTGTGTTTCGCCTGCCGGGTTGGCACAGCCGTTGCTCTTAATCCACATAAAAGGGAAACAACACGGCACGGCAAAGAATGCAAATTCGGAAAGAGCAATACAGAAAGGAGATCCAAAAATGAAAGGCAAGACATGGATGACAACGGTGGCAATCCTGGCTGTTGTCCTGATGGCGACCACGACCTGGGCCTATGGCCCGGGCGGAGGAAGAGGCTGGGGGAGAGGCCCCTGTTACAACGCCGCTGACGTCGGCGGTCCGGTGGGCATGAACCTGACGGCGGATCAGAACGAGAAGATCCGGGCACTGCGGGTGGCCCACCAGAAGGAAGTCCAGCCCCTCCAGGCGGCGATGTTCGCGAAGCGGGGCGAGCTCCGGACCCTCTGGCTCGAGACGACCCCGAACGAGGAGAAGATCCTGAAAGTGAACAGAGATATCGATGCCATCAAGGCCCAGTTGAATGAAAAAGCAACGAAACACCGCCTCCAGATGCTGAACGTACTGACGCCCGAGCAGAAAGCCCAGGTCCAGTCCCGCGGTTCCGGCTTCGGTCGCGGTCGCGGCCTCGGCCCGGGAGCGGGAGCGGGTGCCGGATGCGACGGCCCGGGTTACGGCCCCGGCCAGGGTCGGGGAATGGGTCCCCGAGGCTGGTAAACTCCCAACCGGCGCACAGCGCCTGACATAGAGAAAAGGGTCGGAGGATCGTGAACCTCCGGCCCTTTTTGCGTCAGGGTCGCGGGGGCTGTCACAGGGGCTTCCTCCATCGCGGAAGCGTTTCTGCAATCCACCGTTTCCGCTCGGGAAGCCGTCCGGATGGAAACGCCTCCCGAATGCTCCTCCGGAAACCCCCGGCCGCGCCCCCGTGGTTGGGTGAAGTATCCACTCTATCATTGAAATTCGTTCCTGTCCCACCTTGTGGCCGTGCCTCCGCAACTGCAACCTGACGGTTGATGTCCGGGCCTGGAAAGCGTAGAAGAAGTGTCCTGTTGCATTCCTGGAGCAAACCCGAATGATCCGGAAAATCAATCGAACGTTTCTCTCCATCGCATCGCCGCGCCGGTCCTCTCCCCGGGGATCCCTTCTGCCGCTCGGGCGAGTCGTTCCGTTGCTGCTCTCCCTGCTTCTCCTGCTCGCTGCCCTTCCGGCCGCGACGGCGGAGCGTGCCTACCGGCATCTCGTAATCCTGGGGGATCCCCATATCCCCGGGCAGTACCTGGATACGAAGGAACAGGTTATCCGGACCGTCAACTCCTGGCCAGACGTAGACATGGTCGTTGCCGTGGGCGACCTCTGCGAAGACCTGGGGACTGTCGGGGAGTATGAAACGGTGAAACATTTTTTCGGCCGGCTCAAGAAACCGTTTCTGCCGATTCCGGGCAACCATGACGTCGTTTACCGGGACGAACTGAATGTGAAGGGGAGAAGGATCCGGGGCGACGACGCCGCCCGGGAGGAGAAGCGGCGCCGTTTCCGGGAGGCCTTCGGCCAGCGGGCCGACTACCACAGCAGAAAGATGGACGGCTACCTGCTCGTCTTCCTCGCGCCGGAGCGGCCCGAGCATCTCGCGGAGATGTCGTACCGGCAGGTCGCCTGGCTCAGGTCGGAACTGAAAAAGCACCGGCGGCTCCCGACCATCGTTTTTTTTCACGCTCCCCTCCGGGGCACCCTCCCGGATTACAATTTCCGCGTCAACACCCCGAATTACATTGCCCAGCCGGCCGACCGGATCCACGAGGTCCTGATGGAGAATCCCCAAGTCTTCCTCTGGGTCTCCGGACACACCCACACCGTGCCGTTCCGGGACGGTTTCGCCTCGCCGATCAACACATACGGGAAACGCGTTACGAACATCCACAATCCCGACCTGAACCGGGCCCGGATCTGGACCAATTCCCTCTACCTTTTCCCCGACCGGGTCGTCGTCCGGACCTACGACCACGGAAAAGGGGCCTGGCTGACGGAGTTCGAGCGGATTATCCGGCCGGAGTGCCTTGGGGAAGCGGAACGCCGGCGTAACTGAAGCCCTCCGTCGCAACAGCGGAGGGGCTCCGGAACGTTCGGGTTGATTAACGGGCGAAGATATTATAGAAAGAACGCCACCCGGCATTTTCGGAGCGAATACAAATGGGCCTCACCATCACCGAGAAAATCCTTCTCCGACACACCGACCTGACGGACATCCGTCCGGGCATGCTCATCAATGCCCGTGTGGACGTGGCCCTGGGGCACGACATCACGGCGCCCATCGCCATCGACGAGTTTCGCAAGGCCGGAGGCGGGAAGGTCTTCGATCCTGCGAAGGTCGTCCTGGTGGCGGACCATTTCACCCCCAACAAGGACATTCTGTCGGCCGGACAGGTGAAGATCCTCCGGGAATTCGCCCGGGAGCAGGGCCTGACCCACTATTACGAGGGGGGGCGCTGCGGCGTCGAGCACGTCCTGCTCCACGAAAAGGGGATCGTCGTCCCCGGCGACGTGGTCATCGGCGCCGACAGCCACACCTGCACGTACGGCGCCCTGGGGGCCTTCTCCACCGGCGTCGGGAGCACCGACCTCGCGGCGGTCATGATGACCGGCGAGGTGTGGCTCCGCGTTCCCGAGAGCATGGAGATCGTCCTTCACGGCCGTCCGGGGCGCTGGGTAAGCGGGAAGGACGTCATCCTCCACGTCATCGGCCGGATCGGCGTCGACGGTGCCCTGTACAAAGCCATGGAATTCAAGGGCGACGGTGTCTCTGCCCTGACCCTGGCGGACCGGCTCACCATGGCCAACATGGTCATCGAGGCGGGGGCCAAAAACGGGATCTTCGCCCCCGACGCAATCACGGAGGCCTACGTGAAGGAACGGGCCGACCGGCCCGGCATTCTCCTTGCCTCCGACCCGGACGCCCGGTACGCCGAGCGCCTGGAAGTGGATGTGGCCGCCCTGGAACCCCAGGTGGCCTTTCCCCACCTGCCCTCCAACACCCGGGGGATCCGCGACGTGGGGAACGTCCCCATTGACCAGGTCTACATCGGCTCCTGCACGAACGGCCGGATCGAAGACCTGCGGATCGCCGCCGCGCTGCTCAAGGGCAGGAAGGCGGCGCCGGGCCTCCGCCTGATCGTTGTCCCTACTACGCCGGAGGTGTACGGTATGGCCCTGCGGGAAGGGCTCCTGGAGATTTTCCTGGCCGCCGACGCCGTCATCGGCCCCCCCACGTGCGGCGCCTGTCTGGGCGGGCACATGGGGATCCTGGCGGAGGGCGAGCGGGCCGTGGCGACGACGAACCGGAACTTCGTGGGCCGCATGGGGCACACGAAGAGCGAAGTCTACCTGGCCAACCCCGCCGTGGCGGCGGCGTCGGCCGTCCTGGGCCGGATCGCCGGACCCGACGAACTGTAGGGGGTGCCCGATGAAATTCCGGGGCCGCGTCTGGAAATTCGGGGACAACGTCGACACCGACGTCATCTATCCCGCCCGGTACATGAACATCCACGATCCGAAGCAGATGGGCGCCCACTGCATGGAGGACGCCGATCCGGACTTCCTGAAGAAGATCCGCCCCGGCGACATCATTGTTGCGGGGGAGAACTTCGGCTGCGGGTCCTCCCGGGAGCACGCCCCCATCGCCATCCGCGAGGCGGGGCTGTCGTGCGTCGTGGCCCGGAGCTTCGCCCGCATCTTCTACCGCAATGCCTTCAATATGGGGCTGCCCATCTTCGAGTCCGCCGAACTGTGGGACCGGGTCCCGGAAGGGGCCGAGATCGAGGTGGACGGCGCCGCCGGGACGATCCGCTTCCTCGGTGAGAGCGGAGAATCCCTGGCCATCCAGCCTATTCCGCCGTTCATGCTCGAGTTGCTGAAGGACGGCGGTCTCATGAAGCACCTGGAAAAAAAGCGATCCGCCGGGGAGGGACACTCATGAGCCGGAATCATTTCCGGATCGCCGTGCTCCCCGGCGACGGCATCGGGCCGGAAGTCGTCCGGGAGGCCCTGCGGGTCCTTGCGGCTCTGTCGGAGGAGACCGGCCTGTCCCTGGATATCCGGGAAGGCTTCGTAGGCGGCGCCGCCTACGACCGGTTCGGAGAGCCCCTGCCGGAAGCGAGCCTTTCCCTGGCGATGGAGTCCGACGCCGTCCTCCTGGGCGCCGTGGGTGGTCCGAAATGGGAGTCCCTCGACTATGCCCTTCGGCCGGAGCGGGCCCTCCTGGGGCTCCGGGAGCGCTTGGGCCTCTTCGCCAATCTCCGCCCCGTCCACGTCTTTGACGACCTGCTGGACGCCTCCCCCCTGAAGCGCTCCGTCGTCGAAGGGACCGACATCCTCATCGTCCGGGAACTGACGGGGGACCTCTACTTCGGAAAGCCCCGCGGCGTCCGCGTGGAGGGAGGACAGCGGATCGGTGTCAACACCCTCGTCTACACGGAGGGGGAGATCCGCCGCATCGCCCGGACGGGTTTTGAGGCTGCGAGGGCGCGGAGGAAACAGCTGCTCTCCGTCGACAAGGCGAACGTCCTGGAGAGCACCCAGCTCTGGAGGGACGTGGTGACGGAGGTGGGCCGGGACTACCCGGACGTCGCGCTCGGGCACATGTACGTGGACAACTGCGCCATGCAGCTTGTCCGCAACCCGCGCCAGTTCGACGTCATCGTCACGACGAACATGTTCGGCGACATCCTGAGCGACGAGGCGGCCATGATCACCGGCTCCATCGGCATGCTGCCGTCGGCGAGCCTGGGGGACGGCCGGGGGATGTACGAGCCCATCCACGGATCGGCCCCGGACATCGCCGGGACGGATTCCGCCAATCCCCTGGGAACGATCCTCTCCGTTGCGATGATGCTTCGCCACTCCTTCAGCCTCGATACGGAGGCCCGGCGGATCGAGGATGCGGTCCGGGCGGTCCTCCGGGACGGGCTTCGGACCCGGGACATCGCCGGGGACGGAACGGGGCTGACCCCCGTCGGAACCGTCGCCATGGGGGACGCCGTCGTCCGCAAGATCCGGGACGGGGCCTGACGGGATCCTTTGCAAAGGACCGCCGGCGAATCGATACGAACACCCCGCAGGGAACGAACATGCAGGATGAATCCGGCCGGCCGGGGCCGGTCACCGTTTTTGAAACCATTCCCCTCCGAACGCCCGTCCGGGAGATCTACCGCCGCCTCGGCTGGCGGTCCGGACAGACGGAACTCCCGGAGGAGCGGCGACAGGAGGTGGACCGGCACATCCGGGATGCAGAGTCCCTCATTCGTCTCCGGGGGGCGGCACGCCGGATTCCGATTCGCCGCCGTGACACCGGACAAACGATTCTGCCGGGCGGGGAAGTGCTGGAGAGCGGGAAACTGTCCCGTCTCCTCACGGGATGCCCGGAGATTCTCCTGATGGCGGCCACGGCGGGCGGGGACATCGTGGCGGCGGCCTCGCGGGAGACAACCGCCGGGAACGCCACCCGCGGGGTTGTTCTGGACGCCGCAGCCAGCGAGATTACCGACGCCGCCCTGGACTGGATCGTGGCCTGGTTCAACAGGATGCTGCTCCGGGAGGGACGGAGGCTTCTTTCGAAGCGGTATTCCCCGGGTTACGGGGATCTGGTCCTGGAGAGCCAGCGGGTGCTCTTCGATCTCCTGGAACTTGACCGGATCGGTGTCTCCCTGACGAACCACAGCCTCCTCATGCCGGAAAAGTCCGTCATCGCCCTGACGGGCATCCTGCCGGGGACGGAGCCGGGTTATGAGCGCTGATCACACGTTCCTGCTTGAAGAGGGGCTCTGGATCGCCCGTGGATACTATATCGATTCCATCGGGGTCCTCTATCCGGTGAACGGGGAGTCCCGAATCGCCCATGAAGGGGACCGCTGGATCAACGATTCATGGATGCGCATCCCGGCGGACCCGCCCGTGGAATACCGGAACCGGTACGTGATTACGCCCTTTGACGAGGGAACCGACTGCACCGTCTGGATCTCGGAAAACCCCGCATTGGGCCGGCTCCGGGGGACGTTCGTCCTGGTGGACGACACGATCCTGTCCGTCTACGGGACGGAGGACGGCCGGCTCCGGGGCAGCGAAGCCCTTCTCAGGGTTTCGAGCATCCTCTATCGGGGGCGGGGATGCCTGATGGAGGGAGAGAAGAAAATTTCCTCCTGGGCGGTGGAACTGAAACGGCAGGAAAGTGTGAAGAGATGAAGAAGAGCAGAGCAGCGGCAAAACGGGCCATACTGAAGATCCTGGCCGAACGGATCCTGATCCTCGACGGCGCCACGGGAACGGAGCTGCAGATGCGGGGAATGCCCGCCGGCGTCTGTCCGGAGATGTGGTGTCTCGAACATCCGCGGGCCACCGGGGAGATTCACCGGGCCTATCGAAAGGCCGGAGCGGATATCGTTTTCACCTGCACTTTCGGGGCCAACCGCCTCAAGCTGGAGGCGTACGGCATCGCGGGCGTGCGGGAGATCAACCGGGACCTGGCCCGTCTGGCCCGGGAGGCTGCCGGCCGTGGCGTATTCGTCTTCGGGGACATCGGCTCCACGGGCCGGTTCGTGGAGCCCTTCGGTCCTCTGCCCTTCGAAGAGGCCGTGGCGATTTTCCGGGAGCAGGTGAGAGGCCTTCTGGAAGGCGGAGTCGACGGGTTCGCCATCGAGACCATGATGGACATCCAGGAGGCCCGGGCGGCCCTCCTGGCAGTCCGGGAGGAGACAAACGCCTTTGCCATCGTGACCATGACCTATGAAGCCGACGGGCGGACCCTCGGCGGAACGGACCCTCTGACGGCCCTGGCGACTCTCCAGGGCCTCGGAGCCGACGCCGTGGGCTGCAACTGTTCTGTGGGTCCCGAGGCCATGGCGGAGATGGTCCGGGTCATGAAACCATATGCCCGGGTTCCCCTCGTTGCCAAGCCGAACGCCGGCCTGCCCCGTCTCATCGACGGCCGGACCGTCTTCGACATGACGCCCGATGCCTTTGCCCGCGCGGCTGTGACGATGGCCGAGGCGGGGGGGAATCTCATGGGCGGCTGCTGCGGAACGACGCCGGAGCACATCCGGACCCTCGCCCTTGCGGTTCAGGGCCGGAAACCCGTGCCGCCCATCCGTGTGCCCCAGGCAATTCTCAGCTCGGCCCGGGGTTGCCGGGTTCTCGGGGACGGTCCCCTCATGATTGTGGGCGAGCGGGTCAATCCCACCGGGAAGAAGGCCCTCCAGGAGGAGCTTCGGGCAGGAAGCATGGAGACGGTCCGCCGGATGGCCCGGGAACAGGAAGAGGCCGGAGCGGACCTGCTGGACATCAACGTCGGCGTCCCCGGCATCGACGAGGCAAAGACCATCCGGGAGG
>PHBD01000051.1 GCA_002841865.1 Deltaproteobacteria bacterium HGW-Deltaproteobacteria-19
GATCAACAAGGCCGTCGCGGAGATGGACAAGGTCACCCAGCAGACGGCGGCAAACGCCGAAGAGTCCGCATCCGCATCGGAAGAGATGAACGCCCAGGCGGAGCAGATGAAGCAGGTATCCATGGAGCTTCTGACCGTCATCGGCGGCAACTCCAATGGCAATGGCAACATCCAGCTGTCGGAGGGACCCGCGCGGAAGCTCCGTCTCCCGTCCCTGAAGCGTCCCCCCGCGGCCGGCAGGGCTCCGGCAAAGGGGATGAAACCCAAGGACATCATTCCTCTGGAAGATGGCGAGTTCAAGGATTTCTGAGATGACGCTCTTTCAGTCCGCTACGGAGTTGAAGGATAACGAGTACGAAAAGATCAGCCGTCTTGTCTACGAGCAGTGCGGCATCTGCCTGCACGAAGGCAAGAAGGACCTGGTCAAGGCAAGACTCGGCAAGCGCCTGCGGGAAGGAGGGTTCAAGTCTTTTCTGGATTACTACAAGTACGTGACGACGAAGGACGGAACGGAAGAACTGATCACCATGATCGACTCCATATCCACCAACGTCACGTACTTCTTCCGGGAGGAAAAGCATTTCCAGAAGATGACGACCCTTCTTCCCGAGCTTGCCCGGGAGAAGGAAAAGAAGGGGCGGACCGAGGCGATCCGGATCTGGACGGCAGGCTGCTCCACCGGCGAGGAACCGTATTCCGTCGCCATGAGCCTCAGCGAATGTCTCAAGGATCGACAGACGCCCTTCCATATCACGGCCACGGACATCTCCACCCGTGTTCTGCAGACAGCCACACAAGGTGTTTACCCGGCGGACAAGGTGAAAGGTGTCCCGCCGCCGCTGATGAAACGTTATTTTCAGTACGGCACGGGCACGTCCGACGGCCAGGTCCGGATCAAGCGGGAGATCCGCGACCGCATCGCCTTCGAGCGATTCAACCTGATGGACATCCCCCGTTTCAGTCATCCGTTCGACATCATTTTCTGCCGGAACGTGATGATTTACTTCGACAAATCAACGCAAAGTGCCGTCGTCAAACGATTTTACGACGTGCTGCAACCGAGCGGCCACCTCTTCATCGGCCATTCGGAGACCCTGACGGGCCTCGACCACCAGTTCCACTACGTGCAGCCCAGTATATACAGGAAATAAGGCGAGCCCCGGCCGCGCGCAAAGGAGACAACATGTCCTTCAACATCCTCATCACCGACGATTCGCTTTCCATGAGGGCCGTCATCCGCAAGGTCATCACCCTGTCGGGGATCCCCGTGGCAGAGTGCTTCGAAGCCGCCAACGGACGCCAGGCCCTGGAGATCCTGTCCCAGCACTGGGTGGACGTCATCATTTCCGACATCAACATGCCGGAGATGAACGGCATGGAGCTGCTGAAGGAGTTGAAGCAGGACCACCTTTTCCAGGAGATTCCCGTAATCATCGTCTCCACCGAGGGCAACCGGGAACGGATCGAAGAGGCGGAACGCATGGGCGCCCAGGGTTTCCTCAAGAAACCCTTTGTGCCGGAGGAGCTGCGAACGGAGCTGTACCGTATCCTGGGACTCACCGAGGAAGGAACGTATCAGGACGACTCGGAGTCCTGTGATTTCTAAAATCGTGATGAATGGATCGCAACCATGATCAGAGTACTCATTATTGACGACTCGGCCATCGTCCGGAACGTCTTTTCGAAAGAACTGTCCACCTATCCGGACATCGAGGTGGTCGGCACCGCGCCGGACCCCTTCGTCGCCCGGGACAAGATCGTCCAGCTCAAGCCGGACGTGCTGACCCTGGACATCGAAATGCCCCGCATGGACGGGCTGACGTTCCTGAAGAAGCTGATGAAGTACTATCCCGTTCCCACCGTCATCGTCAGTTCCCTGACGCCCAAGGGCAGCGCCATGTCGCTGGAGGCCCTGGACGTGGGGGCCGTGGATGTCGTGGCCAAACCGGGAGGTTCCTATTCGGTGGCAGACATCCGGATCGAACTGGTGGACAAGATCCGGGCCGCCGCCGTTGCCAACCTGTCACGGGACCGGTCGCCGGAAAAACAGGATACCACCGTGGAAAGACAGACTGTGAAACGGTCCATGACGGAGACGACCAACAAAGTGATCGCCATCGGGGCGTCCACGGGCGGCACGGAGGCCATCAAGGCGGTCCTGACGAAGCTTCCGGCGGATCTGCCGGGTGTTGTCATCGTCCAGCACATGCCCGCCAACTTCACCGCGGCCTTCGCGGATCGGCTGAACGGAATGTGCCAGCTCACGGTGCGGGAAGCAAAAAACAACGACCCCGTCGTCCCGGGCACGGCCCTCGTCGCACCGGGCAATTACCATATGATCCTCCGGCGGAGCGGCGCCCAGTATTACGTGGAGGTCAAGACCGGGCCGATGGTTCACCACCAGAGACCCGCCGTGGACATCCTCTTCAAGTCAACTGCACGATACGCCGGGGCCAATGCCGTCGGCGTCATCCTGACGGGGATGGGAAGCGACGGGGCGGAAGGGCTTTTGGAAATGAAGAATGCGGGGGCCAAGACCATCGCCCAGGACGAGAAGTCCTGCGTCGTTTTCGGTATGCCGAAGGAAGCCATCAAGGCCGGCGCGGCGGACCGGGTAATGCCCCTGACCTCGATCGCCAGTGAAATCATCCGCATGGTATGAGACATGGAAAAAAACAAACTCGCGAACAAAATCGATGAAATGGCCTCTGACTTCCTGTTCCTGGAAGGACAGGAGATCGACATCCCCACGGCGGGGAAGTTCCTCAACTACCTGGAAGGCATTCTCCAGGAAGCGGCGTCCGAAGAATTCGCTCCGCTTCAGAGGGTTGCCGGGGGCATGAACCTCCTTCTGGAGAGGATGGTGATCGACGCCCTGGACGACAAGAAGGCCGGTTTTGCCGCCCTCGAGTCGGGTCTCCAGCTGCTGCAGGGAATGACCCGGGATAACGGGCATCCAGAGCAGACGGGACCGGACCCGAAGGAATTCCTGCAGAGCGTGACGGCGCTGACCGGGGTCGTCATGACGGAAACGGCAGCGGAACCCGATTCACCGGCATCGGAAGCGGCTCCGGCATCTGCGGAAAACGCTCCACCGGAAGAAGATCCTGACGCGGTGGCATTTCAGGATGAAGGGCTGCTGCGCGACTTCATCATCGAGGCACTGGAATACATCGGGGAGATAGAGGTCAACATCCTGAACCTTGAACAGAACCCGGAAGATCGCGAATACATCAACGTCATCTTCCGGCCTTTTCACTCCATCAAGGGCGTTGCCGGATTCCTCAATCTGAATACGATCCGGACCCTGGCCCATAACCTGGAAAACCTCCTGGACAAGGCGCGCAACGGTGAACTGTCCGTGACCCCTCCCGTCATCGACGTGGTCCTCGACGGAGCGGACGCGGTGAAATCCATGGTCGTTCGGCTCAAGGACAGGCTCGAGGGACGAACCGCACCGGCGGAACCTCTCGATACGACGTCCATCTACGAGCGCATCAAGGCCATTGAAGAGGGCCGTGGAGAACTGACACAGAAACCGGCACGGCTGGGAGAGATTCTCAAGAGTGATGGCGCCATCACCGAAAAGGGCCTTGATGCGGGTCTCAAGGCAACGCAGGTCGAACCGGGGAAAAAGCTCGGCGAGGCCCTGATCGAGGAGGGAATCGCCACCCCGAAGCAGGTCACCCAGGCGCTCAGGAAGCAGTCGGAGCAAACCACCGACACGGCCACCATCCGGGTCGATATCCGCAAGCTGGACGACATGATCGACATGGTGGGAGAACTTGTCATCACCCACTCCATGATCCAGCAGAACATCAGCCGGACGCTTCACGCCGATCGGTCGCTCACCCAGAATGTAGCCCAGTTTTCAAGGATCACCTCGGGACTCCAACGGGCCTCCACCAGTCTGCGCATGGTTCCCATCAAGCAGACCTTCCAGCGCATGTCCCGCCTGATTCGCGACCTGGCAAAGGGCAACGGGAAAAACGTGGGCGTCGAGATGGAGGGAGAGGACACGGAAATCGACCGCAACATGGTGGACGAGATCTACAATCCACTGGTTCATCTCGTGCGAAACGCCGTGGATCACGGGCTGGAAACGCCGGAGGAAAGGCTCCAGACCGACAAGCCCGAGAAAGGCCTTGTCCGGCTGAAGGCCTACCACCGGGGTGGAAACATCATCATCGAGATCGCCGACGACGGACGCGGATTGAATCGGGAAAAGATCATCCGCAAGGCCGAGAAGTCCGGCCTCATCACGGGCGGGGAAGTCATGACGGACCAGGAAGTGTTCCGTCTGATTCTTCTGCCGGGCCTTTCCACGGCGGAGAAAGTCACGGACGTTTCCGGCCGCGGTGTGGGGATGGACGTGGTCAAGCAGGCCGTGGAAAAGCTCCGGGGCAAGATCGAGATCGAAAGCCGCCAGGGCGAGGGAACGAGATTCGTCACGAGTTTCCCCCTCACACTGGCGATCATCGACGGCATGATCGTCCAGGTGGGACCGGAACGATACATCCTGCCCACGATGGCCATCCGGCAGGCCCTGCGCCCCTCCCCGGGCACCTATACGAACGCCGTCGGAAAGGGAGAAATGATCCATGCCATGGGCCGCCTCTTCCCACTGGTCCGCCTGAACGAACTGTTCGCCATTGAGGATTCGGTCAAGGATCCCATGGAGGCGATCATGGTCCTGACGGAGGGCGAAGGGCGCAGCAAGTGCCTCATGGTTGACGAGATCCTGGGGAAAACGGAGGTCGTGATCAAGAGCCTGGGTGACGGGATGAAGAATCACAAAGGGGTCTCCGGCGGTGCGATTCTGGGGGACGGGCAGATCGGCCTGATTCTCGACGTGGAGGGAGTCTTCGAACTCAGTGAAACGAACTCATAGGAGGGAGGCGGCGATGAACATACGGCAAAGTATGAAGCTCAACAACATGTTTTCTTCCGCATTGATCCTTGGCGGAGGGGTCATCGGGTACGCGGGGACGGAGGATCTTCTGAAGAACTTCCTGAACCCGGGTGCACAGAAAATGCTGTTGATCGGGGGAACCCTTACGGGCGTCATTCTTTGCCTTCTGGGCGGATGGTTTACATTCCGATCCATCACCCGGAGGTTTTCAGGCATTCTGACCGGGCTTTACGACAGCACACAGCAGATCTCCAGCGCCTCCTCGCAGGTCGCCTCCAGCAGCCAGGCACTGGCGGAGGGAACCTCCACGGCGGCCTCGGCCATCGAGGAAACATCGGCCTCCCTGGAGGAGTTGTCGTCGATGACCAGGAAAACATTTGACCATTCCGCCAGCATGACCAAATCCGGGGATGTGACCTTCGCGCTCATGAAGGGCTGCCACAAGTCCCTCCGGGAAACCGACTCCTGCATGAAACGGATCGGCGATGCGGGGGAACAGGCCGCCAAGGTGATCAAGACGAGCGACGAGATCGCATTCCAGATCAACCTGCTGGCCCTGAATGCCGCCGTCGAGGCCGCCCGGGCCGGCGAAGCCGGCGCCGGCTTCGCCGTCGTGGCCGAAGAAGTCCGAAACCTGGCAACCCGCTCCGCGGAAGCGGCAAGGGATACCGAAAGGATCATCGGTGCGATGTCCGGCCACATTCAGGAGGGCGCCTCGCTGGTAGGCAGGACCCTGGAGCAGTTCTATTCCATGGGAGATGAGGGCAAGAAGACGAACTCCCTCATCAAGGAAATCAATGCCGCCTCGGGAGAACAGTCCCAGGGCATCGAACAGATCAACAAGGCCATCGCGGAAATGGACAGAGTGACGCAGCAGTCCGCTTCCGGCGCAGAGGAGTCGGCCAGCGCCGCAGAGGAACTGGCCGCCCAGGCTGAGCAGATGAACGCACACATCGGAGATGTGGCCTCGCTCTTCGGCATCGGGCTGAACGACATGGCAGAGAACGGGCCCGGGATGCCGGCGGAACGCGGCGAGCGACTTCTCTCGCTCGCTCCGAACCGGCACGGGTATATACAGACAGCAAACTCAATCGGGAGGTGATTATTATGAGACAGCATGAAAACGAAACAACGGGACACATCGGGAAGGCCGCAATCGAGCGTGAAGGCAAGTATCTGACCTTTACGCTGCACGATGAGGAATACGGGATCGGCATTCTCAAGGTCAAGGAGATCATCGGAATGATGCCGATCACGACGGTCCCCAAGACGCCCGGCTACATGAAGGGCGTCATCAATCTCCGAGGGAAGGTCATCCCCGTTGCGGACCTGCGCTTGAAGTTCGGAATGGAGCCCATGGACTACACCGAACGGACCTGCATCATCGTCGTGGAGATCAGCGGAGCGGGGAAGAAAATCCACATGGGCATCGTCGTGGATTCCGTTTCCGAGGTCCTGAACATCAAAGCCGGAGACATCGAAGACACCCCCAACTTCGGCAGCCGTCTCGATACGGACTACATTCTCGGAATGGCCAAGGCCGGGGGCGGAATCAAAATCCTGCTCGACATTGACGAGATCCTCAACATCGACGAGATCGCCGTCATGGAGCGGGCGGCCTGATCAGGGGCGGCAGGAGAAGCGCAGCGGCCGTCGCCGTTTTCAGCGATTCACTGCCTGCAAGACAGGCCGACGATCATGGCGGGCCGCGGGTCCTCTTCCGGAGAAGGATTGTTCAGCCGATCCCCGGCGCTTGCCGTCACGGAGACGGAGGGGAATTCCCTGTCCGGAAGCGGCCCCACGGCCAGGGCATATTGTTTCAATTCACTCGAAATAATGGAGGCTTAGAAGTTTTTCATCCCGGCTGGTTCCACGAACGACAGCCGACTGGAAACCGTCCAGAAAAAAGCAGGAAAGATATTCATCGAGGCAGGGTCCGGACCCATCTTCGGACCTGTATGGAAATCGCACGAGAGCGGAGGGCATCGGTATGTTGGCAGGCGTGGCAGCCCACGATTTCATCAATATCCTGAAACGCGTTCAGGGATATCGCAACCTGATGTTATCGGAAATGCATTCAGACTACCCCCTTTCCCACCAGGAACTCCCGCTCCAAAACAACAAATCAGAAAAAGTGCAGACCTGACCTGACCAGCCGGTTCTCCGGACCTGCGAAATGCGAAAAACCGCAAACCCGCAGACAGATGCGAAACGGATGCTCATTCGGGTTTCTCCCCGTCCGATCAAAAAGGAGTGGAGATGCGCATCGGCATGTTTGCGCCCGGAGAGATCCGGATCATGAACGTCGATCATGAATGCAAGGAAGGAGACAACGATGTTCTCTACACTGAGATTGCAAACAAAAACATTGATACTGCTTGTCTTATTTGCCGTTTTTTTCTCCGGGACGATCCTTTTCACCGTCATGACGGTTCGGGAAAAAATCATCCTGACCGCCCAGGAAAAATTGAAGGCGGACATGGCCATGGGATATGCCCTGTTCAACGACAAATATCCCGGAGACTGGTCTGTTCGGGACGGAAAGCTGTTCAAGGGAGATATGCAGCTGAACGACAACTTCGCCGCCATCGACCGGATCGCCGAGCTGTCAAACGACGCCGTGACCGTCTTCCAGGGGGACACGAGGATTGCCACCACGGTGAAAAACGCCTCCGGCGCCCGGGCAGTGGGAACGAAGGCGGCAGCCAACGTTGTGGAAACGGTCGTCCGCAAAGGACAGTCCTATACGGGAAAGGCCAACGTCGTCGGCACCTGGTACCAGACGGCCTATGAGCCGATCCGGGACAGCCGGGGCGATGTCGTCGGCATGTTCTATGTCGGCGTCCCGGACACGCGCTACAACCAGGTCGTCTATGACATTGTCATGAAAGTCTCGATCTTTGGCGTGTCAAGCCTCCTGATCGTCTTTGTCCTGGGAATCCTGGTCGTCCGCTCCATCACCGGACCGATTCAGCGCATTGCCCTGGGGCTGTCGGACGGCGCCGATCAGGTTGCATCCGCATCCAGCCAGGTCGCATCGGCAAGCCGGTCCATGGCCCAGGGCGCTTCCGAGCAGGCCGCATCCGTCGAGGAAACGTCCGCATCCGTCGAGGAAATGTCCTCCATGACCCGAAAGAACGCCGATAACGCGAGCCTGGCAAAGGCCCACATGTCGGAAGCCCGGGTCATCGTGGAGCGCGTGAGTCAGCACATGGAGGGCATGACGGAGGCAATCGGGGAAGTTACCCGGACCAGCGAGGAAACCGGGAAAATCATCAAAACGATCGATGAAATCGCCTTCCAGACGAACCTCCTGGCACTCAACGCGGCCGTGGAGGCGGCCCGTGCGGGTGAAGCAGGAGCCGGGTTTGCCGTCGTGGCCGGAGAGGTCCGCAACCTGGCGACACGCGCAGCGGAGGCGGCCCGAAACACAACCGGCCTGATCGACAATACGATCGCCGTCGTCAAAAGGAGCAACCGGATCATGGACCAGACCCGGGAGGCGTTCAGCGAGAACATAGAGATCGCCCACAAGATCGGCACCGTCGTCGATGAAATTGCAGCGGCCTCGCAAGAACAGGCCATGGGCATCCAGCAGATCAACAAGGCCGTGTCCGAGATCGGGAAAGTGACGCAGCGGGCGGCGACCCATGCCGGAGAGTCCGCATCCGTCAGCGAGGAACTGAACCTTCAGGCGGAAGCGATCAAAGAGCTCATGACCGCCCTGTCGGCCCTGGTCTCCGGAAAGAACGCCCTCCGGGAGCGGGGCCGTCCGTCCGGCGCTCCGGCCATCGGGAGTACGTTCGCTCCGCTGCCCGAATCCTCCTGTAGCGCTTTATCCTGATCAATCTCAAATAGAAAGGAGAGGAACATGTTCAAGAGGTTTTCATTCAAGAAAGGCGGTCTGAGATCGAAACTCATGATCGGCGGCTGCCTGATGGCCCTCGTTCCAGTCGTCATTCTCGGCTCCATCGCTGTTTTCAATTCCATCTCGACCATCAAGCAGGAAACCAGCCAGCAGATAGCGACGGTCTCGAAGAGCACCGCGGACATGGTGGATGCGGTCATGTCGTCGGAAGTGTCCTCGATGGCCATGCTGGCGAACAGGGACCTGGCGGTCCAGGCCGTGAAGGAGGCAAATGCGGGCGGCGGCGGGCAGAAAGCCGATGCCCTGACGAAAGAACTGACCAAGCTGCAGCCCATCGTTCAGGCCCGATATGAAACCCTGATTGCTGTCGGGGAGAATGGGACAACCTTTTCCGACAGCCTGAACGGCAAAATCAAAGGCATCAAAGTAACGGACAGGGATTATTTCAAGACGGCACTCCAGGGCAAGCCGAGCATGGATTCCGTCGTGATCTCGAAAAACAGCAAGGAGCCGGTCTGCACAATCGCCTATCCCGTCAAGGATGAAAGCGGCAAGGTGATCGGGATCATGGCCGGGATCATGAAGATTTCCTTCCTGACGGCCAAGATCAACGAGATCAAGCTGGGGAAAACCGGCTACTCGTACATGGTCAACAGGGAAGGCCTTGTCATCGTGTATCCCGACGCAAAGCAGGTCCTCCAGCTGAACCTGGCCAAGGAACAGGGCCTGGAGGACGTGATGAAACGGGCCACCTCCGGGGATGTGGGAACTCAGGAATACACTTACAAGGGAATCCACAAATATGCGGGATTCGCCCCGGTCAAAATCAACGGCTGGAGCGTCGTGACGGCCGTTCCCGTCGATGAGATGCTGCAATCCGCCTATGCGACGAGAAACATCATATTCATCGGTGTCATCATTTTCGTGGTCCTCGCCGGCATCCTGGCCTATTTCGCTGCCGGATCCGTCGCCGTTCCCGTCCAGCAGGCAGTAAGAAGACTGATCGCCAGTTCCGACGAGATCTCCGCGGCCTCCGGCGAAGTCGCCTCGTCCAGCCAGTCCCTGGCGGAAGGCGCCTCCGAGCAGGCGGCATCCCTGGAAGAGACATCCTCCTCCCTGGAAGAGATGTCCTCCATGACGAAGCAGAACGCCGGCAACGCATCCCAGGCGGACGCCCTCATGAAGCAGGCCAATATGGTCGTTACCAAAGCCAACGACTCCATGGGGCACCTGACCAGTTCCATGCGGGAGATCACTGTCGCCAGCGAGGAGACATCGAAGATCATCAAGACGATCGACGAGATCGCCTTCCAGACCAACCTGCTGGCCCTGAACGCGGCCGTGGAGGCGGCCCGGGCCGGGGAAGCCGGGGCGGGATTCGCCGTCGTGGCGGAGGAAGTCCGGAACCTGGCCATGCGGGCCGCAGAGGCCGCGAAGAACACCTCGGGCCTGATCGAGGGCACCGTC
>PHBD01000082.1 GCA_002841865.1 Deltaproteobacteria bacterium HGW-Deltaproteobacteria-19
CCGCCCCGCCCCCAACTGGTCCATAGCGTCCATAAAGTCCATACCGTCCATCTCGTCCATGCCCCCGCCACAACCCCGGCCCACCCCCCAACATTTCTCTTTCCCCTGCGTTTGCTCTGTGCGTCCCATGGGTGGGTTATGGACGACACTATTTCGAACAACTGGCGCTCGGTGCGCGAGCGGGTGGATGCGGCGGCGGTTCGTGCCGGGCGCGATCCGCGATTGGTTACGGTGGTTGCGGTCACGAAGACCCATCCCGCCGATGCTGCGGCGGAGGTCGTGGCCGCGGGGGCCGCCGACGTTGGCGAGAACAAGGTTCAGGAAGCCGCGGGCAAGTTCGAGTCGCTGCGCGATTTGCTGGGTCCGGCGCAGACCATGCCGCGCCGCCATCTCATCGGGCATTTGCAGTCGAACAAAGCCAAGCTGGCCGCGCAGAATTTCGACATGGTGCATTCGGTGGATTCTGTGAAGCTGGCCCGCGACCTGGGCCGCCACGCCATGGCCGATGGGGGCCGCACGCTGGACGTGCTCCTTCAGGTGAACGTATCGGGGGAGGATTCGAAATCGGGCGTGGAACCCCGCGAACTGATTGAGCTGGTGCCGGGCATTTTGTCGGACGCGCGCGGCGTGCGCATCTGCGGCCTGATGACGATGGCGCCGGAGGTGGACGACCCGGAAGAGGTGCGCGTGTTTTTCCGGCAGTTGCGCTTGATAGCCGGGGCCGTGTGGGAGGCGCATCCGGAATTGGCGGAGGCCTGCGGCGGAACCGGGCCGCAATTGTCCATGGGCATGACGGGCGATTTCGAAGTGGCCGTGGAGGAAGGCGCAACGCTGGTGCGCGTGGGCAGCGCGATCTTCGGGGCGAGGGAATACCCACCGCCGAATTAAGCCAAGCCTTTGACGCAAAGACGCAAAGGGCGCAAAGAAAAGCTGAAGCCTAAAGCAGTAAAGGCACCATGGTTGTAGGAGCGATTCGTGAGAGAGCAGTGACAGCACTGTTCGGCTTGCTTTTTTCTCGAGTCCGCAACGCGGTCACCGTATATTAGAGCAGTTTTGACGTAAGTGTTAACATATCCTGCAATCTCGAAATAGTTGGAGCTTTGGGTTCAGGGCGACTGTGCATGCAGGGCAAACTGGAGGCCGGGTGGAGGCCTGAGACAGCCCTTTTGTAGATAATGGCTTGCCGATTGCGTGCCAATTGCACCGCTTGCACACCGCTTGCACACCGCTTGCACACCGGTTGCACGCCGGTTGCATGCCGCCAGCAAGTGTGCAAGAGGGAGGCGGTAGCATCAGGCACCCATGCGCTGCCGTGATGGCCACCGACATCAGGGA
>PHBD01000014.1 GCA_002841865.1 Deltaproteobacteria bacterium HGW-Deltaproteobacteria-19
CAGCCGATGATCGTCGAACGCTACCGCAACGAAGTGAAGTAACTCGCGCAATTCCGGGATGCACGGGCCGGCCGGACCGACCCGTGCATTTCCGGACGCGACCCCCGGACATGATCTTTCTACTCCTGCCTGCGGCCGCCTTCTTCGGGGCCTTCTTCATTCTGCCAATGTGCCGGCTGTTTCTCTTCGGCGGCAGCGGTGCGCGCGGCTGGTCGGCCTACACCGCCATCCTCACCGATCCGATCTGGTCGGAGCGGTGCAGCCCCGTTTCGTGGGCGGGACCCCGTCGTTACCGGGCGCCGGGCATCCTGTTCGACGACCTGCCGCCCATCGACGCGGTCCTGGTATCCCACAATCACTACGACCATCTCGATTTGCCCACGCTGGAACGCCTTGCCGGAAAGGGCGTGCCGCGGGCGATCACGACCCTCGGTAACCGGGAACGAATCCGGGAAGCGGGCCTCCCCGCCGTGGAGGAGATCGACTGGTGGCAGTCGGTCCGCCTGTCCTCCGACGTCACGGTGACGCTGGTTCCCGCTCAGCACTTCTCATCCCGGACCCTCTGGGACCGCAACAGGACTCTCTGGGGAGGTTTTGTTATCTCCGGACCGTCGGGCAATGTCTACTTCGCCGGGGACACGGGGTACGGACCCCATTTCCGCGAGATTGCCCGCCGCTTCGGCCCCATCCGGATGGCGCTCCTGCCGATCGCGCCGTTCAACCCGCAGCGGTCGAAAGAACCGTCCCGGGTCCGTTTCCCGAATGTCCACATGGGTCCCGACGAGGCTGTTCAGGCACACCTGGACCTGGGGGCCCAGGTGAGTATAGCTGCACATTTCCAGGTATTTCAGTTGGGTTGGGATGGTTTTGACGAGGCCCCGAACGGGGTCGCCTCAGCGCTGAAGGAAAGGAATCTTGCTCCCGCCTCGTTTATCGTGCCCGCGTTCGGACGGGCCGTTTCCGCTCCCCGGGAGACGGAAAGCGCAAGAGCATTTTCCCGGGAAGCCTCCTGACTCGGGCAGTTGTCCCTGAGGGTCAGCCCCGTCCCAGGTATTTCTCCCTGTTCTCCAGGAAATTACGATAGAGCCGATAGTTCTCCGTGTCCTCGTATTTTACCGGTGCGATGGGAATGCGGTCGAAGCTGAAGATGACGGCCTCGGGGCAGGCCAGCAGGATCGGGGAATGGGTCGCCATGATGAATTGCGTGTTCCCGGCGCGGCTCACGGTGGAAAGGACCTCAAGCAGTTCGAGCTGTGAGCGGGGCGAAAGGGCCGTTTCCGGTTCGTCCATCAGGTACAGGCCGCGGATGGCATAGCGGGCGCGGAAAAAGGACATCACCGACTGGCCGTGGGACTGGGTGAGGAGAGACCGGCCGCCCAGGAAATCGAGCTGGCCCGGATCCGCCGCCGCCCATTCCTCGATGATCCTTGCAAAGTCCCGGAACACGGAAGATCCGAAAAACGAACCGGGCACGTGGCCATCCGTCCATTCCACGGAGATATACTCGCAGAACCGCTTTTCATACGGGTTGCGCTTGATTCGCCTTCCCTCGACATTCTGCCAGATGTGAATGCCGCAGCGCCGCGCGATGGCCTCCAGCAGGGTGGACTTGCCCGTCCCGTTTTCTCCGGTGAAAAGCGTGACGGGAGTCTCAAAGCGGAGACCCTGCGTCCGCTGAAAAGCGGCAAGGTTGAAGGGGTATGTGTCCCGCACCGGATAGCGGTCCGGATCGAGTGTGACACACTTCAGATGCATGCGGGCTCCTTTTTTTTCCTGGCTTCCAGGACGGTGTACGGGCAGGTCGGGGAAGAGGAGGTGGCGATGTCCTCGAACCCGGCATCGGCCGCAATGGCGGCGAGATCCAGCCCGGAGCAGCCCCGGCCGAAGATGATGTTCCGGAGCCCCCAGAAGAGCAGGGGATCCAGGAGACGGTAGGGGCTCAACCGCTTCATGTAGGTCCTGAGCTCTCCGTCCGTCGTCTCCCCGTCGGTCTCCGACAGGATGATCCACCCGCCGGGGCGGAGGACGCGGCGGATTTCCGTCAATCCCCGCCGCTTGTCCGGCCAGTGCTTGAAAGACCCGACGGTGAGGACGCCCGCGAAGGATGCATCCGCGAACGGGAGATCCATCGCATCGGCCTGCCGGAAACGGCAGTTCGTTATGCCCTTCTTCCGGCGCAGGCGCTCGGCGGAGCGGACCTGCGTGATGGAGTAATCGATGCCCGTGATCATCGCCTCCGGACGAAACGCCGCGAGGTTCAGGGCCACGTAGCCCCGGCCGGTGCCGACATCCAGGTATGAATCCGGACGGCCGGGGGGCGCCCGCCTGGCGATGTCCTCGAAAAGATCGAAGTTCGCCCTCTGGATGTGATGGTTATAGACAGGGCCGAGGAGGTTCCACATCCACCGGGCGTCCCGGGCCTTCGTGAGGATTTTTTTCAGCATGGCTTCGGCGGTGCCGGGAACAAGGGTCGGGCCTTCAGATCTTCAGGCCGACGGTCAGGCCCTCTTCGACGGCCTCCCGGATCATCCGGGGCCGGACGCAGTCTCCGATGGTGTAGACTTCCGGGGCTTTTCCCCGGAAGGCCTCGACAACCGCCGGGTCCAGGCGGAGGCCCGCGGCGAGAACCACCGCATCGCCCTCGATGAATTCGGGGGTTCCCTTCCGGCTTACCTTCACGCCTTCTCCGGTGATCTCCTCTACCGTCGTCTGGGTCTCGAGGCGGACCCCCAGCATCTTCAGCATTCCCAGGAAGAACGGCCGGTAGCTGGAGGAGATGGTCGGCGCCAGGCGGTCCAGCATCTCCAGGACGGTGACGCTCGTGACACCCTTGGTCTTCGAAACCAGGAACTCCGCCGTTTCGCATCCCACCAGGCCGCCCCCGAGGACGATGACCCGGCCTTGGACGACTTTATTTCCAGTCAGGACGTCCTCCGCGGCCACGACGTGTGCCGAGTCCACTCCGGGGATTTTCGGTACGATGGGGACGGCCCCCACGGCCAGGATCAAGGTTTCTGGCTGCTCCAGCTCCACGGTCCGGGGATCCAGCGCGCATCCCAGGCGGATCTCAACGCCCGCCTTGCGGGCTCGCACAGCCAGGCTCCGGGTGAGGTTCGCGATTTCATCCTTGTGGGGCGGCAGGCATCCGATCCGCATCCAGCCGCCCAGCTCCGGCTCCCTCTCGAAGAGGGTGACCCGGTGCCCCCTCTCGGCGGCCGTCAAGGCCGCCTGCAGGCCCGCGGGTCCGCCGCCGGCCACGAAGACCTTTTTTGCCTTCCCGGCGGGTGTCGAGACGTACAGCAATTCCTTCCCCGTGCGCGGATTGACGGTGCATCCGGCGGATGCGCCGCAATGGGGATCCTTGTAGACGACCATGATGTCGGAGAGGCAATTCCCGCAGGCGAGGCAGGGAACGATTTCATCGGCGCGCCCCTCCTTTGCCTTGTTCGGGAGATATGGATCGGCGATGAGGGCTCGCCCCATCCCGACGAAATCAGCCTGTCCCTCCGCAATGATCCGCTCCGCCGTTTCCGGGTCGTTGATCCGGTTGGAGGCGATGACGGGAATGCCGACGACGCCCCGGATCTGGCCGGCCAGGGGGGCGAAGGCCCCCTTCGGCACCATGGACGCCACGGTGGGAACGCGCGATTCGTGCCACCCGGTGTAGGTGTTGATGAAATTCACACCCGCCCGCTCCAGGGCCTGGGCCACGATTTTCGACTCCTCGATGGTGTGCCCTCCCGGCATCTGCTCCTCCACGTTCAAGCGGACACCCAACGGGAAGTCGTCCCCCGCCTCCCGGCGGATGCTCGCGATGATTTCGAGGACAATCCGCATCCGGTTCTCCAGGCTTCCTCCGTACTGATCGTCTCGCTGGTTTGTGATGGGAGACAGGAAGCGGTTGAGCAGGTAGCCCGCGCCGACGATGAACTCCAGGGCGTCGAAGCCTCCCTTGCGGGCCCGCCCGGCCGCCTTCCCGAAATCCTCGACAAGCCCGTGGATCTCTTCGATCGTGAGGGCCCGGGGGACCCCCCGCATCATCTGGTTCAGAACCGGAGAGGGACCGACGAGCTCGGGCACGTCGTCTTTGAAGACCATGTGGTAGGACGTGATGAGTTGACAGGCGGCCTTGGCCCCGTGGGCCTGGATGGCCTTTGTGAACCGTTGAATTCCCGGCAGGTAGCGGTCGTCGAAGACGCCGGGCGCCATGTGAGAGCCGGCGTACATGGGGGTGAAAGGGATGATGATCATGCCCGCACCGCCCTTTGCCCGCTCGGCGAAGTAGGTGATGAAGCGGTCTCCGACGGATCCGTCGGGTTCCGAATACCCCATGGTCATGGGCAACATAACGATGCGATTCCTGATTTCCAGGTTTCCGATGCGTCCGGGGGTGAACAGGTGCTGGAACATTTCCTTCTCCTTTCGATATGATCCCTGGCGGGGTGGGCATTGGCCCGGGAATCGGCGCCATCAGCGGGGTCGATGGACGGGTCGTTGCGGTCGGTATGGGTTTCATACCTGAATCCGGGCCAGGCTTCAATCCTTGATGACACCGGCCGGTGAGATTTCCCGGGGCGGACCCGGCAAACCGGGTGGCCTCCCCTGAAAATTCACCTTGAAAATTCAGGGATTGACACCAGGGTACGGCTCTCCTACACTGCCGGCACATGCGGCTTCGGGAGACAGATACTTTCCTTCTCATCAGAAAAGGTGACAGCATGACGAGAACCAGAACATGCGCCTCGCCGCCATGCATTTCCTGGCCGTGGCTTTCCTCCTCACGGCAATCACGACCGACTGTCCCGCTCTCCGGCAGAACCAGGTCATCGGGGCCACGCAGACCCTCCCGGCAACCGTTGACCGAAGTCGCATGAATACCCGCAGAAAGACTGTCCGGCGGACCGCCCTTCTCTCCTTTTTCATACTGCTGTCCGGTTGCGCCGCTACGGTTGAACGATCCGCCCCTGTCCCGGGAAATGCCGTCCCCCGACTTCCCCCGTCCACTTCACTCTCCATGGCAACCGTTCACTTCCCTTCCCTGGACGAAGACATAACCGGAGGAGCGCCTACCACCATCAAGGGGCTTCTCGTCCGGCCGGGAGGCCCCGGGCCGTTTCCGGCGGTTGTGGCCCTTCACGGGTGTTCAGGGCTTTATGGACGTTCCGGCCGTCTCTCCGCCCGGGAAGCGGACTGGGCGACACGGCTGGTCAGCTACGGATATGTCGTTCTGTTTCCCGACAGCTTTACGCCCCGGAACCTCCGGGAAGTCTGCACTCGCCGTGACCTGGCGGGCATGCCGAGCCGTGAGCGGCCCCGGGACGCCTACGGGGCGCTCCTGTGGCTCCAATCGCAGGATTTCGTCCGGAAGGACAGGATCGCCCTGATGGGCTGGTCCCACGGAGGCTCGACGATCCTTGCCGCCGTCGGGAAGAACGCGTCCGTCCGTCCGCCCTCCCTGGTCCATGATTTCCGCGGAGCCGTCGCTTTCTATCCGGGATGCCGCGTTGCACGGCGTTCAGCCGATTGGAGCACGCGGATCCCGTTGACGATCCTGATCGGGAAGGCAGATGACTGGACCCCCGCGGCCTCCTGCATCTCGCTGGTCGAGAGGGTGAAGAAGGAGGGAGGACTCGTCGAAATCGTGGTCTACGAATGGGCGCACCACGGGTTCGACACTCCCGGGCAGCCACTCAGGGTCCGGAGCGGTCTGGCCCGTACTGCGCGCCGGGACGGAACGGCCACGGTCGGAACAGACTCCGTCTCGCGTGCAGATGCAATGATCCGGGTGGAGAAGCTCCTGAAAGCCTTCCTGGGTCCCTGACAGAACTTCCTGAAGATGGTTTTCCAGTTCCCATTCCGCTGTTTCCGCACAAGATGATCTTCTGATCCGCACCTCATCGCATCCTTCCTCTATAAAATATATACAGATGTGATCTTCATCACAGACATCAAATCCGTTTTCAGTAATATCCATCCGCAACAATCAAAAGTGCGAAGGGATTCATGATGTGGAATTCCCTTTGTCGAATGCGGAGGAGGCGGTGGGAGAAAAACTGGTGTGCATCTATGAACTCGTAACAGAAAAAATCGGGTTGAAGGGAAGGCTCGAACTTGCCGTGAAAACTGGAATCTCCATGAGTCAGGCTGTCGAGGTGGATGATTCGGATGAGCTCATTCAGAAGTTCAAACATGCGGCAAACGCTATCTATGACGCGTATTACGGCAAGACAACTTCGTAATTGTTTCGGCAGGAGATGAAGCCCGTGGAAGGTTCCCTCAAGAGAGATCTCAAGCTGATTGTAGACAATGACGGCTTTTCAGAGATCCAGCCACATGCGGAAAAACCGGGTTCGAAAGAGGAATTGAATCGCTGGCCGATCTGCGGCCTTCCGGTGGGGAGTTTTCTGCAGGTAATCGCAATGGACCAGCAGACATGTATTCTGGAGGTCTATCAGAGTGCCGATCGCCAGGGCCGTTTCTGCTTTGTTCAGGGGGCCCTTTATGATGCCGTCTGTAACGGCCTGGAAGGAGAAGAGGCGGCACTGGAGATGGTTTCCTGGGAAAACGTCAGGCTTAATATCAAGCAGATTATCAAGGCCAGTGGCTTCGTCAGGAAGATCGACAAGAGTCTCATGTCGATTCTGATGGAATATTCAAGGCGCCGGGACGAGGCGGAAGAAAAGCAAAGCAGCGGGGAAGAAGAGGAAGCGAATGCGGAGGACCATGACAGGGATGGAGACAAGTTTAAACGGTGCCTCCGCATCGTTCGGGAGGATATGGGGGATGCACTCATCTCGGCAAGCATTTCCGACCTTCGCAACGGGAAGGTGCTGGCTTCGCATCATGATCGCAAAACACTGGAAACCGCTCAACTGTTCATAAAGCTGACGGGTTCCCTCCGAAAGGCTTTCGAAAAAGATTCCGAACAAAAGCGACTCGGCGGCCACTACATTCTGGACCTCAAGGAAGAGCAGACGCTCATGATCCTTCGTTTTGATGAGCATCAACTGGGTATCCTGTTCAACAACGTGAGGTGCTCATTGGGTCTTGTCCTGAATGCCATCGTCCCCAAGGTTGCCAGGACGTTTGACGACACCGGTTGTTGAGCAATCCCGGATCCGGATGAAGGATGCATGAAGGGGAGGTGGCGGCTGATTCTTGGGGAGACGGGTGTTGGGAGATTGTTAAGCAAAAAAATACCAATATTTTTTAAGAGGAGGCGTGATGAACATACAGAAATTGAACGGCTGTCTGGAGGGGTTGAGGAAGGATCTGGGGGATGGTCTCCTGGCATCGAGCATCGTATCTACGGACGACGGACAGGTACTGGTAGCGACAGACAGATCCAATACGGCCGGAGCTACCCTGCTGAATGAAATTACGGCGTCCATTCGTGAAGGCCTGAAGACATACCCCGTGGAACTGGGCCAGTATTATTACATCGACGTTGCCGGGAATATGGGCATCCTGGCCATTCCTTTCGGTGACTACCAGTGGGCGATCGTTGTCAACAAAAAGCAGGTCAAGCTGGGGCTGCTTTTGAATGTTGTTCTGCCCAACATCATCAATGCATTCGAAGATGCGGTCGTATCTTAGAAAAGTGGAGGGGAGGGACGATGGGAGAAAAAATGGTCCGGATTTTTGAGATCGTCATGGAGCAGGCAGGTCTCAAAGGGCGAATGGAACTGGCGACCAGGACGGGAATTTCCCAGACCATGGCGTCTCAGATGAAGGATACCGAGGAGTTGGTGAAAAAATTAAAGGAAAACGCCAATTTGATCCTCGATCGGAGCAATCTGAATACAATCGGCCATTGAGGCGCGCCTTTCCGCGGCAGGTCAGCGTTAAGGAAACGCCCGGCACGGATTGCCGCAACAAAGGGCCTCAGCGCATTGCCCTGGAATCGGGCGGAGGCGGACGGCCCTGCCGTAATGAAGAAACGGATAACGCCCGGCCGGTTATGCACTGCCGGTCACGGAGCCGACGGGAGATGAAATGAATATCGAGCGTCCCATTCATGCAGGGCTCTGCCGATCAAGAGAGATATCGCTGTGAGTCTGATCCTGGGCCGGCAACATCTTGATAAGATCCAGGACACCTTGCAGAAGAACCTGATCGGGTTGGGTGTCCAGAATACCATGCTGATCGATATGGCCGGCAATGTCATTGTTACGGTCGATAACGGAGTGAAGAAGCGCGACATGTATTCATTGGCCGCGCTCGCGGCGGCCAATTTCGGGGCCATGTGCAGCATGGCCAAAATCGTAGGGGAGGATGAATTCTCCCTCCTTTTTCACAAGGGACAGAAAGAAAACATCTACTTCAGCAGAGTGAATGACGAATTCCTCCTGATCAACATCTTTAACAACGATGTGACCCTGGGATTTCTCAGACTGAAGATGGCCCAGGTCATCGAAGAATTGTCCAGTGTATTGGATTAAGGAAAATCTTCATTCCGCCGGCATCAGGCTGAATGGGCAAAGCGTGTAAGGCATTCAGGCAAGGAGGAAACGGATTTGGCATTCATCAACCTGAAGGATCGAGTCATTCAAGCAAAGATTGTCTACTACGGCCCCGGAAGATGCGGAAAAACGACAAACCTGGAATTCATCTACAGCAAGTGCCGCGAACAAATTAATTCCGAAATGGTGACAGTCAAGACACAGGGTGACCGCACTCTCTTCTTTGATTTCTTTCCTTTCGATATCGGGAAGATTGCCGGATATGACGTCAAAATTCAATTGTACACCGTGCCGGGCCAGGTGAAATACAACTCGACGAGACGACTCGTATTGAAAGGTGTGGACGGCGTCGTGTTCGTGGCGGATTCCGAGGCGGAGCGGCGAAGCAAAAACATATCCTCCCTGATGAATCTCCAGGAGAACCTTGCTCTTTACAACAAGAATATCTTCGAGATGCCATTGGTCATTCAGTACAATAAACGGGATCTTAAAAAGCAGGGGATCGAGGTGCTGGATGTCGAGACGATGGAGAGGGACCTCAACGTCGAACTGAAAGCGCCGTCATTCGAGGCCAGTGCGCTGGACGGAGACAACGTTGTCGCGACCCTGAAGAGAATCATATCGCTGACCATGTCCTCCCTGGAAAAGGAACTGGAGAACGGGGATTGGTAATGAAAGAATCGTCATTCGTTCGGGAAGTGGAAAATCGCCTCGATGTCCTGTTCGGGATCGGTCTGGATCCTGCGGATCGCAGCAGGAATGCCGGACCGGATCAAGTGAATGCCAGGGACATTCTCGAAGATATTGCCGTAGAATCCGGGGAAGAGGCCGGGCAGGAACGAAGCGCCGCATCGCTATTGAACATGGACGATCATTCAGAAGGCAATGATGAGTCCGCATCAGCAGGCCGGGACGGACGCTGTCATATCCTTCTTGAGGAAGCCGGGAAAGAAACGGAGACGGATTCCTTCGTTGCTGATCATCCCAGCCTGGATGAGATCGCATCCGTTGCCGAGTCGCCCGAGGCGGTCAGGGATGGAGATGAGCGCTTTGAGCGGATTTTCGGTGATATATCGTCATTCACGCCGGCATTGTTTTCTCCGGTCAAGAATCTGAAAAGCATTATCCTGTCCCTCGAATGGGAAATCAGCGATGCCATATTGAACAGGCTGGATGCGGAACTGAGCGGTTTGCAGGAGCTGTATCGCAACGAGCGGACCATTCTTGGTTTCTTGAGGATTCTCCGGTTCCTGGAACGTTATATCCGGGTGAAACAGGGAGATTCACATACAGAGTCCATAAAATTGCTTTTTTCCATCTACGATGACCTTGAACGGATCATCCTCTCGATAACCATGGCGGAGGAAATAAAACGGGCCATCCTGATGGTTGATATCGGGAAATACAGGAATTGGGTGGAGAATATCGACCTCTCCGCCTGTCCGGGGGCGGACATCGAGGAGAACGGCGCGTCTTCGGTTGCGGAACCCCGGAGCCCCGTGCCCGAGGCGTTGCCGTCCGCTGATGTCGAAGAGGGGCGATCCGCTGACGGATTCGAAAATGCCGGGCCGGATGTTTTTGCATCCATGAAAACCATGGAGCCGCACGAGGCATTCGCCTGCGCGCTGGAAGAGATCAGGAAGATGATCCACAGCGAGTTCGAGGCGCTGAGAGCGGAGATGCGAATGCATCAGTCGGGGAAGACGCAGCCGCCGGCAGGAGCGGACGGATGACGGGGGAAACCGTATACAGGAAGGGAAGTGCCTGTTGCGCTGGTTGCTTTCAAACGGATTGCCGATGAGGACTGCCGGAAATGATCGTTTTCTGTGAAGAATGCGGTGAAAGAATCATTATTGAACCCGAGGAGATCAAGGAATCTGTCATCATCATGGTCTGCACGGCCTGCAGTGACGTCATCAGGATAACGGTTCCGGATACGGCAGGGCAGGGGCCGCGGGTTCAGAAAGCCTGAGAAATGAACCGGGCATCGAATTCATTCCGACACAAACCGGTGTGATGACAGCATGCCGGGATTCCATGGAGTCAAAGGGCAGAGATGAACACTCCGAATGAAACGTTCGACTTGATTCGTGAAAAACAGGAGCTGGATGCTTTTTTATCGACATTCGCAACCGTGAGTCCGTCTCCGCCAATGGAAGAAGAGAGGGAACCCGATCCCGTCCCGTCCGTTGTTCCTTTTTCGTTGACCTATGCGAAAGACGATAAGCCCGCTTCCGCAATGAAAGATCGTTCCTCCGGCGGGATGCCGGACACGCCGGTTCCGGCACCCTCCTCCCTTTCCCAGGCGGAGGCTGCGAAGGATTCATCTGTGGAAGAGACTGCGGCGGCTGCCCCGGAAAGCGAATTGGGCAGAATGCCTTCTCCGGAAAGGGATCCGGGTAAGCAGCCGGAATCCCAGCTCCCGGTACCGGACATGCCGGCTCCGCCGCCATCTTCTCTTTCACCGGTGGAAACCGTCAGAGATCCATTCCCGGAAAAAGTCGAGGCTGTTGTCGCGGAAGGCGAACAGGAAGGATCGCCGTCCCCTGAAGCGTTGGAAAACAGCAATGAAATACCAGAGATGGACCGGACCCTGAGGATCGAACGGAGAAAGACAGAAGAAGCGGCCTCCATGAATGAGCAATCCCCCGAATCGGTCGAGGACAACGGTGCGAAAAACGGGGAGACGACAAATGTGTCCGCTTTGCCCGGCAGCCGGAAAAAAACCCGGCGGCCATTGATCCTTTCAGGCCTTATCCTGTGCCTGGTTCTCGCGCTTTCTGCACTCGGCTATTCCTGGCTCCGGCCTTCCAGCGGGCATGGAGCCGTTCATTGGTTGTCCATGAATGTTCCTTTTGCCCAGAAATATCTGGAAGTCGGACAGCCGTCTCGGAATCCCGCAGGTGAGCAGGTTGGAATCGTCAACCTGCAGCAGCGACTCATCAGAAACGCGGCTCTTGGCCGGGATATCAGGGTCATTGAGGGAACGGCGTTCAACCGGGGACATGAAAACATATCGGGAATCAGGGTCAGGGGGGAGCTTTACGGCTCCCGGGGTACGCTCCTGGCGGCGCGGATGGCGTACTGCGGAAACATGATGACCGTCGATCAGCTGGAGACCATGGGAGAGGATGAACTCCGTCTGGCGCTCTCGGTTTCTCAGGCAAACCTCCAGCTGACCAGCGTGGTTCCGCCCGGAGGTCAGACGCCGTTCATGATCGTATTCGTCCACGAGCCGGCAGGGACCGTCCAGGCAATGGTTGAACCCGTCAGTATGGAAAGGGTCCGCTGACCGTGATGTCCGTTGTCATGGACCCTTTTGGCTGCAGATTTCTTAAGGATCGCGGCTTATTGTCCTGTCGGGTGGAGATGTCGCCGGCTCCGCAAGATATTATGATGAATCCCCCTCCCCCCCTGATCGTTTCTCCCGCAGGCGCCTCGGTTTCCGGTTCTGATCATGCAAGAGACGATTAAAGATATTAATCATAATGAAATCAACGAACTGGAGGAGATTCTCCGCCTCCAGAACGAACTTCAGGACATAACCAACGAAATCTATGCCTCCGAGAGCATGGCGCAGATATTCACCGATTGCAGCAAGCGGATCATGAATCTTTTCAATGTCGAAGCGGTGAACATCTATGCCGTCGACAAAAAGAGGAGGGAAATCTACACCATCATCGAGGCGAGACACCTGTTCAGAGAGCAGAGAATGGCCGTCAACAACCGGACGATCCCCGGTTATGTTGCGGATACGGGTGTTATGATCAACGTCGCGGATGTTCACGATCAAAGCGAGATGAAAAGCCGCTGCAAAGGATTGGATCTGGCCGGCGATCGGGACGGCAGATCGAATGCTCAACTGAAGCAGGTCATGGCCACGCCCATCGTTCATGAGGGCGAGACCATCGGCATCATCGAGGTGATCAACAAACTTGGGCGGGACGGCAGATTCGTCGATGAAGAACCCGTTCTGCTGCAGGAAATTTCAGAGGTTCTCGCCATCGCGTTCTCCAATCATGCGCGATATGCGCGCCGGGGAAAAACGCGCTTCGATTCCCTCATCCGGAAAGGTTTCCTGAAGGAAGAGGAGCTCGACCAGGCCTGGGACGAATCACGGGAACAGAAAGAAACCATGGAAGGCTTCCTGATGAGAAAATACAATGTCTCGAAGGAAGACCTCGGCAAATCGCTGGAAGAGTTTTATCGGTGCAGATTCTTCCAGTTCAGCGACAGATTCCCCATTCCCGCGGAACTCCTGACCAGGCTCAACAAAGAATACCTGCTCCGGGAGTTGTGGGTGCCGATTGAGAAGACAAACGGAAACATTCATATCCTTCTGAGCGACCCCGACAATATCATCAAGCGGGACATGATTGAAAACCTCCTGAAGACGAAGGCCATCCGGTACGATGTCGCCCTTCCGGAGGACATCTCAAAATATATCAACTATTTTTATCAGTCTCACGGGGATGAATCGTCGATTTCGGATATCATCGGCAGACTGGACAACACGGACGAGGGGGAAAACGAAGACGAGGAAGAGCCGGTCACGGAATCGGACAGCGCGATCATGTTGCTCGTCAACAAGATCATCAACGATGCGGTGAGCCGGCGGGCATCCGATATCCACGTTGAACCCAATATCACCAAAAGGAACGTGGAGGTCCGCTTCCGCATCGACGGCGACTGCGCCGTTTACCAGACGGTTCCCTTCAGTTACCGTGCCGCCCTCGTGTCGCGTATCAAGATCATGTCCAACCTGGACATCACGGTCAAAAGGATTCCCCAGGACGGCAAGATCAAGTTTCGCCGGAACGGAAGCGATGAGATCGAGCTTCGCGTGGCGACGCTGCCGACCCAGGGAGGAGTCGAAGATGTTGTGATGCGCCTTCTCGCCAAAGGGGAAACGCTGCCCCTGGAGGCCATGGGAATGCTGGACAGGAATTATGCCGAACTCCTCAAGGTCTGTGAAAAACCCTACGGCATGATCCTTGTGGTCGGGCCTACGGGCTCGGGGAAAACGACGACCCTCCATGCCGCCCTTCGCCACATCAACACGCCGGAGAAAAAGATCTGGACGGCCGAGGACCCTGTGGAAATCACCCAGTACGGCCTCCGGCAGGTCCAGGTGCAGCCCAAGATCGGATTCGACTTTGCCACCGCAATGCGGGCCTTTCTTCGCGCCGACCCGGACGTGATCATGGTGGGGGAAATGCGTGACTTCGAGACGGCCAAAACCGGCGTGGAGGCTTCCCTGACGGGACATCTCGTTTTCAGCACCCTGCATACGAACAGCGCCCCGGAAACCATCATCCGGCTTCTCGACATGGGCATCGATCCCCTGAACTTCGCCGATGCCCTCCTTGGGGTCCTTGCCCAGAGGCTGGTCCGGACATTGTGCAAGAACTGCAGGGAACCTTATCATCCGACCATGAAGGAATATGAGGAGATGGCCGGGAGTTATGGAAGGGAACTTTTTGAAAAACTGGCAGTTCCCTATACAAGCGATCTGACCCTGTACCGGCCCAGGGGTTGCGATCTCTGCGACAGGTCGGGATACAAGGGACGCGTAGGCATCCATGAACTTCTCATCGCCAGCGACAGCGTGAAGCGGCTCATCCAGAAAAACGAAACCGTCGAAGTGCTGCGTGAGAAGGCCATGTCCGAAGGGATGTCCACGCTCCTCCAGGATGGAATTCAGAAAGCCCTCCGGGGTGTCACGGACTTCCGGCAGGTCCGGAGGGTCTGCATCAAGTAGGAATCCGGCCGCGTTCCCCCGCCAACGGCCGGGCCGTCACTCTCTCCCTTCAAATCAGGCCATTCCATGCCGCGTCCTGCGGCCTTGATCCTTTTTCCTGCCCGGATTGTGTTTTGCGTTGACAATGACACAGGGTTCTTCTAATTGCATGGGACACAGGCCCTCCGCGAACGCCGTCTGAGGAATCCGACTGAATCAACATCCGCGCTGAGGCAAAAAGAGGGACCGCCTTGCAGAAGAGTGAAATCCACACCTCCGACCTGTTTGATGCCTGTCATGTCCTCTTTGGGAAACAGACCGACGTATCCGTTCAATTCCTGAACAATTACCTAAAACTGTCCGGTTTGAAAGCGGCCTATCGGAAAAGGGCCCGGGAGACCCACCCGGACCGTGCCCTGTTGCTCGCCGTCGAATCCGATATTCTCGAGGAGCAGTTCAAGCAGGTCCAGTCCGCCTTCGAGCGGCTTCGCCTCTATCTGGAGAATCCTTCCCGATTCCGCTTGATTGAAGGAAACCCAGGTCGTGCATCGGCCTCCGCCTCGCGGGAAAACGGCCCGATCAAGAGGAAGGCGGCGTGGAAGCGTGATCCGTTGCGCGATCATGTCCATACAGGTCCGATTCCCGGGGGCAAGCTTCTCCTGGGCCGCTACCTTTACTATGCGGGCGTGATTTCCCACCGGATCCTGGTCGATGCGGTGGTTTGGCAGAAGAGGCAAAGGCCTCCGCTCGGGATGATCGCCTGCCAGTGGGGCTTGCTGGCCCGGGAAGACATTCTCGTCATACTGAAGCGCTGCATACCCGGGGAGCGTTTCGGCGAATGTGCCGTCCGCCTCGGGTACATGGACGACAAACAGCTGCGCCGCCTGACGGCATGGCAAAAACTGCTGCAGCCCCGGTTCGGCGATTTCTTTGTTTCAAGGGGGATCCTCACGGCCGGGCAGATTGACCGCCTGGAAAAGGATCATTGGCAGCACAACTGGAACTGCAGAAGGAATCCGAGGAAGCGTTCCTGACTCTTGCTGTGATGGGGACCATGAAACAGCCGATCATGACGATTCGCACCGACTCTCTCCTCCGGGAACTGCCCATTTTCCGGGGCCTTCCCGGGGGGGACGTCGCCGAGTTGCGGATGATGATGGGCGAGCGGAACTTCCGCAGGAATGATGTGATCCTGTTCGAAGAGGACACGCCGCGCTGCCTCTATGTGATTTATGAAGGCCGGGTGAAGGTTGCGCAGATTGACGAGGAAGGGCGGGAGCAGATCCTGGCCGTCCACAAGCGCGGCGATTTCTTCGGCGAGATGGCCCTCCTGGACGGAAAGACGTCCCCGGCGAGGGTCGTGGCCCTGGAAGAGACGCGTGTCGGGTTCCTCCGCCGGGCGGATTTCGAGACACGTTTCCTGAAGAATCCCATTGCCGTGAGGCAGATCATCTCCCTGCTCTGCGAGCGGCTCCGGGATTCCTGGTTCATGCTCAAGGTCCTGAATCTTCAGCGGGCGGAAGACCGGGTCCGGGCCGTCCTGGGCCACATGGCGACCCGCTTCGGGGCGAGGGATGCGCGGGGCACCGCAATCCGTCTCCGGATGACCCACAGCGAGCTGGCCGATTATGCATCCCTCTCCCGGGAGACGGTCAGCCGGATCCTCAAGCGTCTGGAGCAGGCCGGGGAGATTTCCGTTCTCGAAAAAAGAAGAATCCTGATCACACCGAGTTTTCAAAAAGTCGATATTATGTGACGTCCGTCACATTTGCCCCCCTTCTTTTCTGGCAATCTGCCTCCCAAACTCTTCTGCCGGCCCACAGGTCCATTTCCCGGGCCGGTCCCCTTTACAGCATTCGGAGGTGGAATATGGAATCACTCTGGGCGACGGACGTCGTTATCCCCCTTTCCAGTCTCATCACCGTGTTACTGCTCAGCACGCTCGGGCTGATCATGGGGCGCCTGAAGCTGACCCTGTTTCTGATGTACGGGTACCTCATGTACTGGGGAAGGTTGTGGGATGTCTCCATCTTCACGGACTCGGCCTCGCGGTTGAGCGGCCCGGCATTGCTGATCACCGGCCTGTTCCTCCTGCTGGTGCTCTTTGCCATGCTCGGGCTTGTCTTTCACCGGGAATGACGGTCTGAGCAGCCGCAATCCGGAACCCGACAGGCCGGACGATCCTGTTCTCACGGAGGAATCCGACCGGTCGACGATCAGCCCGCCTTGTCCTTTCGACGGCATGTCCGTCCCTCATCATGCGGGACCGGACAACCGGCGGGAGAACAACTTTATCTTGCCCGATCCCCCCATACAGGCTATCAGGGAAAAACTTTTTCGGGGGGACTCATGAAACACCGCGTCATCCAGTGTGCGACCGGTTCCATGGGCAGGACCTGCCTGCGGGCCGTCATCGATCATCCCGACCTGGAACTGGTGGGTCTGTATGTCTACAGCGACCGGAAGGCCGGCCGGGATGCCGGCGAGATCGCGAGGCGAAATCCTACGGGGGGTGATCGCAACCTCTTCTGCTCTTTGCGCCGTATCGAAGACGATTTTCCGGGGGTGACAAATTCCCCCGGCTGTGCAAAGAAGCGACCGGAACATGGCGGAACGGATAAAAAAGAAAATCACGGAGGTTCCCTTTGACAAACGATGTGTATGCCCAATTGGCGAAAGTACTCGACACACTGCCCAATGGTTTTCCCAGGACCGATAGTGGCGTGGAAATCAAGCTTCTCAAGAGGATCTTCACCCCCGCCCAGGCGGAGCTGTTCGGCCGGCTGCGGCTGACGTTCGAGACGGTGGAAGAGATCGCTGCCCGGAACGGCATGCCGGTGGAAGGCCTGAAAGGCGCCCTCATGGGCATGGCCGTGAGGGGACAGGTCTTCACGATCAAACCCGGGGGAGTCCGGCGCTTCCGGATGCTGCCCTGGGTCTTCGGGATCTACGAGTTTCAGCTCGACAGTATGGACAGGGAGTTTGCGGAGTTGAACGAGGAATACTGGCCGTATCTTTCGAAACAGTTCTTTTCCGACACGCCGCAGTTGATGCAGACCCTTTCCGTGGAGGAAACCGTTCCTTCGCACCAGGAAGCACTGCCTTATGAGAAAGTATCGGCGATCATTGAAAAGGGGCGGTCATTCATGGTCAACGAATGCATCTGCAAGAAGGAACAGGGGCTGCTGGGGAAGCCCTGCGACCGGCCCGTGCATGTCTGCCTGGGCATCTCCCTGGAGCCCGGGGTCTTCGAAAAGACGCCTTCGGCCCGCATCCTGACGAAGGAGGAGGCCTGTGCCCTCCTGAAAATGACGGAGGACGCGGGCCTCGTGCACCTCACCGGCAACGTGCAGACGGGGCACTACTACATCTGCAACTGCTGCAAGTGCTGCTGCGGGGTGCTCCGGTCGATCAACGAATTCGGGGTCCCCGCATCCCGGGCTGTCAACTCCCATCATTATGCCGTGATCGACGCCGATCTCTGCACGGGCTGCGGGATCTGTACGGACAGCCGATGCCAGGTCGGCGCCGTGGTGGAGGAGGGGGACGCCTACCGGGTTGTCCGGGAGCGGTGCATCGGCTGCGGGCTCTGCGTCACCGCGTGTCCGATGGAGGCCATCCGGCTGGTCCGCAAGGAGCGGGAGGAGATCGATGTCCCGCCCCTTGCCGAAGACACGTGGTTCGACGAGCGGGGACGCCGCCGGGGAGTGGATTTCAGCACGTACAAGTAACAGCTGCGCCAGAACAGGGCCTGCCGGCCGGTCCCGGCGGCAGGAAAGAGGCAACCGGTCAGGCGGGCCGCGCGTCCCGGAGCGCGGCGGCCCGTCATACGCTCCTTCCTCTGGAACCGATCCAACGGAGGTGAAGGAATGTTGACTGCCGTCATTCTCCTGTCTGCCGTTCCTCTCCTGGCGGGCCTTCTCTATTTCAGGAAACGGCAGTCGCTGCCGGGGATCGCCCTGACCAAGCCCTCCCTGTCGGCGCTCTTTGTCCTGGCCGCCCTGACCGGCTCCCATGGCCACCCCCAATATTTCGCATTCATCCTCGCGGGTTTGCTGTTCTGCCTGGCCGGCGACGTGTTCCTCATTTCCGCCTCGAGGAAGTTTTTCCTGGCGGGCCTCATCGCATTCCTGGCCGGGCACGTTTTTTACAGCATCGCTTTCTACACCGTGGCGTCGCCGGGCAGTTCGACCCTGTTTGCCGCGACGGCGTGCTGCCTGCTGAGCGGCGCCTTCTTTCTCCGGATCAGGCCGTACCTGGGAACCATGATGCTCCCGGTTGCGGCCTATGTCGCAATCATTACGATCATGGTCATCGGCGCCGCGACCCTCATGGGTGAAAGCGGGCTGCCGGTCGGCGGACGGGCTTTGGCCCTGACAGGCGCCGTCTTCTTCTATCTGTCGGATCTCTTCGTCGCCCGCGAGCGGTTTGTGAAGCATGAATTCCTGAATCGCCTGGTCGGCCTGCCCCTGTATTACGCGGGCCAGTTCATGATCGCGTTCTCCACATCGCTTCTGTGAACACATCAACCTGATGGCGTTGCTCCTGACGAGTCCGGCTTCCATGCCTGAAACAGTCCATTCCGTCGGCCCGATACACACGGGCCTGTCCCGACGGACCGGGAAACCACTTTTCTGATACCCGGTTGCCACCGGCGGAAAATTCATTTCGGTTGACAGGGAAAGAATCGTTTCTTATCCTGCACAGCAAGCGAAAACAGCGATCGCCTCTGCTGTTCGTGAACATCCTGAAGACGTTCCAGAGGCAGGCGACGGGTCAAAGATCGGCGTGCTCCGTCTTCCGGCCGAGCGTTTCGTTCATGCTCGAAAAAAGAAAGGACTCCCCGTGGGTGTGAAGCATTTCCCTCTTGCCGTTTTTCATTACGCTCTTTCTCTCACCGCCCAGATTCTCAGCCTGGGAATGGCCGTCGTCCTGATCGCAACCGCATACTCAGTGACCGTTCCCCGCCTTGCTCCGTACGGCATATCGATGGGAAAAGACTATCGATATGCCAAGGCCGCCTTCGCGCTCGAACAGACGATCACGAAGCCCGTCCGCGCTGTGATCCCCATCCGGATCGGCGGGCACGACATGACGCCATGGATTGTCCTGGTTGCGGCATTTGTCCTGACCTTCTGGTTCAATACCCTGAGCCACCGCTATTTCTACGAGGGACAGTACCATCGCTACCAGAAGAAGTTCGATGACATGAAGAGCCGGCTGCGTATATCCGATCACGCGATGCGCGCCCTGCCGATCGGCCAGCGGCTGGACCAGCTCAAAACGGCGAAGCGGAAGGAGCGTGAACAGATCCTCCGGGAATTTGCCGAGGCGAAGCGGAAACTCGACGAGAAGGGGCGTGAACTTGCCTTTCTGTCCATCGACGTCGTGGACTCCACGGGCATGAAGCAGGACGAGGACAAGGCCGTCGTTCAGAACGATTTCACCCGGTACCGCCAGTTCGTCAGCGGGATCTTCGACGAACACAGGTGCCTGAAGTCGACCTGGACGCCTGACGGGGTCATGGCCTGCTTCCCGGCCGTGGACGATGCCGTGCGCGCCGCCCGCGCCGTCATCACCGATCTGGATACGTTCAACCGGGAGGTCAGGCAGCTGCGGCGCGAGTTTGCCGTCCGCTGCGGTGTGAACTCGGGATTCGTCATCTACGACGGAAGCGTACCCCTCGAGGAGATCAGCGATCCTGCCATCGATATCGCCGGGCACATGCAGAAGCATGCCGACCGGAACGCGATCGGCATCCCGAAACCTGTCATTGAACCGTCCCTCGTTAACAGCGGCTTCACGCCGTCAGGCAAAGTCATCGACGGGTACGAAATTTTCGAATGGAAAAAGGGCTGAAGCGGGCCCTCTTGAGCCATCTCTCGTCCGATTCGCCGGATCCCTTCAAACCGCCGTTCAGTTGGTCTCAGAAAACTCTCCGCTCGTGGAGGTATACAGGGGACGGGCTTGTCTGCATCCACCTTTCGTCGCGTCATTCCCGGATCGACGTTTTCCGATACCTGCTTTTTATGGAAGCAGGAGTCCGATGATCGCCAGGATCACCGCCTGAAAGAAACGGATGACCGGGTCCAGGACGCCGAGATACAACAGGCCGATGATGATGAAAAAACCGAAGGGCTCGATCCGGGCCAGGGCGTTCTGAACCTTCACGGAGGTGAAGCCCATGAGGATTTTCGACCCGTCCAGCGGCGGGATGGGGATGAGGTTGAAGGCGGCCAGGATGATGTTGATTTTCGCCAGGTAATAGAGAAACGTCGCAATGGTCCCGGACGGCTGCGGCTCCAGGATCCGGTACAGGAGAAAAGCGAGGAAGGCCAGGATCATGTTGGCGACGATTCCCGCCGAGGAGACCAGGATCAGTCCCATGCGGGCGTTGCGGATATAGGCGAGATTGAAGGGTACCGGTTTTGCCCAGCCGAAACCGACAAGGAACAGCATGATCGTTCCGATCGGGTCGAGGTGACTGATTGGATTCAGGGTCAGTCTGCCCATCGCTTTCGCGGTGGGATCCCCCATCCTCCATGCAACCCAGCCGTGGGCCAGCTCGTGGATGATGATGGAATACAGGAGCGGGATCGCCAGGAGAACGAAGGTCAGCGGATCTCGGATCAGCAGGTTGAGCAAACCCATTCAATGGTCTCCCTTCGGAAGATTCGGACGTACAGGCTGCATGGTACACGTCCGGCGGCGGCAATACCAGATTGATTTTCAGCGGCCGCTGTCGTATTTCACCAACTGCGGGATGCATCTCAGTTCAGGCAGACCCGATTTCCCGAGTCGTTGAAAACCATACCGACAGGCGAAGTGATGATGACAAGCGAGATGGAAATCCGAAAAAGGCTGGAAACCGACCGGCGAATAGACAGGTTTCATTTTCGCGGTGCCGACGGCCGCTTCATCTGACTGGAGACGGTTGCGCGATCGGTCAGGCGGACGATTACTGCAGAAAGGAGGAGCCATGAGCGACAGCGCAGCGAAAGAGCGGGATCGTTTCCTTGCCGGCCTTGCCGGACTCTTTTCCGTCTCCGTCTCCGATTTGCGTGGCATTATCGTCGGATTCCATGAAGATATGGCGCACGGCCTGGCCGGGGAGCGGAGTTCCCTGCAAATGATTCCCTCCTTTGTGGGCCGTCCCACGGGCAGGGAAAAGGGGCGGTTTCTCGCCCTTGACCTGGGCGGGACGAACTGCCGCGTCCTGGAGGTGGAGCTCGACGGAAGGGGCGGGGCCTCGATCGCAGCGGCGAGCCGTTTTGTGATTCCGCAGGACTGCATGCACGACGAAGGCGAGCGGCTCTTCGATTTCCTTGCCGGGTGCATCGACTCCTTTATCCGGGAACATGCCCGCCGGGAAAGGAGGCGGGAACGGGTCCTCGCTTTCACGTTCTCCTTCCCCGTGGAGCAGCATTCGGTATCTTCCGGCACACTCATCGGCTGGACGAAAGCGTTCACGGCCTCCGGCGTGGAAGGTGAGGACGTCGCGGCGCTGCTTTCCGGGGCCATGAAGCGCAGAGGGCTCGGATCCGTCCGCATCGCGGCCCTGACGAACGACACCGTGGGGACGCTCGTGGCCGGATGCTACGCCGACCGTTCCTGCGACATGGGTGTAATCCTCGGGACGGGGACAAACGCCTGCTATTTCGAGAACACAGCCCGGATCGGGAAGTTTCCCGGGCCCTTCCGCTCCGTGGAGATGATCGTCAACATGGAGTGGGGGAATTTCGACCGGCTGAAAGCCAACCGGTATGATGCGATGCTCGATGCGGCCTCTCCCAACCCCGGCCGGCAGCAACTGGAGAAAATGGTGTCGGGCATGTACCTGGGAGAGATCGCCCGGCTTATAATCCGGGAGATGATGGAGCGGCGCCTGCTCTTCGAAGAGGGGTACCATCCGACCTTTTCTGCGCCCTATGCGTTCACAACGGAGCATCTGTCCCTCCTGGCGGGAGGCTGTGACGAGGTATTCGCCGATCTCGGTCTTGCAAACCTCCCGGACGAGGACCAGGCGGCAATGCTTGAGATCGGCCGTCTTGTCGCCCTCCGGTCCGCGTGTGTCGCCGGCGCTGCGATCGCCGCCGTCATAACCTGGATGGAGCCCGGTCTGGAGGCAGACCATGCCGTGGCGATCGACGGAGCGCTGTTTGAAAAATACCCGGGATACCGGCATAACATGCAGGCTGTCATGATCGAGCTTCTCGGAGACAGGGCTGGAAGGATCGCGCTTGTGCCCGCCAGGGACGGTTCGGGAATCGGCGCCGCCGTTGTCGCCGCCGTGGCGGCCAAGACCAGCCGCCGGATTGCATGAGGTTGGCGCCCCCGTGTCGGAACGTCCGATCGTCAATATCCGCCAGCAATGGCTTACTCAAGAGGGATCATGAAATTTTCAAAATACCACATCTCCGGGGAGATCAAGGAAAACCTGTCACGACTTGGTTTTAAGAGGCCGACGGACATTCAGTTCAAGGCCATTCCCTCCATCATGAACGGAGAAGACGTTCTGGCCATCGCCCAGACGGGAACGGGGAAGACCGCGGCCTTCGCCATACCGATCGTCGATCGAATCCACAAGGCCAAGAGCAGCAGGCGCTCTGCCGGCATCCGCTGCATTGTCATGGTTCCGACCCGTGAACTCGCTTTGCAGATTGGAGAGGTCTTCACGAGCATTGCCAGTCACACGAACGTGAAGGCATTTTCACTCCACGGCGGCGTGGAGCAGGATTCGCAGGTCAAACGGCTTCAGGACGGCATCGACATCCTGGTTGCAACTCCGGGACGGATGTTCGATCTCATCCATCAGGGATACATTCGCCTCGACCGTATCAACACACTGGTCCTCGATGAAGCCGACCGCATGCTGGACCTGGGTTTCATCGAGGACATCAAGTCCGTGAAAAGAAAGCTCACGACGAAGCATCAGACCCTTTTCTTCTCGGCGACCATCAATCCGGAAATTAAGAAACTTGCGTTTTCACAGGTGAGAAGCACCGCAATCCGGATTCAGATCTCTCCGGAGGACCCCGTCTCAAAAAATGTTTCCCACGCGGTCATGTTTGTGGAAATGGACGACAAGCGTTTCTTTCTGGAGAGATTCATCCGGGAACATCCTGAAAGCAGGATCATCGTATTTGTCAGGACCCGCGTTCGCGCCGAAAGGGTTGCGAAAGCGATGGAGAGGGCACGGATTCCCGCGCTTTCCATCCATGGCGCAAAAGACCAGGACGAGAGGACCGCTGTGATGAAGCAGTTCAAGGACGGAGACTGCAGCATCCTGATCGCCACGGATGTCAGTGCACGTGGGATCGATATTCCGGACGTCAACTATGTCATAAACTACGATTTGCCGGAGAAGTCCGAGAATTACGTCCATCGGGTGGGAAGAACCGGACGGGGCGTCAACAAAGGGGTGGCAATCTCATTCTGCAGCGAGGACGAGAAAGCGCGCCTGGAAGAGATCCAGCAATTTTTGAACAAAGAGATTGAAGTGATCAAGATCGATAAAGGGGACTATGCCAGAACGCTCGACATCTCCGGGGAAGAACCCAGCCTGCAGGCAATGATCGAAGAGCACGAGGCATGGGTCAGGACGAAAAAGAAGAAGAAAAAGTCCCCCTGGGTCAAGGCAAAGTAGCGAAAACAGTAAATGCAGCACAATCATGGAGGTCTGGACATGAACGGCGTAATCTCCGACATCACCGTGAAAGGTTTCTTCAAACAGTCAATGGTGCTTTTCGCGGCAATCGTTTGCCTGTTGACGCCGGCTCCAGCGGTATATGCCCAGCCGGCGCTGCTCGATGCCGGCATGAGTCCCGATCGGGCCGTATGGGCCTTTGATCGGGATGTGCACGATGCCGCGAAGGATGTCCGGTTCTGGATGCGCGTCCAGAGGCAGGGGAATCTGAATCAATACGGCACCTTTGATTATTATTTCAGGGTCCGGGTGTTCAGGCCGGACAGTTCGGAGGTGTGGAACACGCAGTATGGCTTTAACGAGCAGGGCTATTCCGAGCAGACCTTCACCTTCCCGAACTTTTTTTATGACCGGAGCCCGGACAGGCGGTCGCCCTCCTTCGGCACCTGGAGGGTAAGGACGGCCGTTGTTGAAAAGGATACCAAAAGGGAAGTCTCGGTAAAAGAGTATTCGCTCCAGTTCATCGATGGAAAGAAACCGGCGCCACCTCCAACAGCCGGTCCTGCCGTGGGAAGCGGTAAACCGTTTCCCGTTCCTCGTTTTCAGTACGGCAAATGGGTCTTGAAGGACTGGGGCATCGGCATCTATGACGAAGTGGTCACAGGAAATAATACTTATGACAGAGAAATCAAGGAGTTGAACTCCCGCGACACGTTCTCGGTCAAGGAGGTTATGAATGCCTGGTCAAAGGGACACAAGTTCGGCGCCCTGCTTGCGGGTCCACCGGTCAAAACATACATCAACAGCAACAACATGCCCCTGTATCTCTTCGGCTACATCCTGAAGCGGCCCGGCGGCGAAATCGACGGCCGGAACCCGCAACATCGGGTCAGCCAGTATTGCAACAACCCGGGTTCGCTCATCTTCCCGTTCGACCTGAGAAAGCCGGGTCGTTACCGTCTGGAGTTCCTGCTGAGGGAGCGCGACAGGCCTTCATGGGAAGAGTCGTCCTGGGTTCCCATCGGGGGAATCGACTTTACCCTGACCGAATAGAACGGGGAGTGCCGGAGCCCATTTTCAGCAAGGGCATTGTGCGACTTGACATGACGGCTTCCATTGGGGGATAAACTCCAAGGGGGCGTATTGACCAGGAAACAGGCTGATTTACAAACGGAACCGGGGCAGTCTCGCATTGGGAGGTGTGAATCATGAAAAAGAATCTCACCCTTTTTGTCATGTTGTTGCTGGCACTGATTGTTTCCTGTGCCCCCACGGGCAGTTCACGCTACCGCGAAGGCAGCAACGTGGGGCAGGAGACCGGCATGACGGTGCAGGACGAGCAGCGTCTGACGGAGGAAGCGCTTCCCAAGATGATGAAAGACTATCCTCCGGCCCAAAACCAGGAGCTGCAGAGGTATGTTTCCAGTCTGGGCATGAAAATCGTCAGGGAGAACAACCTGGAAGGAAACCCCTATCATTATGACTTCAAGGTTGTCGACGTCGTCGATGTCAACGCGTTTGCGATGCCGGCGGGAAAGATCTTTGTGACCGCACCGCTGATCGCGACGGCATCCAATGAAGCAGAGCTGGCTGGGGTCATTTCCCACGAGGTCGGCCACGTTGTGGCCAGGCACTCGGCGGAGCGGATGTATGCAATGGAAAAGGCCCAGAAGAAGACGTGGCTGTACGCGGCAGGAGGGGCCGTGGTGGGTGCCGCCGCCGGTCTGGGCCTGGGGGTATTGCTTTGCGAAAGAGGCGACGCGGCATGCCTTGCAAAAGCGGCAGCCGTGGGAGGCGTGGTCGGCGCAGGGGGAGGCCTGCTCGCACAGAAATACACCTTCCTGGTCAATTCGCGGGAAGACGAACTGGAGGCGGACCGCCTTGGGTTCAGGTATGCCGTGGGCAGCGGGTACGACAAGGACCAGGTCGGGAAATTCTATGAAAAGCTCCTCACCATGGAAAAGAAGTCACAGCAGGGTGGCGGAGCCGTGTTGAAGAGTCTTTCCGATGCGATGAGCACGCACCCTCCCAGCGAGGAGAGGGTGAAGCAGATGAACGAGCTGGCCGCGAAAAGCCCGGAAAGAAAGGCTGTTACGAATACCCCGGGATTCACCAGGGCCAGGCAGCTCGCGGCGGGACTGCGAAAGAAATAGCGGCGGCAAGGCCTTCCCGGCGATGAGAAGGCTTTCTTTTTTTTCACCCGGCCACGTGAATTGCCGCCCGGGAGCGGAAATCAGGCGCTAAATGTGATACAGGACGCGAAACGGAGGGCACTCCGTTTGTGCGGGAATTCTTCGAGTCATGCGGGCCGTATCCATGAGAATCAGCCTTCATCACATTTTTGTCGCCGTCGTGGTCGTCCTGTTCGGCGCCTCTCTTTTCTTCACGGTCCAGGTGGTCGCCTTCAAGAAGAGCCTGGCGCCCGGCTCCGCCGCCCCGGGCCTGAAAAGCGGCCAGGCGGCGGTCGTCACGAACACCATTGACGGCGACGAGGTGATCGTCAAGTGGGGCGAAGAGTCGCTCCGGGTCCGGCTTCTCGGGATCTATTCCTATGATCCGACCGCCGACGATCCCCTGGTCAAACCCATGGCCAGGCAGGCGTTTCTCCACCTGGACAAAACCCTCCGCAACCGGGAGGTCGAGATCGTCTTCGACGAGCTGAAGTTCGATTCCCGGAAGCGGCTCCTCGCCTATCTCCAGAAAGACGGCGCCGACGTCGGACTGGAGATGATCGCCGGGGGCCTGGCCCTGGCCTACACGAAATACCCCTTCTCCAGGATGAATCCCTATCTCCTGGCGCAGGAAAAGGCCATGCAGGACAAGGCGGGTCTCTGGGCGGACCGGCAGCTGGCCCTCCGGTCCAGCCAGCTGAAGATCCTCTGGGATACGGAAAGGACGAGGGGAGACTGACCGTGTACCGAATCCTTCAGCTCTTCCTGCGAAAAAGCCGGGTCCTCACGGCGGCGAACATCAAGGTGAAGGCCTCCGCGTTCTTCGTGCTGCTCCTCTGGTACGCGGCCTCGGGCTTCCTGTATTTCGAACTTCCGGGAAAACCGGACCTGAACTGGACGGACGCACTCTGGTGGGCCCTGGTGACGATGGCGACGGTCGGCTACGGGGACATGTTTCCCGTCACGCCGGGAGGGCGTTACCTGGTCGGCGTGCCGGCGATGGTCTTCGGAATCGGTTTCCTCGGCTACCTGATTTCCGAGATCGCCGGAACCATCCTTGAAACCCGGTCCAGGAGGCTGAAAGGCATGATCGATATCACCGCGAAAAACCACATCCTGATCGTCAATTTCAACCAGATCGACAAGGTGTTGAAGCTGATCCGGGAGCTGAAGGCCGACCCGCTGACGCAGGACCGGGCCATCTGCCTCGTCGACGACACCCTGGATGAGCTGCCGGCGGAGCTTCACACCCGGGGCGTCCTGTTCCTCAAGGGCGATCCGACCCGGCAGGAGATCCTGCGGCGGGCGAACATCGCCGAAGCGAGTCATGCGATCGTCCTGGCGAAGGATCCTGCGGACATCCATTCCGACGACCGGAACCTGGCGACCACCCTCGTTATTGAGAGCCTGAATCCCCGGATCTTTTCCGTCGTGGAAGCGGTCAGCGCGGAGAAAATCGAGCAGCTGCGCATGGCCGGTGCCGACAGTGTCATCTGCGCCTCCGAGCTGGCCACCGGCCTGATCATCCAGGAACTTCAGGACCCCGGTGTCCAGAACGTTATCCAAGACCTGGTCAGCGATATCAGCGGACATCAGATCTATTTCGTACCCATCAAAAAGATGTCGAGGTGGGAGTACGGGGAACTGGTCGGCTGGGGGCTTGCCAACGGCCACACGGTCATCGGGCTCGTAAGGGGGGGATGTCCGCTGCTCAACTGCCGGGCAGCGGAAACCATCCGGGATAGCGACCGGGCCATCATCATCAGCGGCATCCGGGCGGACGGGGTCGTCGTTTAGGACGAAATCCTGTCCCGACCTCTGCGCCGGCGAGCGCCGGTGGGAGAATAAGCCTGCCCACCCGTGGTTCCCTCCGGCGGTCTCGCAGGCAAGTCAAGCAGGGAGTAAAAACCCAATGAAAATCCGTATACGGCTCGCCGTCATGATTGGACTGGTTGCCATCCTGGTATGCGGCTGCAGCAGCCCGGTCCTGAAGCAGGATATACCGGTGTCGACCAATCCGATGGGGGCCAGCATCTACGCCAACGGACAGCCCGTGGGGATAACGCCGGGCACTGTTTCGCTGGAGCGGAACCGCAGTCATATCCTGACCCTGGTCAAGGAGAACTACCGCCAGGAGGACGTGGTGATCGAAAGGCTGTACCAGAAAGACAAGGCCTATCTGAAAGCGATTCAGTCGGGCATCCATTCGGGCCTCTTTTTCAAGGACGCCGCCATGGGAGTCGGCAGCAGCATGACTTCCCTCTCCTCACAGGAGGAGACGGGGGAGGCCTACATTCTTTACCCGTCGGCCGTCAAGGTGACCCTGGCGCCCCTCGGGGGCGTCGGCAGGAACGATCCGGTCGCGCCGTCCGCACCGTCGTCGCCGGGCGCCGTCTCACCGGACCGGCCGGCAGGGTACGGCGAGGCCCCGCGAATGGCCGAAAAAGACTTTGCCCGGGAGGTCATCAAAATGGGCGCCGGAGCGGCGCTGACCCAGGTCAAACCCATCGGGAAGAAGGTGGAGGCCTCTTCCTCGTCCAGGAGCTACGTCACTCCGGGCGGAACCATGGTAACGGAAAAATCGAGCACGTCGGTCGGCGTCGGCATCAACCCCGCGGGGCTGGTTGACGTCCTTGATGTGCTGTTCAAGTAAATTCATGTTTTGCGACCGGGCGAAGGCGCATCGCGCTGTAGTGAGAAGGAGTAATGCATGAAAAAGAGAGTGCGGATGATCCTGTGGGTCCTGCTGATTCTTGTCCCGGCGGCAACGGCCTCGGCGGTGGATCTGGCCACCCTCGACCGGGTGAGTGTCCTGATGGCGAAATCTCAGGTGATCTCCATCCTGGGTGCGCCCGCCGAAGTAACGTCGATGGGCCCCCTGAAGGTCGAACTGTACAGTGTCACCGGTGCAAGTCCCCTGGTGAGTGCGGGCTGCATCTACGAAAACGAGGCGACGCTGGCGGGGATCGCCTTTATCTTCCACGGGGATCTCACGATCGAGACGGCGAAGAGGCTGCGGGAGAACGGATTCGCCCTTTCGGGGGGGAAAGGGACCGCTGTCCGTCTGGCGGGGAAAGACGACGATACGGGCCTCCCTGTGATCGTCACGATCGACGTGAACAGCGAGTTGATGACGGTCATCGCCTTCGAAAAGAGGTTTTTTGAGCGAAACGTGCACCAATGATCGCCGAACAGGACCGCCCGGTCGCCCGGTCCCATGGTATCCCGGCTCTCCCTGCCAACCGCATTTCCGGATCATGCCCGGATTTCGAATGGGTCTGCCCGGATGTTTTTACGCAGATCGCTCCGATGTTCCATTCCATAAATCAATATTTCTCCAACAAGCAGGATTCGATGTGAAAATGATGAATGCTGTGCTCGTATCGAAGCTGAGTGACTATGCTGACTGGCTTGAACTGGCAAAGGAAGTGGAGCCGCTGTTCGGTCCCATGGTCGATGATACGGCATTCTGTGACGGGCTCAAACAGGCGATCCGCGAGGGAAGGGCGTTCTGTGCCTCGGAGCCGGATGAAGACGGCCGATCCATGTTTCATGGCGGCATCGTCATTTCGAAAGATGCAAACGAGATTCTCTGGCTTGCGGTGTCCGGAGACTTCCGGGGGCGGGGAGCGGGAGCGGCCCTGCTGTCCGAAGCGGTCGGCCGCCTGGATCGGAACAGGCCGATCATCGTGACGACGTTCGACCGGACGATCACGGCGGGGCTTCCCGCCAGGAGGCTCTATCAGCGGCTCGGATTCACGGATTCCGCGGCGGCAGGGCTGAATCCGGCCGGTATTCCAACAGTTACGATGACCCTGGAGATGCGGAGCGACGGCAGTCGGTGTCTGCAACCCGACGAGCCGGCCGGCTCCCGTTGAGCCAAGGGTCACGTCCTTCAACATATTCTTTGATTCCGTGAGAGTGTGGACTCGCAGGACAGGCCGACAGTTCCTGAACAAAGGAGGGTGCCATGACACCGGACGAAATGAAGGACAAGGCAATCCGGATCATGTTGAAGAGGTTCCATTGAAGCCAGGCGGTTCTTGCGGTTGCGCAGGAAAAACTGGGGCAGGAAGCAAACGAGGGGCTGATCCGGGCCATGGGGCCGTTCGGTGCGGGCCTGGCGGCCACCGGCGAGGTATGCGGGAATGTGGTCGGCGCTCTCGCCGCATTCGGCCTGATGTTCAGCCGCAGCAGGGAGGAGGAGCGGGAGAGTCCCCTGATGTGGTCGTACTCGCAGCGATTTCTGCAGCGTTTCCGGGAGGAGATCGGCGGGGGAAGCATTCTCTGCCGGGATCTGATCGGCGTGGACTGGCAGGACAAGGCCCAGGCGAAAGATTTCCATGTCAGTGAAAAGTACCGGGAGTGCCTGCGGATCACCGGTGAAACCGCGAAGATCGTGGGCGGGATGATCGAACAACATCTCTTGTCTCAGCGGGCTTGAGTCTTCCACTGTCCCGGTAGGAAAACGGTGCCGGACGTCTCGATTCGGGAGGGATATAAGATGAATACCATCGATCGGATGAACAGGGACGAGATCGTCGAGTTTTTGAACCGCTCCTGGATGACCCATGACGGGATGTGGTTCTACAACTGCTTCAAGGAATGCGGCATCGAGACGGCCAACCGGCTCAACAAGGCAGCGATCCGGTCCATGGCGCCCATGGAGATGGCCAGGATGAAAAAAGCCCTGGGCATCACGGCGGAGAGGATCGAATCTTTCGCAGAATTCAGGGATTTCTTCACAGGCGCCGCCAGATTCTGCATCCCGCCGTTCATGAACGGGAGGTTTGATACGTCCCGTGAAAACACCCTGCATTGGGAATTCGCGCCCAAGAACTGCTTTGCCTACAAGGGGATGGTCAGAATCGGGGCCATCGACGGGTACGAGTGCGGGGTCATCTACCGGCTTGCCTGCTGGTTCGACGCCCTGGGTCTCAAGTACAGGGCAGCGCCGGAAATCACGGGCTGCCGGATGCGGTCGGGGGACACCTGCGAGGGCGAATTTGTCTTCGACTTCGGCACGTCCGCCGCGTCCTGATCCGCCGTTCCGGGAAAATGAGGATCTGTCGCCGAAGGTTCGGCTGGTGTTCCTGGAAAAAATCAACGATGGCCGCCCGCGGGCGGAGGGAGGGAGAGGAGAATGATCGTACATGACACCGTGATGACGGCGGAAGGCCGCCGCCGATCGACCCCGAAACATTTCATGTTCCTGGCAGTCTGCCTGGTGTTCCTGGCCATGACGATCGGGACGGTGTCTGCCGCCCCGGCGGACTGGCCCCATGTAGCCCTGTCCGGGGACGGCACGCCGGTTTCCTACGAGGTCTATGGCACAGGGGAGCCGACCCTGGTGTTCGTCCATGGCTGGAGCTGCGACGCCCGCTACTGGCGCGAGCAGGTGCCGTTCTTTTCCAGGACGAACCGCGTGGTGGTTCTTGATCTGGCGGGGCACGGCCACTCGGGAATGGGGCGGACGAAGTATACCATGGGGGCCTTCGGGGAGGACGTGCGGGCCGTGGTCGAGGCCACGGGCAGCCGCCGAGTCATCCTGATCGGCCATTCCATGGGCGGCTCGGTGATCGCCGAGGCCGCCCGCCTGATGCCCGGCCACGTCGCCGGCCTGATCGGTATCGACACGCTCGAAAATGTCGAGTACCCCATGACCCGCGAAGTGCTTGAAAAGATGACCGCTCCCCTGAAAAAGGATTTCCGGGCCGGGAGCCGGCAGTTCGTCGGGCAGATGATCTCGCCCCGGACCGATCAGCGGCTTCGCGAGTGGATTCTCGCGGACATGTCGGCGGCGCCGCCGGCCGTGGCCCTGAGCGCCATGGACGAGCTGATGATGCAGTACGTCACGGGGGAGGCGGCCAGGGTCTTCGATCAGGTCCGTGTTCCCGTCGTCAGCGTGAACGGGGACCTCTGGCCCGTCAATTACGAGGCGAACCGGCGGCACATGCTGACCTATGACGCCATCGTCATCCCGAAGGCGGATCACTTCCTGATGATGAACCGCCCGGAGGAATTCAACCGCGCCCTGGAGAAGGCGATCCGGATGGTCCTGGAGAAGGCGGACAGGGGAAAATAACCGGGAAGAGTGAAGAAAACCCCGGACAGGCCTGAGTCCGTCCGGGGTTGATCGGTTTCTAGTGCCGGCCCCGCCGTCTCCGGATCCCGACGATCCCGATGAGACCCGTTCCGAGGAGCCACACCGCCGGGGGAATCGGCACGGCGTTGGCGGTCAGCCTGGCTGTTTCGATAACTCTATCATTACACAGAATCTTCTTTCCATGATGGCCTCCTTGTGCCGCCTTTTGTCCCAGTTCCGAAAAGGGGTCGGATCCCTTTGTCCTGCAGGTATCTCGATTGGTTCGTCGATGCCGGCAAAGGGCTCGCCCGCCTTCGCCGGTCCATCCGTTTATACATTCGTGTTTTTGGGAACACCATATAGCCGGCAGTATATTTATCTATATCTTCGGATATATGAGGTTGGAATCTTCACGGAATGACGTGTGATTCGGGGGTGCGGATTCACGTCGCCTCTGCCCTGTTGCTGCAGGGCGAAGGGAGGGCATGTGGGCTGGCGGATTCAATCCGCTGCCTGTCCTTTCCGGAAGGCAATGAATGATTGATTTTGAGATCCATCTGAGAGTACAAACGTTGCCGCTTCAAGCGCCTTGCGCGACGTTGGGAAGCAGGGTGCCCGGCACGTTGACGGTCGGCAGCAGGATGAGATAAACCGCACGATTCGATTCAGGTTCTCAGGAGGGAAGGATGATCAAGAAAAGCAGCAAGATCAAAACGGTATGCCTTCTGGCGTTTTTATTCCTGTCATCGTTTACCGTATTCCCGCCGATGGATGTCCTGGCAGCACCCCCCGTTGGTGCCGACATGGTTTACATGACCGAGCAGTATCCGCCCTTTAACTATAAGGAAAATGGGCGGTTGGAGGGCATCGCGGTCTACCTGCTCGAAGAAATGATGAAAAAGGCGGACATTGATTTCAGCCGCGATCGGATTCGACTGACGAGCTGGACGACGGCTTACCGGGCGGCCCTGAATAAGAAGAATACCGTCCTGTTTTCCACGACGAGAACGCCGGAGCGGGAAAAGCTCTTCCAGTGGGTCGGTCCCATCGCCCCGACAAAGATCGTCCTGATCGCCCGGAAGGATCGGGCGTTAAAGATCAATGCCTTCGACGATTTGAAAGGGTTGAAGATTGCCGCACTGCGGGACGACATCGGCGAACAGCTTCTGGCCCGGGGAGGGATCAAGGGTAAGGGTGTCACCGTCAGGAAAAAAGCGGAAGACGTGATCCGCCTGCTCGAGGCAGGAACCGTCGACGCCTGGGCCTACGAAGAAACGGCAGGGCTCTGGCTGGTCAAGCATGTGGCGGCCGATCCGGGAAATTTTGAAAGCGTATACCGTCTCGGCGAAGGCGAACTCTACTACGCCGTGAGCCGGAACACCTCGAAGAAGGTCGTTCAGAAGATGCAGGACGCATTGAACGATCTCAAACGAGAAAAAACAAGGGAAGGATTCAGCGTCTACGAAGATATCGTGGATCACTACCTGAAGCCCCGTTACGTGAAAGACCGGGTTACCGACGAACAGGTGATGCAGCTGGTGGACCGTACGGCAAAAGATCTGGCCGGGGACGCCGCCGCGACGATCCGCAGGATCAACGCCGGCGAGCATCCCTACCGGGACGGGAAAAATCCGGCCTTTTATGTTTTCCTGTACGATACGAGCGTGACGATGATCGCCCATGCCGCAAATATCAAAACGGTGGGCAGGAACTTCAAGGGCAAAACGGACGTCGACGGGAAAGCCTTCCGGGACGAAATCGTCGGCAAGGCGCTGAAAAACGGGAGCGGATGGGAGGATTACGTCTACACCAATCCCGGCGAAAGCGGCCTTTACTTCAAGACGACCTACTTCAAGGCGGCAAAGGGGAGCGACGGCAGAACGTATGTCGTCTGTGCGGGCAAATTCAAGGAAAAGCCGGGACCGTAGAGGAAGCGCGGCAATTCCCCGATCGTTCGGGAACGGATCGATCACGCCGCCGGCATTCAATGTTTCGGCAATCCCATTTCAAGGAAAGGGTTATTTATGAAAAAATACGGTTGGTTCTGTCTGCTGCTGAGTTTGCTGGTTCTTTCCGGGTGTACATGTCCGTTGCAGAAGAACGTGAAAGGCTCTTCCGACCTTCAGATGCTGACGGAGGAATACCCGCCGGTGACGTTCATGAAGGACGGGAAGGTCACCGGTTTCGTCACGGACGTGGTGCGGGAGATCGCCGCCCGCCAGGGAATCCGGGACAACATCCGGCTGACCTCCTGGGACGAGGCCTACAAAACAGCCCTCAGCAAACCGAACGTGGTGCTTTTCAGCACGGAGCGGACGGAAAAGCGGGAGCAGCTCTTTCGCTGGGTGGGGCCGGTCGGGAAGAACAGCGCAATCTTATACGCGAAGAAAGGCTCCGGCATCCGGATCGACAGCCTGGATGACGCCAGAAAGGTTGCCGCCATCGCCACGACGACCGACTGGTTCACGGAACAGAACCTGAAGAGCAAAGGATTCACGAATCTCAAAAGCTCGCCCCTTCCCGTCACCAATGTCAGGCAGCTCATGAAGGGCGAGGTTCAGCTTGCCGTCTTCACCGACGTTACCGTCCCGGAGATTGTGAAAAATGCGGGATACAGCATGAACGACCTGGAGCCGGTCTTTACCGTGAGCAGCACCTATTTTTATATCGCGATGTCGCGCGGTACCCCCGACGAAATAGTTCGGAAGTGGCAGTCCGCCCTGGACGGCCTGAAAGCGGACGGAACCTTCGAAAAGATATACCGGCGCTACCTGCCCAATGCCGATCTCGCCGATCTTTTGAAAAAGTGAGGGCTCGGAGAAATCCGGTGTCAAAACTCGATCCCGGGACGAAGCCGGCCAAAGCGCCGATCCCGGTTCCTGCTGGTGCGATCTTGTGGATATGTTTGAACATAAACATCAGAAAAAGATTCCACGCATGCCTGACGACAAACATTGAAAAACACGCCCGCTTGTTATGAACAAGAGGTCATTTGCCGGAGATAAAATTGCCCGGTAGCAACTCTTCGGGGGATAAGCCCTCCAACCCTCTTATCATGGCGTACTCGGTTGTATTGGTTTTGGAACGATGAAGAACCGCCGGGAAACGAGGCAGCAGGCGGCGAAACAAATCTCCACGTGCAAATCGGGAGGAAAAGATCTATTTGAAAATGGTTTATTGAGCAGCCGGAGGAGCAATTTCCCGTGACCGGAAACCCCACCTATGAAGCCCTGCAACAAAGAATCAGAGAGCTCGAAGAGGAGTCGATCAAAGGCAAGCGGGCGATAGCGGAGCTGAGTGAAAGCGAGGAGCGCTATCGCCTTCTGGTCGAGAATGCAAACGAAGCCATTCTGGTAATCCAGGACGGGACGGTTAAATTTGTCAACAACAGGGCGATCGCATCGTTTGGTTATTCGGAGCAGGAATTCCTGTCGATCCCAATCCTTGAATTAATCCACCCGGAAGATCGGGACGTGGTGACAGAACGCTATCTTCAAAAGATTCATGGCGATAAGATGCCCACCCGCTATACCTACAGGACTCTCCGCAAGGACGGCCAGACCCAATGGATCGCAAACAGCTCCGTCATGATCAAATGGGAAGGACGACCCGCCACCCTCAACATCATTACCGACATCACCGACCGCAAACGGATGGAGGAGGTGCTCCTGGAAAGCGAAAAAAGATACCGTGAGCTCAGCATTATCGATGACCTCACCCAGCTCTACAATTCCAGGCATTTTTACAATCAGCTCAAGATGGAAATCGACCGTGCAGACCGATACGGACAGCCTTTGACCGTTCTGTTTCTTGACCTCGACGATTTCAAACAGTTCAATGATACTTACGGACATGTCGAGGGAGACCGGGTATTGTTGCGACTCGGCCAGGTGGTCAGAAGTCAATTACGACAGACGGACTCCGCCTATCGTTATGGCGGTGAGGAATTCATTATTTTGCTGCCCATGACCACCAGCAAGGACGGCGTCGTTATGGCGGAAAGAATCAGGACCGGATTCAAGAGAGAAAATTTTTCAGCCGTGACGGGCAAAGACGTGCATATGACGGTAAGCATCGGGATTGCTCAATACAAGCCAGGTGAAAACATGAAGGCCTTTGTACACAGGGTTGACCAGCTCATGTACCAGGCAAAGAAGAACGGCAAAGACAGGGTTTGTTCCGAGCCATAGCCTCCAGTGGTTCTCCCGGGAATTGCCCTCATGTCAAAAGGGCACTGAACAAGGCGCCGTCAAAGGGTTAACGGCGAAGAAGATCCTCTGTGACCTGCCCACGGATCGTTGATCACCCTGATTCGGATTTCTGCCTCGATCTTATCAATGGCATCCCCTCAGGGGAAGGAAGGCCGAATCGGCCGGCGGTGATTGATCCGCTATTTGTTACATCCTCAAACAAAGTACGCGGCAATTCTGACGGAGATCCAACCTGTCAAACGATAATCCTTATTGACGGAAGAGGCAATCCGGCAAGAGGGAAATGCGCCAGGGAACGGCAGGTAGACGATGGCGGTATCGTTACACGGGACTGAGACGAACTGGCGCCACGACCACTTCTACAAAATGTTCGCGATGATCGTCCGTCAGGGGAATTGTCTGATCCCGCTGCACGGTCCCGTCAACGGTCACACGCCCTTCATCTTCACCGGTGTGCCTCTGAATGACGTTTATGTGGTAGGTGGTCTCCCGGTACCGATAATGTACGACGAAACCCTCCCAATCGGCGGGGAGACAGGGCTCGACATGCAGTTTGTCCACTACCAGTCTGAGCCCCAGGAGTGATTCCACCATCAGCCGGTACATCCATCCGGCTGCTCCCGTGTACCACGTCCATCCGCCGCGACCTGTGAGGGGCGGGACCGCGTAGACGTCAGCCGCGACAACGTATGGCTCCACTTTGTACGTTCCGATCCCGTCAGCGGATCCCCCATGATTCACAGGGTTGATCATGGCAAGGAGCTCCCACGCCCGTCTGCTGTCACCCATGGCAGCAAAGGCCATGGCGGCCCAGATGGCCCCGTGGGTGTACTGCCCGCCGTTTTCCCGGACACCGGGAACGTACCCCTTGATATAACCGGGATTCAAATCCGACGTGTCGAAGGGCGGGTCAAGAAGCTGGATCAACGCGTGGTCCCTGCGCACGAGGTGCTTATCCACTGCGTCCATTGCCATTTGAGAGCGCGCGGCGCTCCCTGCCCCGGACAGGACAGACCAGCTCTGAGCAATGGAATCAATCCGGCATTCGGGATTACCCGCTGATCCGAGGGGCGTGCCGTCATCGAAGAAAGCCCGGAGGTACCACTCGCCATCCCATCCATGCTCCTCGATGTTCCGCCGCAGCTTCCCTGCTTCGCTCTCGCAACGCTCTGCAAATGACGAGTCTCCGCGCATGCGCGCAACGACCATAAACCGCTTGAGTACATCATAGAGGAAGAATGCGAGCCAGACACTTTCGCCTTTGCCGCCTTTGCCCAACATGTTCATGCCGTCGTTCCAGTCACCGGAGCCGATGAGCGGCAGGCCATGGTCGCCAAACCTGAGGCCCATCACAATAGCCCGGACACAGTGATCGTAGAGACTGGTCTTTTCTTCAGACCTGCCCGGCAGATCGTAATAGGAGTCCTCCTCCGCATTGACCAGGCGTCCCTTGAGGAAGCCGACGGGTTCATCCAGCACGCCGGTATCTCCGGTGGTTAAAACGTAGCGGCACGTCGCCAGAGGCAGCCAGAGAAAATCATCCGAGCAATGGGTGCGCACGCCCCGGCCCGAGGGCGGATGCCACCAGTGCTGGACATCGCCTTCAGAGAACTGCCGTGACGCACTGAGGAGGAGGTGCTCCCGTACGAGGTTTGGCTCGGCATGGGTGAGGGCCATCCCGTCCTGCAGCTGGTCGCGGAAGCCAAAGGCGCCTCCTGACTGATAGTAACCGCTTCGCCCCCAAAGACGGCAGGCCAGGGTCTGGTACAAGAGCCAGCCGTTGGCAAGAACGTTGAGGGATGGGTCGGGTGTCTCCACCTGAACGACACCGAGGGTCCGGCTCCAGTACTGCCAGACTGCCTCAAGGGCGACGCGTGCAGCAGCCGATCCCCGGAAGCGCTGTGCCAGGTTCTCGGCATCATCGGTATCCTGGCCTGCACCTAACGTGAATACGATCTCCCGCTCTTCCCCGTCCGCCAGTTCAAAAGCCAACTGGATCGCACCGCAGGGATCCAGAGCGGCCCCCACCCGGCCGGAAAGCCTTGACCGTCCCATGGCAGCCGGATGAGCGAGTGTTCCGTTACGCCCCAGGAATTCCGTCCGGTCTCCGCTCATGGTCCGGGTTTCAGCGTCTACATTGAAAAATGCTACCCGGTTCCCAAATTCAGCATGGTAAGGGTTCCGCGCAAAGAGGGCGCCGCTTCGATGGTTGATCTCGGTAATGACGTGCATGGCTGATTTGGGCCTCAAATCTCCCAGTACCCACTCCGCATATCCGGTGGCGGAAAGTCGACGCGACCGGCCTGAGTGGTTACGCACCTTCAGTACCGTAAACTTGACCGGAGCGTCCAGGGCCACGTATACCCAAACCTCTGTGCTGATGCCCCGTTCCGTGTGCTCGAAGACGCTGTAGCCGAATCCGTGGCGGGTGACGTACGGTGAGGCTCCGCGGCTGGGCAGCGGCATGGGGGACCAGAAATGGCCGCGGTCTTCATCGCGAATGTAGAAGGCTTCCCCGCTCGCATCGCTGACCGGATCGTTGTACCAGGGGGTGAGGCGGAACTCGTGGGCGTTTTCTCTCCAGGTATATGCAAGACCGTTTTCCGAGACGACGGTTCCGAAATGCCGGTTCGCCAGCACATTCACCCATGGCGCCGGCGTTACCTGTCCGCGGGCGGTCGAGATGATATACTCCCGGCCGTCAGGCGTGAACCCTCCCAGCCCGTTCCCGAACATCAGGTCCTCGCGAACCTTTGCCGCTATTGCCGGGGCCTCGCCTCGTGCGGTTCGAGGCGGCACGGGGGCCGGCAACATGCCTTCCGTAAGGCTCCCCTGCTTTAAATGGTCCACGAGCGTTCCCCTGCGATCATTTATAATGACGCGGGAAACCGCCTGGAACAGGAGGCGATCCTCCTTCGATATCTGGCTGGAAGGTCTCACGAAAATTCCACCCGGTCGATCGGTCGCGTTGACTTCCGTGCCGACGGCGACGAGCCGCATGATCTGCTCGTGAAGGAGTTGCCGATAGCCCGCTTGATCTTCGTTCCAGATCACCAGGTCCACCGCCAGTCCTTTGAGACGCCAGTAGGCGTGGGCCTGAACAAGTTGTCGTACAAGGTTGATGTTGGCGGAATCTTCGATCTGCAGAAGCACGATGGGAAGATCGCCGGAAATGGAGTAGCCCCAGAGGCCGGATTGGCCGCGACGGTTTTTCTTGAGGACTTCGGGTCCGGCACGAAGCGACGAATTTGCGTACAGGACAGACGCGGCCAGACGTCCATAAAGCTGCGCATCGGCTTCTGTGGCATTGATCTGCCGCAACAGCACCTGGCTATGGGTCCACGCCAGATTGAAGACACGATCGGCGAGATGCCGGTCCTGGTATTTCCCGACAAGGTCCAAGCAGGCATTTCGTGTTTCGGCGATCCCGGTGACGATAATGACGGTTGCCGATTCTTCCGGATCGAGGGTTATTGGATATCGGATTGCGACAATCGGATCGAGCACGGAACCCTCGCTATCCGAGAGTCCTGCGGAACATCTCATCGCTTCCGGATCGGCAACGGTGTTTCCGCGACCGATAAACCGCATGCGGTCCGTCTCATAAGAGACTTCCCCGGTCTCGGCCCCGTGCACTGCCATGAGATGGAACATCCATGGCGACTGTTCCTCCAGGGAGCGGGGCCGACGCGTGCAGAGGATGGCCGTCTGTTCGCGAATGATCTCGGTCTGAACAAAGAGATTGCTGAAGGCCGGGTGCAGCGCGTCCTGAGCGGACGATGCCAGGACGACTTCCGCATAGCTTGTCACTTCGATCGTTCTGCTTGTCCGCGCCTTGTTCGTGATGGTCATCCGGCGCAGCTCGATATCATCCTCCGGCGAAACCGCAATCTCCGTATGGGTGTGGAAGTCCTGATCCAGACGACGAAACTCCGCCCGTCCTTCCGAGAATACGGCCTCGTACTGCCGCGAGGATTTGAGAACAGGCTGGAAGGTCGTTGACCAGAAAGCTCCGGTTGCGAGGTCTCGGATATAGCAGAAGGCGCCCCAGTTATCGCGGGTGCTGTCTTCGCGCCACCGCGTGACCGCCAGGTCTTTCCAGCGGCTGTACCCACCGCCCGCGTTTGTGATCATCACGTGATATCTGCCGTTCGACAACAACTGCACTTCCGGTATCGATGTGTCGGGACTCTTGTAGACGCGGACCGGCATCTCTTCTGCGTCATGAGAGGTTGCCTGCACTTCGGCAAGTTCGGTCGTGTGCGAGTAGAACGCCGTGGCCTTGGGAACCCGCTCCTGAAGCAACAGCATGGCGGCCTGAAACGAGGGGTCCGACTCGAAGCGCCGCTGCATGGGACGGTTCTGGAGCAGGAAAGCCAGCGACAGGAGACTCATGCCCTGATGATGGGCCATGAAGGACCGAACCACCGCACTCGATTCTCCCCTTGGAAGATGCGTCGGAGTGTAATCAATCGCTTCGTAGAAACCGTACTGCCCCTCTATGCCCTGTGCGGCGAGGGTCTCGAGATTGAGGCAGGCCTTTTCCGGCGCAACCATGAGTGCCAGCGCCGAGGCATAGGGAGCAATGACCAGATCTCCGGCGAGACCGCGTTTGAGCCCCAGGCCGGGCACGCCAAAAGGGCCATACTGGTAATTGAGATGACCGTCGATCGTGTTGTGGCCGGATTCCGAAACACCCCAGGGTACCCCCCGCGTTTTCCCATACTCGATTTGCCTTGCTACAGCCGCCTTGCAGGTCTCGTCGAGGAGTGTCTCTTCATAGGTCGGCATGACGAGGAGGGGCATGAGATATTCGAACATGGAACCGTTCCAGGAAAGGAGAATCGGCTCTCCCGCGGCAGTTGTCAGGAGCCGTCCCAAGGCAAACCAGCTTTCCTGTGGCAATTTTCCCTGGGCAATGGCGACAAAACAGGAGAGTCTCGCTTCCGATGCCAGTAAATCATAGTAACTCTCGTCCCGCCGGTTTTCACTGATGTTGTAACCGATGGCCAGAAGATGGCGAGTCTCGTCATAGAGGAAGTCATAATCAATGAGGGCAAGTGCACCGCATTGCGATGCCAGGTCTTCGATGACGGCGATTCTCGCTCCGGCCCGGGTGCCGGCCTCCTCGATGGCTATCGAAAGCTTATCAAGCTGCTCCCGCTCATCCGGCACCTTGGCGTGCAGGTCTGCCACTTCCGGCAGCAACGTCTTGTCAAAATCGGCCAGTCTGCGCAGTGTCGGAATATCGCCGAGGCCAGGGATGTCGCCGAGCACCCGGGAAGAAAGCGAAAGGGCGGTCCATGGCGCGAGAAAAGTCAATTCATCGAGGGCCGCCCGGCATTGGCCGGCAAAGGCCCTCATCCACCATGCAGCCTGGCTCTCAGGATTGGCGTCAAATTCATGTGCCACGTCCAGGGCAGACGCGGTGACGTCAGAGAGCCTCTCCCATGCTGCCTGGCACGTATCCGGCGGGGAGATGCACGAAGATGCCAAATCGTCCCTTATCTGAACAAGCCGGGCCGGAATGGGGTCCCCGGCGACGTCCATGAGAACGTTCAGCGTATCGAGGAGCCCGTCGAATACCTTTGCCCCCATGATCTTCTCATCGGGGATCTCCGCGATCCCGGCCCGCAGTGTCAACAGATGGGCGGCGAGATTTCCGCTGTCCACCGTTGAAATATACATGGGAAGCAGCGGCTTCAGAGACTCCGTGTCATACCAGTTGTAGAAGTGCCCTTTGTGGCGCTCCATGGATTCCATCGTGCGGAGCGCATCAGCCGTGCGCTTGATGAGCTCCCCTCCGGAAAGATAGCCGAAATCCCAGGCGGATACGTTGGCAAGGAGGGCCAGCCCCATGTTGGTCGGTGACGTGCGATGGGCAATCTTGGCCAGCGGCTGTTCCTGGTAGTTGTCGGGTGGAAGCCAATGATCTGCCGGGCCGACGAACGTTTCAAAGAAATGCCACGTCTTTCTGGAGATCTTTCTCAAAAAGAGGATCTGGTCGGCGGTGAGTTCTGCTTCCCGGCGCTTGAGCGGCTCACTCATCAGCCACACAACCCCGGGAGCCACAAACCAGAGGCAAAGCACGGGCAAGGCGAAAACCAGGACGTCCGGCCTTGCAATGGCGAGATGGATCGTCACGGCAACGGCAATGGCCGGGCAGATCCACATCGTCCGGAAAGAGGCAGCAAGGCTTTTCCGGCTCTTGCGATCGGAGTCGCCCGAAGGATTCCATTCCAGAAGCCGCTTTTTCGCAACCAGCAGGCGCCAGAGGGTGCGCACAACAGCATCCATACTGAACAAAGCTTCATAGGGCAGACAAAGAAGCGTAAATGCCGCCTGGCCCAGGCTCCTGGCACTTCCATGCAATGCGGCGATCATGTGCTGACCGGGAAGGACATCACCCGGCTTCTGAAGGAGATCCGCCAGGGTGCTGATCAGGGAAGGGACCACGATGATGCCCAGCACCGACAAGGTCCACAGCCAGGGCAGAGGCAAGACGGTCCAGCCGGCAAGAAGCAGGAGCGTCAGCGCCAGAGGCGAAAGGCTTCGCCGGAGGTTGTCGAAAATCTTCCATCGGGAGAGCAGGGAGAGGGGATTCTTCTGAAAACGTGCATTCGGGCCGGGAACACCCGGCAGGAGCCAGCGGAGGAGCTGCCAGTCCCCGCGAATCCAGCGGTGCCTGCGACTCACATCGGCGTCGTAGCGAGAGGGGTATTCCTCATAAAGCTGCACATCGCTCAGAAGACCTGCCCGTGCATGGCACCCTTCGATCAGGTCGTGGCTCAAAATCCGGTTTTCGGGAAAACGTCCCCGGAGAGCCTGTTCGAACGCATCCACCTCATAGATGCCCTTGCCGATGAAGGATCCTTCTCCGAAGAGGTCCTGGTACACATCGGAGACGACGCGGGTATAGGGATCGATGCCTGCATCACTTCCCCACATGCGGGCATACCGGGAACGGTTCGCCCCGGGCAGGCTCACGGCCACCCGTGGCTGAAGGATGCCGTATCCGGCACAGATACGCTGCCTGTCTTCATCGTATTGCGGACGATTCAGTGGGTGTGCCATGGCCCCCACGAGCTGCCGCGCCGCGTCACGGGGGAGTTGCGTATCCGTGTCGAGGGTGATGATATATTTAACCTTTTCCAGTCCTTCCGTATCGCCGACGATGAGCGAAAAGCACTCTCTCGAGCCGCCACGGAGGAAGGAATTCAGTTCCGCAAGCTTCCCGCGTTTGCGTTCGTAACCCATCCAGATATGGTCCTGGGGATTGAAGCGGCGTGGACGATGGAAAAGAAGAAACATGTCTTTTTTTGAAGTTCCGTATTTCTTGTTCAGATCTTCGATTCCCTGCCGGGCCAGCAACAGGAGCGGCCCGTCATCCGGCAATGATTCATGGCTTGCATCCCGAAAATCGGTGAGCAGCACAAAACGCAGGTTTTCGTCGGTATTTGCCAGGAACCTGACCTCCAGCGCTTCCATCAGATGATCGATGCTTCCCGCACTCGTAATCATGGTTGGAACCACGACCAGGGCAGACGATTCCGGAGGAATTCCTTCGGAAAAATCCATTCGGGGAAGCGGATGGGGCGCCACAAGGAGCGTCGTCAGCCAGTTGACCAGGGCAATCGCCAACTGGCTGACACCGAGCAGGGAGACGATCGCCGTCAGCCAAACCCACGGCCCGCGCAATCCGCCGGAGTGGGCCTCAGCAAGCAGACATCCGGTGAAGATTGCCGTGAGCACACAGATCGTGCCCAGGTAGAAGGATAAGGGAAATCGGTGGATGACCCTTCGGATCGCGTCAGCGCAGGACAGACGCACCCCGGCACGTCTTTCGAGCAGAGCCAATCCCTTGTCCATCAAGTAGAAGCCGACGTGATTCTCACGATCGCCGTCGTCGGACTTCCCCTCGTCCTTTCCGGCGAGGTCGATCACGGCGCGCGCCACCTCGATTTCGGACAGCAGGCTGCTCTTCGCTATCTTCTCCACGATGTGACGGTATTGATCACGAGTGGCGAAATCCATCCTCCCATACACACCGGCAGGATCTTCGAAGAGGGTCTGCTCGACCGCACTCATGGTTTCGACGAATTTGCGCCAATCCATGGCGCCCAGAAAGCGGAGGCTGCCGATGCTGTTGCTGATGGAAAGCTGATCTGCCGCCTGCTGCTGGTTCTCCGACTGCACCAACTGTTCAATCGTCAGACTTGACTCGGAGAGTTGCTGCTCAATCCAGGTAAGGGGCAATGCGAGAGCGAGCCCCTGACCCTGCAGACGGCGTGCAAACTCTGCCACGAAGGAACTGACCATGGGAGGCTTTGAGTGCGCCATGTCGGCAATGACCAGGATCAGGTTCTTCGGGCTTCTCAGGGCGGTTTCGGTGATCCGGTCGGCCCAGTAATCGGCACGGTTCTGATCATTCGTGTCGGCAGCAATCCGCGTTGCCACGCGCCGTAGATTCTCAATCAGCGCCAGGCGGATCATGATGGGAATGGCCCATAATTCGCCCAGTTGCAGCACGGTGACGGTCTGATAGGCAGCCACGAAACTCCTGAGGCTCTCAGGATCCACCCGGCCATCGCCATGAGAGATCGTCTCCAGGGCAATGTCATATACTCGGGGAAGATTTCTTGACGGACCCTTTTGCAAGCGGGGCAGTCCCTTGCTGTACCCCTTTGGCAGGTGTCTCTTGGCAATGCGAATCTGTTCTTCGATAAGGTAGAAATTGTCGAGGAGCCATTCTCCTGCCGGAGTAATCCTCCGGTTTCCTTTTACGGCCTTTGTGAGCAGGTTTCGAACTTCATGGAGGATGCCTTCATTCTCATCGAGACGCGCCAGCAATTGCTCGGGGGCATGGCCTGTGCCCAGCGCGTGTGCTGCGGCAAGGGTCTTGCCGTGTTGCTCCATCTGAGCGGTGCTGAATAACTCCGATCTGAGGGGCGGCTCATCCCCGACGCGCATATGCGGCGGACCTATTGCGTGGAGCCGCCTCCATAATGGGCGCAGACTTCCGATCATGGTCGTGCTGAGGGACGCCAAGTTGAATATCTCCTCATTGTAGGTTGCGTTTAGATCAACCAGATTGCGAATATGGCAGCGTCTTGGGCTCCCGCTCCTCGTTGATCACGGGTGTGCTGGTGTAAAGTGGGTACATGTCACTTTTTATCTACATACAGTCTATCCGCTTGATGGGTGACTTACCAGTTTTATTATTAGGTGACAGTGTTTCTCGTGAACAGATGTAAACGCGACAACATGAGTAGTTATACTGAGTCGCCTAAAAACAACGAACAAAAAGTCTTAAAAATAATGTTTCTTCTAATAATGATCACCGATACCGCACCCCATATATTGTAGTCGATCTTCTCTTGACACATAAGATTCTTCTTCATATGCTTCCGCTGTGAAAAAACGATGCCTTATCTAATTCGTTGACGAGTTTATAATCCTACACCCCTGGAGGGTGCTATGGACTGAAGATCAAAATCCCGATTCTCAAAAAGAGAGGGATTTATTATTTTGAAATACGATGGATAAGCGAATATCCCAAAAGAGGCATGGGGGTGAACTCATGAAAAAGAACCGTTCGCACGAAAAGCGGGGGGAATCCGGCCCTGTGATACCTCTGTCGGAAAGCAAGATACTATCGCACCTTTCCGGTATCAAGGTTGTGAAGAAAGGGGAAATACCTGCCGACATTCAGGCAAACACCGAAATTTATGATTTGTTAATTCTACCCACTTTTACATTATGTGCATGCTATCTGGGATATGCGAATTATAAAATACTGGGGCAAGAAAAAGTTGATATTCCCGTCGGCTTGATCTGGGACCTGTTTAACTTCACGTCCGGTATGACCACCGGCGGGCAAATCATGGATCGGCATCTGATGATCATCGAGAAGTCTTTTGAATTGCTTGGCTTCCATGCAGATCTTTCAGTCAAGGATAAAAATATTGTTGTCATTGATGGAATCACAAAGATTACGGACAGAGAGAGCGGTAAGACGAAATACGTTGGGTTCAACGAAAAAGGCATAAATCCGGATATTTTCCTGCATATGTTGATGCGCGCTTTACTCAGGGGCACTTGAATGCATCCTCTTGAAAGTGCCGTAATATTCGTTGAAATGGACCAGTTTGCTGCCTACGAAACGGCACACCGGGCCATTGCTGTCTGCAGTGATGATCATTTCCGCCGAGCCGGCCGGCCGGTTCAAAAGAAAGCTCAAACTCACATTTACAGATGAAAGTGATATAAAGATCGGCATCGACAACAACCACCCAAGTCGGTCCAGACGGCAAAGCACATAGAAAAAGCAGAACCTGCAACTCGTTGGAGGAAACGCCGGGCCATGAAATCCTACCGTGAAGAGCTCTGGTTCAATGTCCCCGCCCGCCGGGGCTTCGTTAACATCACCCCCACCGTGGAGGAATGCCTGAGGAAAAGCGGGGTCAAGGAAGGCCTGGTCCTGGTCAACGCCATGCACATCACCGCATCGGTCTTCATCAACGACGACGAGCCGGGCCTGCACCAGGACTATGAGGAATGGCTGGAGAAGCTTGCCCCCCACGAGCCCGTCTCCCGCTACCGCCACAACCGCACAGGAGAGGACAACGGGGACGCCCACCTGAAACGGCAGGTCATGGGCCGGGAGGTGGTCGTGGCCGTCACCGCCGGGCAGCTGGACTTCGGTCCCTGGGAGCAGATCTTCTACGGCGAGTTCGACGGCAGGAGAAAGAAGAGGGTGCTCGTCAAGATCATCGGCGAGTGAGGCAGGACAGGAAATCAATCCATTTCAGGAGGAAACCATGTTCATGTTCATCGTGTTCGTCGGGGCGGTCGTTATCGTCGTCGTTGGCATTGGCATCTACAACGCCCTGGTCCGGGGCCGGAACACCGTGGAGTCAACCTGGGCGGACGTCGACGTTATCCTGAAGAAACGCTACGACCTGGTGCCGAACCTGGCTGAAGCGGTCCGCGCCTATGCGGCCCATGAAAAGGCCCTCTTCGACAAGCTGTCGGAGGCCCGGTTCGCCGCTGCGGGCGCCCCGTCCCCGGCGGAGAAGACAAAGGCCGAGAATGCGCTGACGGAGGCCGTCCGCGGCCTTTTCGCCGTTGCCGAGGCCTACCCGGACCTGAAGGCCAGCGAGGAGTTCATGAAGCTGCAGCAGCAGCTCCGGGAACTGGAGGACAGCATCGAAGAGGCGCGGAGGACCTACAACGCCGTCGTCCGGGAGTTCAACATCCGGATCGAGTCCTTCCCATCCAACGTCATCGCCACCTGGTTCGAATTCAAGAAGGCGGATTTCTTCGAGCTAGAGGCCCCCGAGGCCGAGAAAAAACCGGTCAAAGTCAGCTTTTCATGAATCCGGCCGGCCGCCGTCCAGGATGGATCATCCACTGGGCCTGGCTCATCCTCGGCGCCGGCTTCCTGGATCTTTTCGTCAACTATTCGGTCCGCCTCGGATATGGCGTGGTCCTGCCCGAGATGATCCGGGACCTGGGCCTCAGCCGCACCGCAGGCGGGACCATTTATAACGCCTACCTGTTCACGTATATCGCCCTGACCCCGCTGACCGGATGGCTCACCGACCGGATCGGCGCCCGGCGGGTGATTCCGGCCTGCCTCGCCGTGCTGGGCCTCGGCGTCCTCCTGATGGCGAGGGTGTCGAGCCTGGAGGGTGCCTGCCTGGCCTATGCCCTCGTAGGTGTGGGGGCCACGGGGATCTGGACCCCCGTCCTGGCCGTCGTCCAGCGCTGGTTCGCCCCGCGGCGGCGCGGCCTTGCCCTCGGCATCCTCTCGACGGGCTACGGTCTCGGATTCGCGGCGGTCGGTGCCTTCTTCCCCCTCGTGGCGATGCAGTATGGCTGGCGCCACACCTGGACCATCCTAGGCGCGGCCGCCCTGATCCTCGTGGTGGTCAACGGCGTGCTCCTTCGAAACGACCCCGCATCCTGCGGCACAACCGCCTGGGGAGGGGAGGGGGACGGAGACGCCCCGGTCCGCAGCGGGACGGCATTGCCGGCAGGCGGGCTGCGGGAGGAGATCCTCCGGAATCCGACGTTCTGGTGGATCGGCCTTTCCTACTTCTGCATCTCCTATTCCCTCTACGGAATCACCACGTTCATGGTAGACTATGCCCGGGACCAGGTAGGGCTATCCCTCGGGGCGGCGAGTTTCCTGGCGACGATCCACGGTTCTTTCCAGGTCCTGGGCGCCCTGACAATTCTCCCCTTATCGGACCGCCTGGGCCGGAAGCGGACCATCCTGTTCTCGAACGGCTGCATCGCGCTGGCCGTCCTAGGCATCGTCGCGGCCGGTTCCAGCCAGGCGGCCCTTTCCGCCCTGGTTGCGGTTTTTGCGATTTTCTACGGCGTCACCTTTGCCATCTACGGCGCCTGCGCCGGGGACTACTTCCCCTCGCGGATGATGGGGACCGTCATCGGGGCGTGGACGCCCCTGTACGGCGCCGGGGCCATCCTGTCTCACTGGGTTGGGGGAATCCTGCGGGACAGGCTGGGAACCTATGACATTGCATTTATGCTGGACGCGGGGATGGCTGTCGTCGCGGTGGTACTCTTCCTATTCGTCGGGAAGAGGCCGAAGCGATCCTCGGAGGCGCCGAACCACCCGGATAGGGAAGAAGCAAAGCCATGAGCCACCATCTGCAGAAGACCGGATACACGGCCCTGGTCGACCGGCTGAACCGTTTCCCCCAGGGGGCGCCGCCGTCGGAGCTGCTTTTCAAGATCCTGAAGATCCTCTTCCGTGAAAAGGAAGCCGGGCTTGTCGCCCTCCTCCCGATCCGCCCCTTTACGGTGGCCCAGGCGGCCGCCCGCTGGAAGATGGGCGTGACGGAGGCGCGAAAAATCCTGGACGAGCTGGCGGGGCGGGCAATCCTTCTCGACACGGAGGATGAGAAGGGCGTGCAGACCTATGTCCTCCCGCCGCCCATGGCCGGCTTCTTCGAGTTTTCCCTCATGCGGACCCGCGGGGACATCGATCAAAAGGTCCTGAGCGAGTTGTTCTATCAGTACCTCAACGTGGAGGACGACTTCATCCGGGAGCTCTTCGCGGACGGGGAGACCCGGCTCGGCCGGGCCTTTGTCCACGAGCCGGCCCTGCCGGACGAGCCGGGCCTCGTCATCCTCGACTACGAGCGGGCCACGGAGGTCATCCGGACCTCCCCCGTACGGGGCGTCAGCACCTGCTATTGCCGCCACAAGATGGGACACCTCGGCCGCGCCTGTGATGCGCCGCTCGCAATCTGCATGACCTTCAACGCCTCGGCCGAATCCCTGGTGAAGCACGGCCACGCCCGGGCCGTCGGTGTGGAGGAGGGCCTGGACCTGCTCCGGGAGGCCTGGGAGCGGAACCTCGTTCAGTTCGGCTCCAACGTGCGGGAGAAGATCAACTTCATCTGCAACTGCTGCGGCTGCTGCTGCGAGGCCATGATCGCCGCCCGCCGCTTTTCTCTCCTGCAGCCGGTCCACACGACGAACTTCCTGCCGGAGGTTCAGGAAGATGGCTGCACCGGCTGCGGGCGGTGCGCTAACGTCTGCCCCGTGGAGGCCATGAGCCTGGTCTCGGCGAACGATCCCCGCCGGCCGAAGAAGCGAAAGGCCCAACTGCGGGCGGAGGTATGCCTGGGCTGCGGCCTCTGCGTCCGGGCCTGCCCGGAGAGCCGAATCCGGCTCGTGAGCCGGCCTGAGCGGGTCATCACGCCCCTCGATACCGCACACCTGGCCGTCGTCATGGCTGTCGAGCGGGGAAAGCTGCAGGATCTGATCTTCGACAACCGGGCACTCTTCAGTCACCGGGCCATGGCAGCGATCCTGGGGACGATTCTCAGGATGCCGCCGGTGACGCAGGTCATGGCATCCCGGCAGATGAAATCGCGTTATCTGGAGACCCTGATCGGGCGAATGAAGAACGACGGCGGGATCGCTCCCGCCTCCCGCGAGTGACACGCCGGGACCCGCATTTTCCCAGCCTCCAATCCCTTCCATTTCCAGCGAAAATAGGGTATTTCGTGTCAGCAAACCGGTACAAAAATGTGCCGCATCGGGATTGAAATTGTTACGACGTGCACCAGCAACCGACGAATCTAAGGAGGAAGGGATGGCCGGAAGGGCGGGAAAGGGATTCGACAACGAACAGTACATCCGGGAGCAGACCGAGGAGATCCTCGGACGCGTCAAGCAGTTCGACAACAAGCTCTACCTGGAGTTCGGCGGAAAGCTGTTGTACGACTACCATGCAGCGCGGGTCCTGCCGGGGTACGATCCCAACGTCAAGATGCGCCTCATCCGGGAGCTGAAGGGCAGCGCCGACATCCTTCTATGCATCTATGCCGGCGACATCGAACGGAAAAAGATCCGGGCCGATTTCGGCATCACCTATGACTCGGACGCCCTGAAGCTGATCGATGACCTCCGGGGGTGGGGCATCGACATCCTGGGCGTCGTCATCACCCGCTACGACAGCCAGCCCGCAGCGGAGCTTTTTAAGAACAAGCTGGAGCGTCGCGGCGTCCGGGTCTTCACCCACCGATTCACAAAGGGATACCCGACGGACGTCGAGTCCATCGTCAGCGACGACGGGTACGGGGCCAACGAATACATTCCGACGGAGAAGCCCCTGGTGATCGTCACGGGCCCGGGGCCGGGGAGCGGCAAGCTCGCCACCTGCCTGTCCCAGCTCTATCACGAGTACCGTCGCGGCGTGAAAGCCGGGTATGCGAAATTCGAGACCTTCCCCATCTGGAGCATCCCCCTGAAGCACCCCGTAAACGTCGCCTACGAGGCGGCCACGGCGGACATCCGGGACTTCAACCTCATCGACCCCTTCCACCTGGAGGCCTACGGGAAGAGTTCCGTCAACTACAACCGCGACGTGGAGGTCTTTCCCGTCCTGAAGCGGATCCTGGAAAAGATCACGGGGAAGGAATCCTTCTATCTGTCCCCCACGGACATGGGCGTGAACCGGGCCGGCTTCGCCATCATCGACGACGAGGTGACCCGGGAGGCGTCCCTGCAGGAGATCATCCGGCGATACTTCCGCTACCGCTGCGAATATGTCATGGGCTTCACCGACCGGGGGACCGTGCAGCGGGTGGAGCTTTTCATGAAGGATTTCCACCTGGAGGCGAAGAACCGCGCGGTGGTGGAGCCGGCCTGGGAGGCCGCCCGGGAGGCCCGGGACCAGGAAAAGGGGAACGAGGGGATCTACTGCGGGGCGGCGATCGAGCTGATGGATGGGACGATCGTGACGGGGAACAACTCGCCCCTGATGCATGCCGCATCCAGTCTGGTCCTCCATGCAGTCAAACACCTTGCGGATATCCCTGCCAAGATCAAGCTGCTGCCCGCCTATATCACCGACGCGGTTTGCAATCTGAAAACGGAGGCCCTGGGTGAGAAGTCCGTCAGCATGGACCTGGAGGAGACGCTGGTGGCACTTGGGATCAGCGCCGCCACCAATCCGGCGGCCCAGCTCGCCGTGGAAAAACTGCAGGAGCTCAAGGGGTGCGAGGTCCACATGACCCACATGCCCACACCGGGCGACGAGGCGGGCCTGCGCCGGCTCGGCGTCAACCTGACGAGCGAGCCCAACTTTTCGACAAAGAACCTGTTCCTGGTCTGAGAAAAACGGGTCAGGTTTATTTTTCCGCAATCCGGATCCGGACGGCGGTTGTACCATTGCGGGTATCGGCGGCCGCTCCGCTCGACTGCAGGTCGCCAAGCGACCGGAGGCGCTCGATCAGGTCGGGCAGGGCGGGTGAAGGGAGATTTGCCGAGAGCAGGATCCCGCCCTGTTGCACCCGGCGCCGAACGTCCCCCGCCCCCGAGGCGCGCAGCTCCCTTTCGGCGGCTGCGGCAACGGCGGTGACATCCTGCACCCGGAGCACGAGGTCTACAGCGGGAATCCGGACGGTCGCTTTCTTCTTCATCGCGGCATTGTCGGGTTTCTCCTCTTTCGCCGCCATGACGGCGGATTCGGACTGATCTTTCCGTTTTGATTCGTATGCGGCCTTCTGCCGGACTTTTCCCGCTTCCCGCAGGTCCTCCCCACCGGATTCACGGACCGCTTCCGCTGCTGGGGGCTGTACTGCGCTACTGCCGAGAGGGGCCGCATACCCCCCGGGTCCTGCATCCGCCTTGCGTTCCACTGACGGCGGGGCGGCCCGGTCGGAAGGGCCGGTCGATCCCCGTCGGCCCGGCGGGGGCGCGAAGCCGAGGCCTTTCTCCTCGGAATCATGCGGGCGTGACATTGCCGGTTCAGCCGACCGCGGAGGGGCGCTCCGCACGGCCTGCTCCGCCTTTGGCTCTTCCTGTCTGCGTTCCGGCGACGGGGCGGGCTCCGCGGCCTTCCGGGCCGCCTCGGGAGCGGCCGCCTTTTCCTCGATCCGGGCAGGTGGCAACGGCAGGTCCAGGGCCTGCCGCTCCGGCTCGCCGGTCCGGTAGACCTGGAAGGCCAGGACGGCAACCAGGACCATGGCAAAGGCCTGGATGGGAACCTTGATGTGCAGGGGGAAGAAGAGTGTCCGGAGAATCCCGCGCTTCGGCGCCGCCTCCTCGCGGATCCGGGTCATGATCTTCTGACTGAGCCAGGGCGGCGGCTCGACTTCCTCTAATTCATGAACGAGGCCGACGGTTTTCCGGAGATCCTCGGCGGCCTTCAGGCAGGACGGGCAGGAGGGCAGGTGATCCTCGATCCGCCTCCGCTCATCCGCCGGGAGGGCATTGTCGAGATAAGCCGACAGGCGTTCTTCGATTTCTTTGCAGGTCATCGCCAATCACCCAGAAGCCGGGACAGGCATTCTTTCATGGCGCTCCGCGCCCGGAACAGCCGGGAGCGGACCGTGCCGCCGGGAAGTTTGAGCATGCCGCCGATCTCCTCGTAGGAGAAGCCCTGGATATCCCTCAAAACCAGGACCTCCCGGTATTCGCCCTCCAGAGTGCCGATGCACTCCTGAACCTTTTCCTCCCGCTCCTTCCGCTCCAGCCGTTCACTCGGATTCTCCAGAGGCGAAATGGCCCGGCAGGGGATGCACCCGCCGTCCTCCGTCGAAGGTGCCTCCGGGGCGGGCGCTTCATGCCGGGAGCGGGCCTGAGCCTGCTTCATCCGGTTCCTCGTCACGTTCAGGACGATTTCATGAAGCCAGGTGGAAAACCGCGCCTCCCGCCGAAATCTCGGCAGTCCCCGCCACGCCGACAGAAAGGCTTCCTGGACGACATCACAGGCCTCGTCGTAGTCTCCCAACATCCGGTACGCCAGGTTCAGCATCCGCTTCTGGTGCCGCTCCACGAGCGCATCGAAGGCGTCCACATGTCCGCCTTGGCACCGGGCGACTGCGTCAGCGTCCGGATCATCGACCGGTTGGTTTGCAGGGATATCCGCGGGATCAGCCATTGGGATCGGAAAGCATCGCTCCTCTGAAATTGCGATCCCATGGCAGCGGAAGCCACCGTTCTTGTCAAGCCATTTCCGCTCCCCGAAGCGGGGGCAGGTTTGGAAAAACCGGCCGGATTTATTTTTCAGGCTCGTTCTTGTAAGACAACCGGGAGGGTGGAAAAGTTCCACCCCAGGGAACAGGGCGGAATCGGGGCTGTAAAAAAGGGGCCGACAGTGTTACGATCCGCGCGCATTCCAAGACACATAAATCTGATTTATTTGTCTTGATCCATATCCGGGACGAGGTTGCACATATGGACGGAAAGGTGAGGGAGGCGATCTTCCGGCGGGTGGAGAAGGAGCCCTTCGCCCGGAAATTCGATCTGAAGCTCCTGGATCTGGCGGAGGGCTACTCCAAAGTCACGATGACGTTTACCCCGGACATGGAGAACATCTTCGGGATGGCCCATGGCGGAGCGATCTTCGCGCTCATGGACGAGGCCTTCGAAACGGCCTCCAACTCGCACGGAACAATGGCCGTGGCCCTCAACATGGGCATCAGCTTCCTGGCCACGCCCAGCCCGGGAGCGTCGATGACTGCGGAGGCCCGGGAAATCAACCGGACCACCCGGACCGCCCTCTATGAAATCAAGGTCACCGACGACGGGGGACGTCTCCTCGCCACCTGCCAGGCCCTCGTCTACCGGAAGGGAACGCCGCTCCCCTTCCTGGAAGAAGGAGCGTGACGGGCCGCCATGGACTGGCTCTTCACTCTGCCCGCCTACGCCAAGATCCTCGGCTCGTTCCTGGGGATACTGCTCCTGAACCGCTTCGGGGTGCCCCTCGGCGTGGCGATCCTGTCGTTCGCACTCCTGCTCACGGCCTGGACGGGAACGGGCCTGCAGGGATTCATCTACCAGATCGAGACATTCATCCTGCCCCATAACGCGCTGCTGCCCCCGATCATCCTGCTCCTTCTCTTCTTCAGCGATTCCCTCAAGCGGACGGGGCGGATGGACCGGACCATCGGCGGCCTTAAGGACTGGCTCCAGAGGAAGCATTTGATCATCGCAGGACTGCCGGCGCTGGTGGGCCTTCTGCCCATGCCGGCGGGGGCTCTTTTCTCGGCGCCCTTCGTGGCTGCCATGGACGAGGAGAAGGAGCTGACGCCGGCCCGCAAGGTGGCGATCAATTACTGGTTCCGCCACATCTGGGAGTACTGGTGGCCCCTGTATCCCGGCGTCATCCTGGCCATGCAGTACGCGGGCCTGTCGGTCCTCACGTATTTCCTCATCCAGGTCCCCTTCACCGCCGCGGCAATCCTGGGGGGCTATCTCTTCATCCTGCGCGGCATCGGGAAGGGGAAAGGGGAGGGGATGGGAAGCGAGCGGGCAAACAGCACCTGGGATGCGGAGGCCGTGTTCTCGGCCATCCTTCCCATCGGGGTCCTGGTGCTGGTCTCCATCATGGGCTCGGCCCTCCTGCCGCTTCTCGGCGTGAAGGGAACGCTGGCCAACCTCGTGGCCATGCTGGTGGGACTGCTCCTGGCCCTGATCGCATCCTTCGCAGGCCACGGATCAACCTTCCTGCCGGCCCTCTCCCTCTTCCGGAAAAAAGAAACGTGGCTAATGGTCGTCCTCGTCCTGGGCATCCAGGCTTTCTCGGCGGCGCTCCTGTGTCCGCTGGACGGGGCGGGAGGAACCCTCGTCACAGGCATGCGGGACGAACTGGTCCGGACGGGCATCCCCCTCATCACGATCGTCATGGTCATCCCCTTCATCTCCGGGGCGGTCACCGGGGTGGCCTTCGGATTCGTCGGGGCCAGCTTCCCCATCGTCTTCGCCCTCCTGGGGCCCGATCCCTCCCTGGCCGTGGCGGCCGCGACCACGAGCTTCGCTTATACCTTCGGCTACATGGGCATGATGCTGTCGCCCATGCACGCCTGCTTCGTCGTCACAGCGGAATACTTCCGCACACCCATTTACGGGGCCTACCGGTACCTCCTGGGGCCGGCGGCGATCATGCTGGTGACGGCGGGGGTGCTGTCGGCGGCGTGGTATTTCCTGCTATAGAAGAAGCACAAAAGGGGACAGATATGAGTATGTCCTTTTTTGCCTTCATGTCTCAGTATCTCTGGATCCTTGCGCTCAGCTGTTTTTGAACAGCCTTGAGAGGAAATGTTCCGAATGAATGAGGATCAACGGAAACCCAACTGTGTGTGTTGCATATGATTCGGGGGATGGAAACAGTATCATCTGCACTGGAAATTTTGCGGGCATGATGCATGAATTTGACGTTCGGTGTTTCATTTTCCCTCGGCTTGTGCTAGATAGCTCCCACCGCAGGTCATTCCCCTGACCGAAGATTACCCCCAATCTCCAATAAATCCTTATGAATCAAGCAAGTCCATGACCGAGTGGATTCTCGTGGATTACGCTTGTGCCTGCGGCATCGGGCTTGTGAACCTGCAGGATTTCAATACAGCAGGGACAGACCCGGATGCCGATGTGGGGGAAAGCACGACCCGGAAAGCCGTTCCACTCCAATGGTTCTCGATACCGCCACCATAGCGAAAGCTGCCGTGATAATTTTTGGTGCTGATCGCGAAACGCAGGATGGAACATGCATCCGTGATCGTATCCGCGTGACGGACCATTCCGACGTCTAGATTATGGCCCTGAACTGTCAATAAATGTGAGGACGAAGTGAATCTTTCAATACCGGCAACGGAAGAGGTATTTCGGTTCATGAGTATATAAAGACGATTGAATAAGGAACCGATCATTCAATGCGCTATGTTGAATTTGGCCGATGGGCTGGCAGTCCTTCTGCTTTGACAGGGGCCACCCAAAAAGTATGGGAGATTCTTCATTGAAGTTAACAATTTGAGGACATTTTCACGATCATAATGTCATATAAAGGACATTCGAGGAAGATTATATAAGGACATTTATGGAAGCCGCTATTATCACTACATACCGCTGTCCCATGCACTGCAAGATGTGCAACATCTGGGACAACCCGTCTGACCCAAAAATAGAATTCCAGCCCGGACTCTTGAATAAACTCCCCAAACTGGCCCTGGTGAACCTTACCGGCGGCGAGCCCTTTGTAAGGGAAGATCTGGAAGAGATTGCCCGGATCCTTTTCACAAAGACCGATCGCATTGTCATCAGCACCAGCGGCTGGTTTGAGGACCGGATCATCCGGATGGCCACGAAGTATCCCAATCTTGGGTTCCGGGTGAGCATCGAGGGGCTGTCACAGAAAAACGATGAGCTCCGGGGACGGGAAGGCGGATTTGACCGCGGCCTGAGAACCCTCTTGGAACTGTATAGGATGGGCATTAAAGACATCGGTTTCGGCATTACAGTCTCGAACAGCAATTCCTCCGACATGCTTCATCTTTATGAACTGGCGCGAAACCTGAAGTTGGAATTCGCCACGGCAGCGTTTCATAATTCCTTTTACTTTCACAAGGAGGACAACGCCATCACCAACATCGATGAAGTCAGTGCCAACTTCGAGGAGCTCATCAATCGCCTCCTGAAAGAAAACCACCCGAAATCCTGGTTCAGGGCATGGTTCAATCTAGGCCTGATCAATTACATCAAGGGAAATCCAAGATTTCTACCCTGCGAGGCCGGATCGGAAAACTTCTTCATCGATCCATACGGCGAAGTCCTGCCTTGCAATGGCATGGAAGCCAAGTGCTGGCTTGCCACCATGGGGAATCTTAACGATGCAAAGGACTTTATGGAAATATGGGAGAGTGAGCAGGCAAGGAAAGTAAGGGAAGAGGTCAAAAAGTGCCCCAAGAACTGCTGGATGATCGGCTCGGCTTCTCCGGTGATGAAGAAATATGTTGTTAAGTTGCTTCCTTGGATCATCGCAAATAAGTTTAAATCCATGACGGGGAGACGAGTCTGCCGGGATCAAATGCCGGATCTCAATAGAAAATATCTAATTTAATATTAGGCTTGACACAGCCGAAATGGGAAGTTCGACAAAAATGATTGAATATAAACAAGAGAGCTTCTTTGTATAAACTGCGCGAGACAGATATCGTTTATTTTAGAGATAAAAATGAGATATTCACCATTATATCGAATTTTATCGCCGTTAACGGGAGTAATATACGAATCTTCTCCTATCTGCTTTTCGTCCAACTATTTGTCTTAGCAGTAGGTTTTTTTACACAAATAAAGATTGCCAATACCCTTGGTAGGGAGCTTTTCGGCCAGTTGGCATATGGATTGGCAATCGGTATATACGGTCAGGTTTTTATAAGGTTTGGTCTGGATCGAACCCTTGTCAGGGACCTCGTTCATCATCCTGAAAAAACAGAGAATATTGTTGCTGCAAGCTTGACCCTGCGATATGCGTTGTCGGTATTCCTCATCTTTGCTCTTGTTTTATGGAAGCATTTTTTTGCGGTAGATATTTCTTGGGGATTACTGCTGGTCATCATTGGATTTTCAATTCTCTCTCTGGACCTTCAACCCGTTTATGATGCATGGAAAAAAATTCCACGCCATACGACCTATTACCTTATACAAAAGATCATTTATTTTACAGTAGTCTGGTTTATTGTTCTTTTTTTCCCCAATTCTTTATCGATTAACTTGATTGGCACGGCTGTCCTTTCATCAGCCATTGTATTTCTTTTTCTTCAGCATAATTGGGTAGCGAATGCGATGATTGATAGAACAGAGATACGATATTCATTCTTTGCAGCGTATGAATTAGGTCGTCAAAACATACTTGTATGGTTCACTGCGTTCGGTGGACTGTTTATCGTGTACTTTAATCAATTGATTTTAAAGTACTATGCTGGATTCTCCGAGTTGGGTAGTTATGCCGCTGCATGGCAGATAGTAATGCTTGGAATGCTTTTTCTCGATCAGATAGCGCGCATTGGGAATCCAGCGACTGCATATTACACAAAAAGAGATGTACCGCCAAGGGCCCGTGCAACATTTATAATGAAGTACGTGAGTATAATGATGATCGCCATATCTCCTATTGTATTGGTAATGTTAGTTTTTCAAACACTTGTTTTCGAATTACTTTTTAAACCTGAATATGCCCCTGCGTCAACCTTATTGCCTATATTTGCTATATACTTGATTCTTGTGTCTGTTGGATATGTGGCGTCTCAGTATTTGCTTGCTGCCAGAAAAGAACAATATTATTTTTTTAGCATTCTCATTGGCGCAATAGCAAGTGTTTTGTTAGGCGTATCAATTATACCATGTTATGGAGCGTGGGGTGCGGCATTGACCATATGTGTATCTCATGCCCTTACAATATTAATTAATATTGCATGTATGTTTTATAATTTAAAAAAAGAAGATGAACAATAATAAAAATGTATGTTCTGAAGTAGTGTCATCTGGTTTCTGTGCCGGCTGTGGCGTTTGTGCAGGTGTGTGTCCACAAAACAATCTTGAGATGCGTTTTAATGAACTTGGTGAATATAATCCATTTGAGCCTGCTATAGGAAAGTGCATCGCAAAGTGTAATGTCTGTCTGAAGATATGTCCCTTTTATGATAATGAAAAAGATGAAGATGCAATAGGCCGGGAATATTACTTTTCAGTAGAGGGGATAAAACACAACACAGAAACAGGATATTATCTGCATAACTACGTTGGTTATTCCTCACGTGGTAATCATCGGATAAATGGTACATCTGGAGGGATGCTTACTTGGACTTTAGAAAATCTATTGAACATGCATATTGTAGATGCAGTAGTCTGTGTAAAACCAAGCTCAAGTGGTCAGCCATTTTTTGATTTTACAATATGCAACAGCGTGGATGAAATAAGGTTATGCTCACGCTCCTGTTATTACCCCGTTGAAATCAGCTCGGTTATTCGTGATATTATGGTGAGTGATAAATCTTATGCTATTGTTGGCCTTCCTTGCGTCTGCAAAGCAATAAGATTGGCGATGTCAGTTTATCCGATGCTTAAGAAGCGAATCAAATATTTACTGGGGCTTGTGTGTGGTCAGGGTAAAAGCAGCTTTTTTTTAGAGTACCTCGTCGGTCTGTCAGGTGTTGATATAAGACGAGCAAGTAAAATATCTTTTCGTGTAAAGGATGAAAAAAAGCCCGCATCTAGTGGTGGATATATATCAATAACGCACGAAGGTCATAATGGTGTGATTGAACAACTTGTTGATTGGCATAAAGTCGCGGCACGGCCTTGGCTGGATCGATATTTTACTTTGCATTCTTGCGACTTTTGCGACGACGTGTATGCAGAATGCGCAGACGCGGCTTTCATGGATGCATGGCTCCAGGCATATTCGGATGACTGGAAAGGCCACAGTATTGTATTAATACGCAATCCTAGTATAGCAGATATTTATAAGGATGCAGATCCCATATCACTTGCAGTGAATGACATACCAATTGATAAAGTAATAGAAAGTCAATATGGAGCACTTAACGATAAACGAAGAAATATGAAGATCAGGATGGATATAGCAAGAAGGAACGGTATAGTACTTCCCAAAAAGCGAGACTTACATTATCCGGTGCAATATCAATTTGCAATAAAACAGTTAATCCTGGATCAATTGGCTATCTCAATGAAGTTACCTGCACTGTGGAAAGATACAAACGGAAACATTGAAGTATTTCATAGAAGATCGAATGCAGAAAGAAGTGCAACTGATAGAGCAAATTTAATGATATCATTATTTCGCTATCCAAATGCTATATTAAGAAGAATATTATAATTGTAAAGTATTATGAAAGTTGGAATACTAACATTTCATTATGCATATAACTACGGTGCGGCGCTGCAAGCCTATGGACTTCAGAAAGCATTGCAGGAACTAGGCTTCAAACCAAGCATCATCGATTATAGATCTTTACCAATTATGGCGCACAATAGAGGATTAGGTATTTTATCCGGCCGCTTTCTATCTGTAATAAAAATGCGCAGCAGATTCAAAACATTCCAAGAAGATCATATGCTACTGTCCAAGAGGCTATATAATGCGAAGGCTATAATTAGGGAAACGAAAGACTACAAAGCACTCATTGTTGGAAGTGATCAAGTATGGAACACAAATGCAACAAACGGTGATACTATCTATTTCCTCGATATTCCACTATCAAAACACATTAAAAAGATTAGTTATGCAGCATGTTTTGGTGAAGAAGAAATAAATAAGTCTTCAAAGCAGCACATCTCTCGGTACCTGTCAAATTTCGATTTCATCTCAGTTAGAAATATGATGAGTGCTAATATCGTCTCGAAATATCACGGAACAATGCCAAAGGTTGTACTGGATCCTACAGTGTTGACTGATTTCACGTTAGTAACCTCTAAAATAATATCAATGACGCCGTATATTCTTGTCTATGCATTGCACCGTGGTAAAGATGAAAAAAAGATGACGCAGCTTGTCAATGAAGCAAAAAAAACAATAAAACTGCCCGTATATTCGATATCGCAAAGATGGGATTTCCCAATAGCTGATTGTCATATACGCAATATTGGGCCATCAGAGTGGTTGACCTATTTTGAGCAGGCAGCATTCATTATCACCGATTCCTTTCATGGGTTATTATTTGCATTGAAGTATCAAAAGCCATTTATGGTATCTGCACTTAATAATAAAGCAAATCGTATAATTGAAATTGTTAATAAATATACCTTATCTGACAGAATTATATTAAACGATGCAGATATGCCTAAGAATGAAATTTATAAGGATGAAATTGATTATTCAAAAATATCACAAAATATGGACCGGGATGTTCAAGAATCAAGGGAATTTCTACTCAGAGCATTGAGTGCTTAAGTCACATCAAAGCTTTCGTGAAGAGAAAATGACGAATTCTTTAATATCAATAATAATTCCTTTATACAATAAGTGTGCCTATATTGGACGTGCTATCACGTCTGTATTAATTCAAAAGTATGATTTTGAGCTTTTAATAATCGATGATGGCTCAACAGACGACAGTTATGAAGAGGTGCAAAAATTCTCTGATCAAAGGATTAATGTTTTAAAGCAGGAAAATGCAGGTGTAGCTGCCGCAAGGAATAATGGTATTTCAAAAGCAAAAGGAGAACTGGTCGCTTTTTTAGATGCGGATGACGAATGGCTGCCGGATTTCTTGGAGAGCATTGTGAAACTCATCGAGAAATATCCGGGAGCTGGTCTTTATGCAACGTCATATGAAAAGATTCACTTAAACGGCAATCGAGAAGCTGCACACTTTAAAAACCTGCCACCACCACCTTGGGAAGGGATAATGCCAAGTTACTTCAAGGCCGCAGCGTTTGGAGAACCTCCGGTATGTGCATCGGCAGTCTGCATACGAAGAAGTGTATTTGATAAGGTTGGTATGTTCAGTAAAGGAAGAAGAATGGGGGAGGACCTGGATCTGTGGGGCAGGATCGCATTGAGCTACCCGGTAGCTTTTACAACGAAGACCGGGGCCATTTATCACGAGGAAGCACAAAACAGGGCATGTAACGCAAAATTCACGGAAGCAGATGAACATCCATTCATTGAGTCGTATAAAGCTCTTTACAAAAAAGAACAAACGGCCGTGAATGAAAAAGATCTCATGTTATATATTGGAAGATTGAAGCTCGAAAATGCAAGACAGCATGTACTCAGTGGAAATTATGGCAGAGCTCGTCAGTTGCTATCTTGTGGCGTTTGTACGCCCTCCGGGATTCGCAAAATCTTATGGGGTTCACATATTAACCGATTTACACATCTAGTATGGAAGTGGAAATGCAAATTATATAGAAGAAGCACCTCCTGATTGAATGATTATGCTTGCTCCTATTTTAAAACAGCCCATTATGATTATTCTATGTATCACTCAATAATGATTGCCTTAGTTTTATCTATCCTATTCATGCCGTCAATCGGACTTGCTGATACTGTCAGGGATAAATTCGACATAAAGGGATTCACCAAGGTTGTAGATGGAAAGTATATTATCAGTTTGCCGGCTGGACTTTATCAAATATCCGAGACCATTGTATTACCATCAAACACAATATTTGAAGGAACAGGTCCGAGCACGATTCTGAAAGTGGCCTCCCCGTTTTTCGGTCAGCGGTTTATCACAAATTCGAATGAAAGAGATGGTTGTGAGAACATTACGCTTCGATCTTTTAAAATGGTTTTCGATTTGCCAATTTTAACGGGTAATTTGCCGGGGATCATGCGCTTCGAAAATGTCAGGAATCTTCAACTAAATAACATAACGATGATCTTGGATACAAAGTATTATGGAATCGATCTGTCGGCAAATATTCAAAGCGCTATTATAGAGAATAATATAATTGAAAATTGGGGACAGGGCGGCACTATAATGGTCCGTAACAGACATCGACAAACAAATAAGGAATCCAATAATATTATAATAAGAAATAACACACTTCTTTCTGCTTATGATGAACCATTGGCTGTATTCGGATGGATGGGCTCAGTAAGAAACATAACATTGGAAGGCAATAATGTTAAAGGGGAAGGGGCATCGTTCGGTATTACTGCTTTTGCTATAGATACCCTCGGACATACAGGAAAACTGAGTGACGTGGTTATTAGTAAAAATATTATTACCGGTGGTAAGCACGGTGCCATCGGTATAAAAGGTGGTGCCACAAACATCTCCGTGTCTGAGAATAAAATACATCATGCCGCAGGAGACGGTATCTTTATTCATACGGGCGGAAACGGATTGCCAAGAGTCAGTGACGTATTAGTGATAGACAACGAAATTAGTGATACCGGGCGGCATGGAATACTTGCTACGGGATCTGAAATCAGAATAGAAAAGAACAAGATATCTAATACTAACGCCAGCGGTGTATATATGCATGGTACCGTCACCGTAATGGATAATCAGGTTAAAGATGCAAAACCGGGAATACTGGCAGACGGTGATCAGATGAAGTTGATAAAACGAAACAGGTTCCGCAATGCACCTATACGTATCCTAAACAAAAAAGGTACTGAAATAAAGGGTAATATAACAGAGTAGAATGTCACTATATAATGAAACGATTAATCTAATAATATTGGAATATAAATGATAAACACTACTCTTGAAAAAGATGCCCTACAACAGCCCATATCGTCTCAGGATTTCAAGTGGGATTCGATTCTTTACTATTATACTATATACATTTGTATTATTCTCGTCGGTGGTCTCATCGAGGTCCAGACAACGATATATGGTGCTGCCTTGTTTCTCATACTCCTGTATAGCCGCTATTGGCGATACCTCATGAGGACAAAGTTGAATTTCTTAACATACTGCATATTCTTATGCCTTCTCATACCGTTCATTCCACTAATGTCATATGACGAGAAAACCCTGATCTCTTCGCTACAAGAGCTAATCAAGTACTTTGCGTTACATACAGTTATTCTATTAGGTAGCTCATTACCCCTTACTCCCCTTGGCCGAGCAAAAAAAACCTGGATTCTCTATTTCACGATCCTGTCATTTCTAGTGATTGGATGTTTCTGGAGTATTACACATGGGTACAAAGATCCGCGGATGAAAGGATTCTTACCGAATCCCAATACGTTTGCTCTAACTGCTATGATGCTTTTGTTGCTGAATAACAGCGAATCTTCTGGCTCGTTTACAAAACGAGCAAGTCATATAATCGTAATAACACTTTTATTCCTTTCCAGGACAAGTGGTGCTTTCATTGGATACCTTGCTGGGTTCCTGCATTTGAACCTCTTTGCAAAAAAAAGGAATCTCATAACAACCATATTTATCCTTTTTGTTTCTATATCACTGACTATTGCATTGTTCAGTGCCATACCAAAGGATGAATTCAAGGCTGTTGATACGACAAAGGATAAGATCGAAGTTATAGAGAAAAACTACAACCGCATTCTTTCCGGAAAAGAAATAAACTTTTATTCTATTATTGAGAGACAGGGTGTCGATAACACATCGGGTCTATGGCGGCTTTATCAATGGCATCGTATCCTGAACCTTTTTTTTCATTCATCTTTTGGCAAGATCATGTTTGGATACGGTATCGGGACGACTGATATTATATTCAAGTTGAAGGCACACAATGATTATATACGGGTTCTCTTTGAGACAGGCATCGTCGGCTTGATCCTCAACCTAATCATCTGGATCGTTCTTTACCGCCGCATGGCCATGCAATATCGCTGGATCGTCATCATGATAGCTTTATTCTGCTTCACGGAGAACAACTATGACCATTTCCCTGCAATGAGCCTTCTGGCACTATACATGATCAGTGCAGGGAAGCAGAATATTATCGATAAAACGAGGCTGGGAAACGGGGACGTGAAGCGCCGTCAAGTTAAAGATGGAGCTCCCTTATGAGACCTATTTCTATCTAATCCATGACCATAAAAGAGACACTCTGTGAGAATCATTTTCCTGAATAATTACTATTATATTCGCGGTGGGTCGGAGAGGGTATTTTTTGGCGAGATGGACATGATGAAAAGACATGACCATGCGGTTGCCGGATTTGCTCGCAAGCACTCCTTGGACCTGCCGTCAGAATATGGTCGTTTTTTCCCGCCGGATATCATGACAGACAAGATCAGCCTGTCATGGGAGGCAGTCAGGACTATCAAGGAGATACTCTATTCTATTAGTGCAAAAGATGGGTTAGATAAGTTGATCGACGAATTCAAGCCCGATATTGCCCATGTCCATAATATGTATGGACGCTTGACGACTTCGGTTCTTGATCTACTTTCAGAGAAAGAAATACCAACGGTCATGACGCTGCACGACTATAAATTGGTATGCCCAAGTTATAAATTCATGTTTAATAATCGCATATGCGAGGATTGTAAAGGGGCGCAATATTACAAAGCTGTAAAGAATCGCTGTCATAAGGGAAGCTATTTGGCGTCGGTCGTTATTGCCATAGAATCATACTTTAATGAATGGTTAAAAAAATACAAAAAGAGTATCAAATATTATATCTCGCCAAGCTTCTTTTTAAAAAAGAAACTAATCGATTTTGGCTGGCCCGAAAATCAGATTAAATTTGTCAAAAATTTTCTGGACTTGTCCGAATTTGATCCAAACTATACGCTTGGGAAGCATTTTCTTTATCTCGGTAGACTATCAGAAGAAAAAGGGATTGCGACATTGATTCAAGCTTTTTCAAAACTACAGAACCGGCAGGCAGAATTGCTTGTAGTTGGCGATGGCCCAATTAGGAAAGAATTAGAATATGATGCAAGAAATAATCACAGAATCCGTTTTGCAGGGTACTTGTCTGGTCGTTCCCTTTTGGAAGCAATCCGCAATTCTCTGGCAGTTGTAGTCCCCTCGGAATGGTACGAAAATGCCCCTATTTCTATTCTTGAAGCAATGGCATACGGTAAACCGGTTATTGGAGCAACAGTCGGTGGGATACCGGAGATGATTGAGGACGGTGTGAATGGTTTTCTTTTTGAATCCGGGAACTGTAGTGCCCTGAGGGTGGTTCTTGATCGTCTTGCAGGCATGGATGCAACAGAGATTGAGAATATGGGCAGAGCGGCACGAAAGAAAGCTGAAAGAGAAAACAGCACGGAATCACACTATCAGAATCTCATAGAGATTTATCAGGAAGTATTAAAGAGGTAAAAGAATTAATGCACATTGCCTATGTCGCAGTTAAAGGAATTCCCATCGGGGGCGGCATTGAAAAGGTCACGGAAGAGATCGGTTCGCGATTGGTAAAAAAAGGTCATAATGTGACCGTTTATTCCAGCCGGGATTACGGGACGGTTGATGGTTTCTATCAGGGCATGCAGATCGTTACCGTCCCTTCGATCAATACAAAGGCCTTACACAAGCTATCTATCTGTTACCATGCGATGCGTGATGTCCTGCGCGGCATGAATGCCAATGTCGTCCATGTCCACGCCGTCGGGCCGTCCGTATTCTCCATCTTTCCTCGGATGAAGGGCATTCCGACGGTCGTGCAGACACACGGACTGGAGTGGAAGCGGGATAAATGGGGGGTCATCGGCAAGACCTTCTTCAAGCTTTCCGACTATTCCGTCGTCTATTTTCCGGACAAGGCTACGTCGGTTTCGAAGGTGCAGAAAAAGTACTACGAAGATCGATTCAACCGAGAAGTGGTTTATATCCCCAACGGCATTGCCCCCGTTGAGAAACGGCCGGCGAAATGGATCCTTGAGCAGGGGCTTCAGCCCGACCGGTATATCCTCTTTGCCGCCCGGCTGGTGGAGGAGAAGGGCGCCCATTTCCTGATCGAGGCCTATCGCAAGCTGAATACGGACATGAAGCTTGTCCTCGCGGGAGATGCTGCCCACATGGAGAAGTATAAGGCAGAACTCCGGAATCTGGCCGGGAATGACCCACGCATACTCTTCCCTGGCTTCGTCACCGGCGAGCCTATGCAAGAGCTGTTCAGCAATGCCTACCTGTTCTGCCTGCCTTCCACGCTGGAGGGGCTTCCCGTAGCCCTGCTCGATGCGATGAATTACGGCAACTGTTGCGTGTCCAGCGACATCCCGGAAAACCTGGAAGCCATTGAAGATCACGGTTATGCTTTCCGTAACCGCGATCCCGAAGACCTGCGTCGGGTTCTTGCCGATCTTCTGGTGCATCCCGAGAAGGTGGAGGAAAAGAAAGCAGCGGCTCTGGCCCATGTCCGGAAGAATTACTCCTGGGACCGCGTAACAGACCAGATGGAAGCTCTTTATCGTGATCTGGTAAAGAATAAGCGGCTGGCCGAGGAGTAAAAACGAAGGCCCGGAGTAATCTCTTCAAGAACATTCGCATGGAAATTGGTTCGCCTGCGAACATGATCCTGGTTTACCTGTCCCGGAATCGTGAATCAAACCCGGAGTTTGGTTTCTGCCTGATTGATGGTCCCCGGCAAACAATCCGGTTTTTATGTGGAGAAGGTCCAGCGACATACGAGCCCGTCGCGATTCATATCGCGGCGGGTTTTTTTTTGTGATATCGACATATCGTCCCTGCGCAGGCGGAGAACCTTTCGGCAAAGGCTCTTCCGGAGGCGGGTCTTGGCCACGGTCGACCCCTACGAAGTCAACGGCCGGGTCCGGACGTTCCTGATCCGGTGCGACATGGATCATCACGATGAGTAACCACTCCCTTATCATCAACACCATATGCCTCGTACGTCTGTGGCAGAATCTTCAGGAGACGGGACAGACCTGCGCCGGCGCGGGAAGAACAGGCCGCCTCGGGAGACGTGAACCGCCGGGAGACCCCCCATGAAAGACGAAGCGAAGACAAAAAAGCAGCTCATCGAGGAACTGACCGCTGTTCGCCGCCTGATCGAGGAAGAGCGTCGGCAGGCCGGGGAAGCATCGGCTGCCTGGCTGGAGGAAAAGGCGGACTGGGAGTGCCAGGAGAACCTGCTGCGGGAGATGGGCAGGTTGCTGAGGTCCTGCAGTGTCACACATGAGGGGCTGGCGGTGCTTCAACTCTTCGGACCCCGGTTGTTTCCCGATTCAGCAGGAGCGTTTTTCATCCGCAGCGAGCCGGGCGGGGACATGGAGGCCGTCGTGGCCTGGGGGCCCGACCTGCAGAGTGAGACGGTATTCTCCCGGGAAGATTGCTGGGCCTTGAGGAGCGGAAGATCCCACCGGGTCGATGCCGGCCCCTCGGCCCTGCGCTGCCGTCACATGAAGGGAAACAGCGTTACCCGTTATCTCGATATCCCGGTCACGGAAGAGGGAGAAGAACCCTATCTGATGCATATCGAGTTCAGTGGCGATCCCGCCGTGGACCGGAAGGTTCATGAACTGGGGGCCCTGGTGGCGGAGCGCATGGCCCTGTCCATGTCCGGTCTGAAGCTGCGCGAGAAGCTGAGGGCCCAGTCGATCCGCGATCCTCTCACGGGGCTGTTCAACCGGGGGTACGGGGAAGAGGCGCTCGGCCTGGAGATTCACCGCGCCCTGCGAAGGAAAGGCCCTGTCGGGCTCGTGACGGGGGATCTCGACCACTTCGAGAAGTTCAATCATGTGCATGGATACGAGGAAGGGAACGCCCTGCTCCGGGAACTGGGCGAGGTGATCCGGCGCCAGGTGCGCGGCGGGGACATCCCCTGCCGCTGGGAACGCGACGCCTTCATCATCATCCTGCCGGAGGCACCCCTGGACATAGCGCGGCAGCGGGCGGAGCGAATCCGCGAGGCCATCGGATCCCTGGTCGTCGTGACGGGTCAGAACAACCGCCCGTTCGATGCGATAACCGCGTCCTTCGGGGTTGTGGCATATCCGGACCATGGGAAGAACATGGACGACCTCCTGCGGATGGCCGATAAGGCTGTGGCTCAGGCGAAACAGGATGGCGGCAACCGGGTGAGCGTCGCCGGGGTGATCTTTCCTCCGGAGTGACAAGCGATCAGGGGAACAGATTTCAATCTGTCCCCATTCTTCTCAGGTCCTCCAACGTGTCGATATCCCGGCGGGACGGAAGGATAAGGACCCGCCGCCCGTGCTTCTCCAGGATCTCCAGGGTCTTTGAAAATACTTCCGCCGTGCTCCAGGGGATTCCCACGAACGCCTCCGGCAGAAACGCCTCCCGGTTGAAACCGATCAGGTAGTATCCACCGTCACAGGCGGGGCCGAGGACGGCATCGTGCGAATCGAGGTCCGCCAGCGCCTGCCCGACGAGGTCTCCGCTCAATCCCGGAATGTCGCTGCCGACGAGGACCGCCCTCCTGAAGCCCTCGTCGAAGGCCTCCCGGAACGCGGCAGCCATCCGCTCCCCCAGGTCGAGCCCCCGCTGGGGCCGGTAGATCGGCCCGGGGCCGAACCAGCGGGCCGTGGCCTCCCCGGCCGCGGGGGGATCGTAGAAAACGGCCAGGACATGGTCTCCCGATATCAGGGCCCGAACGGTGCCCGTTGCCATGGCCTCATAGAGGGAGCGGGCCGCCTCCGGGCCGATGTCGGCCGCGAGCCTGGTCTTGACGGGGGCATAGTCGGGGTGCTTGACCATCAGGAGAACGCAGCACTCAGGGGCCATCCCGGTACACCTCGATGAAGTCCACCCAGGAGACGGAGGCCTCTCCCGTGTTGCCCGAGTCGTTCATGATCCCCAGGCTCGCGGTTGCCGGCGGGTCCGTCCCCCGGAGGATGTCCGCGCTTTCCTCCCGCCATTGGCCGGCGAGGCGGGAACCCTTGGAGTGTGGAAGGGAAAGCGCGTCTTCATGGCGTCAGGGGTAATACCGGGCGAGGCGCCCGGCGGGCACGCCCAGGAGGAAGAGGCCGACCAGCGCCCAGTTCCGGAGGGTGCAGCGGAGAATCCCCTCCTTTTCCCAGCGTCGGGCCGACGTGGACACCCGTGCCTTCAGGAAGACGACCCGGTCTCCGCGCCGCTTGATCCGCCGCATCAGCTCCACGTCTTCCATGAGCGGGATCTCCCCGTAGCCTCCGATCTCCCGGAAATAGGGCGAGCGGAGGAAAATGGCCTGGTCTCCGTAAGGAATGCGGGTGATCCGGGACCGCCGGGAGGACACGCGCTCGATGATCCGGAAGGCCGCCCGGGGTGAGCGGATGGACAGGTCGAAGGCCCCCGCCGCAGCCGATTCGTCCGCCATGGCCCGCCGGATCATGGTAAAGGCCCCGTTCGGCAGGTCCGTGTCGGCATGCAGAAACAGGAGAATTCTTCCCGTGGCCCGCTCGGCCCCCCGGTTCATCTGGATCGCCCGACCCCGCGGCGACAGCAGGCCGATCACATCCGGCTCCGCCAGGGCCTTCAGCGTGCCTCCTCCGGGATCGCCGTCGACGACGATGATCTCGGGAGACTCGCCGGCCTCGACGGCCCGGATGCTGCGGATCCGCTCGCCGATGACCGATTCCTCTCCTGAAACAGGAACGATTACGGATATATCTGGACGAATCTTCATGAGATGCCTTGAGCCTTGCCGGGATGAATTGTAACGGAGAGGGGCGGGCAATGCAACCAAGCGGAAAAACAGGTCCGATTTATTTCTCAGGGAGGCGATGATGAAAAGGAAAGTGCTGGTGACGCTGAATCTTACGAAGGACTGCCTCGACCGGCTGGCGGGGGAGTGCGAGATCGACGTCAATGCCCATGACCGCCCCATGGACAGGAATGTTTTTCTGGAGCGGATTGCGGGAAAGGACGGCCTGCTGCCGTCCATCACCGACAAGGTGGACGCCGAAGCCATGGAGCGGGCGCCGAGCCTGAAGATGATCGCCAATTTCGGCGTGGGGTTTAACAATATCGACGTGACGGCCGCCACGGCCCGCGGAATCCCCGTGTCCAACACGCCGGGAGTGCTCACCGATGCCACGGCGGATGTGGCGTTTGCATTGATCCTGGCGGTGAATCGCCGTGTTGTCGAGGGGGACCGGATGGTCAGGGAAGGGCGGTTTCTCTTCTGGGCGCCGTTTCACTTCCTGGGCAGCGAGGTATCCGGGAAGGTCCTCGGGATCGTCGGGATGGGCCGCATCGGCCAGGCTGTGGCCCGCCGCGCCCGCGGCTTCGACATGCCGATCCTGTATTCCGGCAGGACCCGGCTGGCTCCCGCGGACGAAGCGGCCCTGGGGGCGTCCTTCCGGCCTTTTCCGGACCTCCTGGCGGAAGCGGACATCGTGTCCCTCCACGTTCCACTGACACCGGAGACACACCACCTGATCGATCGGGAGGCCCTCGGGCGCATGAAGCCGTCGGCGGTCCTGATCAACACGGCCAGGGGGCCTGTGGTGGACGAGAAGGCCCTCGTGGCGGCCATCCGTGCCGGGACAATTGCCGGGGCGGGCCTGGATGTCTATGAGGACGAGCCCTGCCTGGCGCCGGGCCTGGTGGAACTGGAAAACGTCGTCCTCCTGCCCCATGTCGGGAGTGGCACCTGGGAGACCCGGACGAAGATGGCCGACATGGCCGTGACGAACCTCCTGGCGGGACTGCGGGGGGAGCGGCCGCCGAACCTGGTCAACCCCGAAGTCTGGAAATAACCGGGAAAAGAGCGATGTGTGAAGGGGGACCGATTTCAAATCGATCCCCCTTCACAGCCTCTTATGGCCTTGGCGTCCAGTAGGCGCAGTTGCGGGTGCCGTCGGTAATGACGTGGTCGACGAAGCGGGCGAAGCGCCAGCAGTGTTCCCTGGCACCCTCGGCCTCGGCCTCGAAATACAGGCAGGCGTTGCAGGGTTGTTTCCCTTCCTCTTTCCTTTCCATTGATTTTTCCCCCTTTGCTTGACGGATGAATGAACCCGGATGGACGAGAGGACAGATTCCAGATCCGTCCGTCATGTTTTCAACAGCCTGGCCTAGTGCCGCGTGGCGGCCAGAATGGAGCCGATCACCCGCTCCAGGTGGTCCAGGGTGTTGCACTCCCGGACCGTGTGGCAATACGGCAGGAACCGCTTCATCTCCGAGTCGCCGGTGCCCCAGAAGGAGCGCGGCTCCGGGTTCAGCCAGACGAGCCGCTTGCACCGCTGGTAGATGTCCCGGAGGACGTGGGCATCCGGGTCGGAATTGTTGTTCCGCGCATCCCCGAGAAACAGGACCGTTGTCCGGCGCGTGACAATGTCCATGTATTGCATCCGGAAATCCTTCAGCGACCGGGCGTAGTCCGTGAGTCCCATGACGATCGGCAGGCCCGTCCCCTGCTGGAGGCGGTCCACGGCCACCTCTACCGGGTACCGTTCAAAGACGTCCGACACATCGATGAGATTCGAGCAGAAGACGAACGTGCGGATGCGGAGGATCTCCTCGTTGAGACCGTAGAGAAAGAGGAGGAAGAATCGCACGAGGCGCATCATGGACCGGCTGATGTCGCAGATCACCAGAACGTCGGGCCGGTTCAGCTTCCGCTGTTTCCACTTCGGGTCGAAGAGAAAACCGCCGTAGGGTATGTTGTGCCGCAGGGTTCGCTTGAAGTCCAGGTGTCCCCGCCGTGCAGCCTTCCGGCGACGCGAGTGGATGTCGTTGAGCCGTTTGACGAGGCGGCGGATCAACTCGCCCATCTTTTCGAAATGCCTCTGCTCCAGGTGTGAGAGGCGCGTCTTCCGGAGGGCGTCCTCCAGGTACTCGTTGACGAGGCCGCGGCCGTAGAGGTCGAGTTGTTGCTCCACGTACTGCCGGACGTTGTCCACCAGTTCCTGCCGGGCCGCCTGGAGGGCGTCTGCCTGGGCCAGGGAGACGCCGCTGCCGGCCCCTGAAAAGGTCCGGATCGTGCCGTCGAGGCCTTCGAGTCCCAGCGCGTTGAGGATCCGGACGGTGTAGAGGCTGCGCTGCGTCGGCAGGCGGATGGCCCGGATTCCCGCTGCCCGGGCTGCTTCCTGGAGGGCCGCCGCGAGGGAGGCCTGGTCCCCCTGGAGGAGCATCCGGCTCAGGGGATCCTCCGGCAGCGGCGCGTCTCCGGGGGCGTCGTTGCCCCGTTCCGGGACGACGGCGGTGCAGGGGAATTCGCAGAAGAAGCGGTCGAAGGTGTCGGAGAACAGGTCTTTTTCGCGCCCCGACTTGGCCAGGGCGGCGCCGAGGGAATCCTTCAGCAGCAGGCGGTTTCCGTAACCCACCAACGCCGCGGCGGAGCAGGCGTCGAGGGTCTCGGCGACGGAGATCCGGACTCCCGCCAGCCGCAGGGCCGTGACGAAGTCCTCCAGTACCCGGTCCACCGCGTCAGCCTCCTTCGTTGCGCAGAAGAAGCGAGGTTAGTTGCGGCATCCTCTCCTCCACGGTGTGCACGTCGTCCTGGTACTTCAGGAAAACGTGGAGGGTCTCCCGCACGAATTCCGATGTCAGGCGCTCCGCGTGGAGAAGGACGACCACCCGCGCCCAGTCGATGGTTTCGCTGATGGAAGGGGCCTTCTTCAGGTCCAGTGTGCGGATCTCCTGGATAAAGGAGACAAGCTGTTTCTCCAGCCGATCCGGCAGGTCCGGGACACGGCTCCGGACGATCCTGCGCTCCAGGCCGGCATCGGGGTAGGGGATGAAGAGATGGAGGCAGCGCCGCTTCAGGGCCTCGCTGAGTTCCCGCGTGTTGTTGCTGGTGAGGAAGACAAAGGGGCGGGACACCGCGGCGACCGTCCCAATCTCCGGGATGGACACCTGGTAGTCCGAGAGGATCTCCAGGAGAAAGGCCTCGAACTCCTCGTCGGCCTTGTCGATCTCATCCACCAGGAGGACCGCGCCATCCGGGCTCTCCAGGGCTTTCAGGAGGGGCCGGGGCTCCAGGAAATGGCGGGAGAAAAAGATGTCGTCGTACTTGTAGAGCTTGTCGATGGCCGCAGAGAAGCCGTTGTCCCGGGACACGATCTCGTCGAGCTTGTCCTTCAGGAGCTGGGTGTAAAGGAGCTGCTTGCCGTATTTCCACTCATAGAGGGCCTTTGCTTCGTCGAGCCCCTCGTAGCACTGAAGACGGATCAACTGGAGGTCGAGGAAAGCGGCAGCCGTTTTGGCCAGTTCCGTCTTGCCCACGCCGGCGGGTCCTTCCACGAGGATCGGTTTTCCCAGGTGCCAGGCGAGGTATACCGTCGTGGCGATTGTGCGGTCGGCGATGTATCCCGTCCCGCGGAAACCCTGCTGGACCGCCTCCCAGGAGGCGATCCGGTTCTGTCTGTCGTCGTTCATCGGTGTCTTTCCGTCCGTTGGATTTTCTTTCACTTCGGGTTCCTGATGAAATCGAGCCCCGCTTTTTTCAGGCGGAGTGTGAGTACGTTGCGGCCCACCGAGAGAGCGAGGCGGTTGTCCATGGCCCAGCCGGCAAGGTCCCCATCCGAGGCGAAGCCTCCCTGGGAAGCCAGGTCGTCCAGGAGGAACTGGCAGTGATCCGCCATCTCGCGGAAGGTAAACAGCAGGGAGAAGAGGGGGCGCGAGGGATCCGGGTGATCAAGGAGGAATGCTGCCTCGCGGGCCAGGATCCGAGTCATGTCCAGCTGTGCCGAGAGTCGTCCCAGGTCCGCCCGGATCTCTTCGCCCGGGTCGGCACCGTCCCGGAGCAGGGCCGACAGACGCCGGGCCTGGCGGAGCAGCATCCCTGTGACGGGGCCCATCAGCAAGGTGTCCTCGATCTCCCGGAAAGGGAGGGCGAGGCGTCGGTAGGCGTCGGTCGTGTCCCCCAGGGCAGCCTCCGGGGGGACGAAACAATCCGCCAGAACAATCCCTCCGTGAGGAGAGGGATGCAGGGCCTTCAGGTCAGTCGGCTCGGTGCGGGTCAGCCCCGGGGCGTCGGCAGGGACCAGGAAGGTGCCGAAAGACTTGTCCTTCTCCGATCCGCCGGTCACGGCCAGGGCAATGAAAAGCCCGGCCAGAGGGCCGTTGGAGAGCATGGCCTTTTCCCCGTTGAGGACCCACCCTCCGTCCCGCGGCACGGCAGAGGTCGTGAGGAACTTCGGGTGGGCGCCCACCTTCGGCTCCGAGGCCGCGAGGGAGATGATGGTCCGGCCCGAGACAATGGCTTCCTGCCACTGGCGGCGCTGGTCCTCGGTGGCGTCGGGCATAAATACCCAGCGGGTCACCATGACCTGGATCAGCCATGAAAGGACCACCCCCAGGCAACCTCCGTGAAAGGCCAGAGCCTCGCCGACGGCCTGAATGGCAGGGGCGCCGCCGCCGCTTCCGCCGGCCTCCGCCGGGATGCCGACCCGGTAGAATCCCTCCCGGCCCATGCGTTCCCAAAGGTCTGCCGGGAATGCGGCGGAGTGCGACAGTTCGGCCCGGCGCGGATTGATGACCGACTCGGCGAACCGGGCGGCCCGCCCGGCATCCTGTTGAATACGCTCCCGTTCCCGGCGTATCATGGCGATTCCTCCGTGTTCGTCGTTTTCAGCTGACCATTGCGGCCGAATTTCATGGAAATCGACTGCAGCACCCGTCGGAACATGTCGAGGTCCGGCTGCTGGAAGCCCGCCTTGACCTCCTGGTTCACCCGGCGAATCACCGCCTTGGCCTTGTCGGCCTCGGCCAGCCCCGCCGGCTGCAGGTAGATGTTGGATGAGCGGCGATCCCCCGGGTTGGCGTCCCGGCGGATGAAGCCGGCCCGCTCCAGGCGGTCCGCCAGTCCGGTCAGGGTCGAGTTGTCCACCTCCAGGATCGTGCTCAACTCGGTCATCGTGCGGCCGTCCTTTTGCTTCAGGAGGAAAAGGATACCGCTCTGGGCTACGGTGACTTTTACACCACTTGCCGTCAGGGCGGTGTTGAGATGGTTCCGCAGCTTCTGCTGGGCCGTGAAGAGGAGGTAGATGAAGCGGTCGTCCGCCGGGGACGGAGGGATTTTTCTTGTGTTTGGCATGACCATATTTGGCACGCCAAGCAATTGTTGTCAAGAAAAAAGGAAAAACAAACGAAAGGGGTTAATCGAGCCGGTAATCCTTTTCCTGGAAGAGGCGAATGCAGGCGTCGACGACGGCTGCGTCGTAGAGAATCCCCCGATTGGCCCGAATCTCATCCATGGCTGCCTCGAAGCCGAGAGTAGGCCGGTAGGGGCGGTGGGAGCACATGGCCTCCACAACGTCCGCCACCGCCAGGATCCTCGACTCCAGGAGAATCTCGTCACCCTTGAGGCCGCTGGGATATCCCGATCCGTCCATGCGCTCGTGGTGTTCCAGGACCATGCGGGCGATGGGCCAGGGAAACTCGATCTCCCGGATAATCTCGAAGCCGGTCTGGGCATGGGTTTTGACGAGAAGCATCTCGATGGGGCCGAGTTCCGAGGGTTTGCTGAGGATCTCCGCGGGGACGGCCACCTTGCCGATGTCGTGGATCGCACCGGCCATGCGCAGGCCGTCCACCTGATCCACCGGAAGGTCCATTTCCTGGGCGATCCGGCGGGCCAGGTCCGACACCCGCTGCTGGTGGCCCGATGTGCAGGGGTCGCGGTATTCAATGGTGGAGGCCATCACCTTGATGATTCCGCCCAAGGCGCGGCGGAGCTTGGCGAAACTGTCCCGGACACGGCTTTCGGCGAGATACTGATCCGACATGTCACTGATGAATCCTTCCAGGTAGGTGATTGTCCCGTCGGTCGGCGGGATCCCGTTTCCCTGCTCCGAGACATATTTTTCCGTCCCGTCTTTTGTCCGGAGACGGTACGTGATGTGATAGGTATGGCCCAAGCTAATGAGGGATTGAATCGTATTCCAGACGCGATCCCGATCGTCCGGGTGGATGACTTCGTTGTATGCGGTCGCACGGTCGCCGGTCAACTCATCGCATGTATAGCCGATCAACTGCTGACACCCGGCGCTGACATACTCCATGGTCCGGTTCCGGTCGTTGCCGCAGCGGAACGCCATGCCGGGAAGATGATCCATCAGATTGGCCAGGCGGCGCCGGCTCTCGGCCAGATCCTCCTCCATCCGCCGCCGCTCGGTTACATCCGAGAGGGTTCCGGTGATGCCGCAGTACCGCCCGTCCTTGAAAATCTGCCTGCTGATCGCCGCGCGCACCCAGACAATCCGCCCGTCCTTCGAGTAAAGCCTGCTTTCCCAGGGTTCCATCCCGGAACGCCCTTCCACCTCGAAGCGGTTGAGCATCTCCTTGAGGTCCCGGCGATAGATGTAGGACATGAAGGGGCGCCCGATCATCTCCTCGGGGCGATATCCAAGCACCGACTCGATCTGGGGGCTGACGAACGTGATCGTTCCGTCCACATCGAGGACGTAGATCGTTTCCTGCAGGTTCTGGATGAGGGAACGGTACTGCAGTTCGCTTTCCGAGGCGGTCTCGTCGGTTTGTTTCGTCGAGAACGCATCATTCAGGCCGGAAAACGGGTGGCTCCAGGTGCCTCCCAGGGTGGCCAGCTTTTTTTCCAGGAAAGAGATCCGGCGCCGGGCCTGATCCATCTCCTCACTCAGTTTCTCATAACTTTTTGTTTCATCCATCAGCATGGGCTCCTGCCGGTTATTTTTCCTCTTGATCGCGCATCCGGGGGCCGGGTCCGTCACCGGCACATGGACAGAATTTCGGTGATGACCTCTTTCGAGTATTCCTTGAGGCCCCATACCTGGGCGAGGGCAAAGGCGTTTTCGGCGATGGCGTCGATGCCGCCCTCGGGGATCTTCCCCTCCGCCAGGGTCACCGGGCTGCCGATGGCGACGAACCATTTCCTGAGGCTCTCGATGCCCTCCCGGGCGGCTTCTGCGTCGTCGGTCGCCTCCACATGGAAGACCCGGCGGGCGAGACGGGCGAACCGGGCGGGGTTCCGACGGGCGGCCCAGGTCATCCAGGCGGGCATGACGATGGAGAGCCCCGCCCCGTGGGCGATGTCGTAAAGGGCGCTCAGGGCGTGCTCGACCATGTGCATGGGGAACCCGACGATTCCCATCCCGGCGGTGGTGAGGCCGTTGAAGCCCAGGACGGCGGACCACATCAGGGTAGCACGGGCCTCGTAGTTCTCCGGCTCCCGGAGGATCGTACCCGTGCTCTCCATGACACTGTGCATCAGGGCCTCCACCATGCCGTCCTGAAGGTCGCTCGCTGTCGCGGTATTGGTGAAGTAGCCCTCCAGCATGTGGGCGATGATGTCGACGGCGCTGTAGGCGCTGTAGGCCTTGTCGAGGCTGAAGAGGACCGTCGGGTCCAGGACGGAGACCTTCGGCTGGACCGCCATGTCCCGGATGCTGTACTTCCGAGCTCCATCCTCGTTGGTGATGACGGCGGCGGGATTCATCTCCGAGGCACTGGCCGAGACGGTGACGACGGTGAGGATCGGCAAGGCCCTTTTGATGGCGCTTTTCCGGAGGAAGAAGTCCCAGACGTCGCACTCGGCCGGGACGCCCGCAGCGATCGCCTTGGCCGTGTCGATGACACTCCCGCCCCCAACGGCAAGGACAACGTCGGTCCCCTCCTGCCTGGCCAGATCGATGCCCATGCGGACATGGGAGAGAACCGGGTTCGAGCGGGCGCCGGGAAAATCCACGACGGCGATCCCCGCCTCGCCCAGGGAGGCCATGACCTGGTTGTAGACTCCATTCCGTTTGATGCTGCCGGATCCGCAGACGAGGAGGACCTTCGTGCCGTAGCGGCGTGCCTCCGTCCCGATCCGCTTGATCTGGCCCTTGCCGAACAGGATCCGTGTCGGATTTTCAAAGATGAAATTCTGCATGGTTCCTCCTTCCTTATTGTCTCTTCTGTTCTTTCCACCGGGCGCGGGATTGCCACTTGCTGCCTGGCCAGGAAAAGGGGGGAAGGCCTGAAGTCTGTCCGCGTGTGCTCGGGAATTCCTCTCCCCGAAGTTCGCGGGGGCGTGGCCGGGGGTTTCCAGAGGGAGCATTGGGAAGCTTTTCCATCTCCATGGGGTCCCGGTTCTCATCGGTGCCCCGCTGAAAACCTCCGCGACCAACGGACGCCCCGTGACAGCCCCCGCGCCCCGGTCAAGACATCCAGCGTCTGCTCTACTGGCAGCGGGCCGGCCCCTTGCCCCGTCCCGCGGTCTCCACCTGTTTCAGGACCCCGCCCTGGAAGGAGAGTTGGTAGATGAAATCGTTCTCCCCGCAGTTGTAGGACCAGCGCTCGACGGTCTGCTTCTTTTTGCGGACGACCTTTTTCCGCGTCCCTTTCTTCCTGTCCTTCGTTTGTTCCTCGACGGTCGACCCCGTTTCGACCTGGGCGACCTTTTCTTTCAACATGGGTTCCCCGCACTCCAGAAGGACCTTCGCCTTTCTGTCCCCCTCCGAAACGAGGCCTCCGTTGCGGCAACGGAATGCCTCCGCTTCCATCACTGTCCCGGCCAGGAAAAGCGCACACAGGATCACCGTCCCGGCCCATTGCTTTCCGTTCATCGATGACTCTCCTCTCTGTTCCGTTTTTTTGTAATCGGCCGGGGAAGCGGATTCAAGCAGGAACCGAAAATCAAGTAACGGAATTTCCAGGGATGGTCAAGTATGGAAAAAGGGGCGGAATTTCTTGACGATCCCGAAAAAGAAAAAACGATCCCCTTTTCCAAATTGACAATCCATTGCCGATTAGCTACCTATAAGTGCTACATTAAACATATGAAAGGTTGTCCACCCGGACATACGACAAAGCCGATTGACATCCTGATAATCGGCTTGTTCAAAAACACATACGGAGGATCGGAACATCCATGGAAAAGAAAATCCCTCTCACCATCGACGGCAGGGCCGTCCAGGGCCGTGCAGGACAGACCATCCTGGAAGTGGCCCGGCACAGCGGCATCTTCATTCCCACCCTTTGCTACATGGATCGGACCACGAAGGTCGGCGCCTGCCGGGTGTGCGTGGTGGAGGTTGAAGGCGCCCGGACACTCGTTGCATCCTGCTGTATGCCTATCAGCCCTGGCATGGTGGTCCGCACTGACACACCCAAGGTGCAGGCGGCCCAGCGAATGGTCGTGGAGCTCCTCTGGTCCTCGGGGGACCATAACTGCCTCACTTGTGAGCGTAATGGCAGCTGCGAGCTTCAGGACCTGGTCTACCGGTTCCAGATCGAAAAGCCCCGTTTCGAGATCACCCCCCCGGGACACGCGAAGGACCTCTCCAACTCGATGATCCAGCGGGATCTGAACAAGTGCGTCCTCTGCGGCCGGTGCATTCGGGCCTGCAACGAGATCCAGGTGAACGAGGTCCTCGACTTCACCCGCCGCGGATCCCGCGCCAAGGTAGGCCCCGCATTCGAAACCGATTATATCGACTCGGACTGCTTCTTCTGCGGCGAATGCGCGGACGCATGCCCCGTGGGGGCCATCACGCTCCGCCCGGCCCGCTTCGGCGGCCGCCCCTGGGAGACGAAAAAGGTCCGCACGACCTGCACGTACTGCGGTGTCGGTTGTCAGATGGAGCTGAACGTCCATGAAGACCGGATTGTCTCCGTTACGGGAAATTCCGCTTTCGGCGAGCCCAACCTGGGAAGCCTCTGCGCCAAAGGACGCTTCGGCATGGACTTCGTCCACCATCCGGACCGCCTCAAGAAGCCGCTGATCCGGCGGGAAAAGGGCGGTGATCTGGAGGAGGCTTCATGGGAGGAGGCGCTCGACCTGGTGGCGAGTCGTTTCAAGGAGATCAGGGAGAAGAGCGGACCCGACGCCCTGGCGGGCCTCTCCTCGGCCCGCTGCACCAACGAGGAGAACTACCTTTTCCAGAAGTTCATGCGCGCGGGGATCGGCACCAACAATGTGGATCACTGTGCCCGACTCTGACACTCCGTAACGGTGGCCGGTCTGGCCGCCGCATTCGGCAGTGGCGCCATGACGAACTCCATCGCGGAGCTCGAGTACACCGACTGCATCCTGGCGACGGGGACGAACACGACGGAGAACCACCCGGTCATCGGGGCGGTGGTAAAGCGGGCCGTCCGCCAGCACAACACGAAGCTGGTCGTCATCGATCCGCGGGAAATCACCCTGACGAAGTACGCCGACATCTGGCTCCGCCAGAAGCCAGGGACGGACGTGGCGGTCCTGAACGGACTGATGAACGTTATCCTGGCGGAAAACCTTTCCGACAAAGCCTTCGTCGAGGGCCGCACCGAGAATTTCGAGGCCTTCCGGCAGGTCGTGGAGAAGTACACCCCGGAGTTTGTCGAGAAGATCTCCGGTGTCCCCGCGGAGGACCTGAAGCGGGCAGCCAGGATGTATGCCCGGGCGAAGCGGGCCTCCATCCTCTACTCCATGGGGATCACCCAGCACACCACCGGGACGGACAATGTCAAGTCCGTAGCCAACCTGTCGATGCTCTGCGGCAATGTGGGCATCGAGGGTGGCGGCGTAAACCCCCTCCGGGGGCAGAACAACGTCCAGGGGGCCTGCGACATGGGGGCTCTGCCGAATGTCTTCCCGGCCTACCAGCAGGTGGCCGCCCCGGAGGTCCGGGCATTCTTCGAGAAGGCCTGGGGAGTTCAAACTCTCCCGGGAAAGCCGGGCTTGACGATCATGGAGATCATGAACGCTGCCCATCACGGCGACATCAAAGGGCTTTACATCATGGGCGAGAATCCGATGATTTCCGACCCGGATCTGTCCCACGCCGAGGAGTCCCTGAAGAAACTCGACTTCCTGGTGGTCCAGGACATCTTCCTGACGGAAACCGCGCGGCTCGCCGACGTGGTCCTGCCCTCGGCCTCATTCGCCGAGAAAGAAGGCACCTTCACGAACACGGAGCGGCGTGTCCAGAGGGTCCGCAAGGCCGTCGGCTCTCCCGGAGAGGCTCTCCCGGACTGGGAGATCATCGCCCGCATCGCAACCCGCATGGGATATCCCATGGCGTACGGCAATGCCCGGGAGATCTGGGAGGAGATCCGGAAGGTCACCCCGAGTTACGCCGGCATTTCCTATAAACGGATTGAGCGGGAGGGGCTCCAGTGGCCCTGCCCGAACACGGAGCACCCGGGGACACGTTTCCTCCACAAGGAACGCTTCACCAGAGGCCGCGGGCTCTTCTCCGCCATTGAGTATTTGCCGCCGGCGGAGCTGCCGGATGAAGCATATCCGATGATCCTCTCGACGGGCCGGGTCCTCTACCACTACCACACGGGGACCATGACCCGCGTCTCGAAAGGCCTCTCGGAGCGGTATTCCGAGAGCCTCGTCGAAATCAACCCCGAGGATGCAAGTCGCCTGGGAATCGACGACGGCCGGACCGTCCGGCTGACCTCCCGCCGGGGCTCGGTCCGGGCGAAGGCCAAAGTAACCGGCCGCTCCCCCGTGGGTACGGTCTTCATGAACTTCCATTTCCGCGAGGCGGCAGTGAATCTCCTCACGAATCCGGCCCTGGACCCTATCGGCAAGATCCCCGAGTACAAGGTCTGTGCCGTTCGCGTCGAGGCCGCCTGAACCGGGGGAAACCCGACGGCAGATATTTTATCTGTCTGAAATTGCAACTTTATTGATGACGGCGCGGGCAGAAAAGGTCTTGGCGCTTCGGAAACGGGGCACAGGCCTTCCGCCGCCCTTGCCGGAGAAGGAGAATCGCCTTCCGAGCCTGCAAAAACAGGGCTTCGCGTGGCTTCGGCCTGCCAAGACGAACCCGCCATAAAGCTTGACAGGCATGGTGCCGGGTGATATACGCTGCCCCAATGTGTCGGGGCGTGGCGCAGCCTGGTAGCGTATCTGAATGGGGTTCAGAGGGTCGGAGGTTCAAATCCTCTCGCCCCGACCATCGAAATCAATGGGTTAGCCAACTTGGCTAACCCTTTTTTCGTTTTCCAGGTGAGAATTTCCAAAGGCTTCATCGTAGATCCTCATCGCCTTGCACCTGACCTTCTTGACCTTCTCCCCGAAAACTCACCGCATGACCGGACCTGTCTTTGGGGGATCCCCAAAATGGCGGAATTCTGTTTTCCAATGTGGTAGATGATTCTCGGTCAGGAAGGTGGGTTCTTCCACCATTCCATCAATGCGAGACGGCGTTTCAGCTGGAGGTACAGGAAAGAAATGAAAGACCAGCCGCATGGCATGCGTGATCGAATCGACAACGTGGATGTCTCGATATTCCAGACGAAGCAGGATTGGATCGAGAACATTGATTTCAGGCAAATGGTGGAAGATCTTCAAATTATTGTGTGCGTTTACGATATTGACGGATTCATCTACCTGAATCCGGTCGGTGAAAAGATGACGGGCTACTCCTTGGAGGAGGTCAGGGTAAAGAGATTCTGGGAAGTGACACATCCCGAAGATGCCCTTTGGATAAAGCCGAGAGGGTTGGCGAGGCTCCGCGGCGAGGCGGTCCCGTCCACTCGTGAATTCAGGATTATAAAGAAAAACGGCCAGGTGATGTGGGTCAATGTCTTTTGGATGATCACCCCGTGGCACGGGAAGAACACGATTATCATGGCGTGTGTCGACGTCACAGAAAACAAGCGCTTGACCGAAGAATTGCAGGCATCACGAAGTGAACTGGAAACACGCGTGAAAGAGAGAACGGAGGAATTGAATCGAACGAACAAGGAACTGCTGCTCCTCAACCAGAATCTCAACAACATCCTCAAGAACATATCCGACGGTGTGGTCACCGTGAACCAGACCGGCGACGTTGTCCTGCTGAATGCATTCCTCGACCATGTGTCAAAAAGTGCCGTCGGCAAAATCAAGCACCGGCTTTCAAGCATGATTTTAAAAGAAGACGACAGCATCTTGAATAAAATGCTCCGGGAAAAGAAGACGTTCAGCGATGAGGAAATCATCTTTCCAACGGCGGAGGGTTCCCTCAATCTTCTGGTTTCAGGAACTCCGATTCTGGACGAAGAGGGGGCGGTCCAGAGCGGCGTCATCGTCCTGAGGCCGATGAAGGATGTGCATCGGTTGATTCAGCGTTTCAGCGGCTATCGGGCGACCTTCTGCTTTGAAGACATCATCACCAACGACCCGATCATGTTGACGCTGATCGAGAATGCGAGGAACACGGCTCTGGGCAACAGCAACGTCGTGATCGAGGGCGCCAGTGGAACGGGAAAAGAGCTGTTTGCGCAGGCCATCCACAACTATGGGCCCAGGAGCCGTGGACCGTTCATTGCCGTGAATTGCGGAGCCATCCCGCGGGAATTGATCGCCAGTGAACTGTTCGGCTATGCGGAAGGCGCTTTTACCGGGGCAAAAAAAAGCGGCAACCCGGGAAAATTCGAGCTGGCCTCGGGAGGCACGCTGTTTCTGGACGAAATCGGTGACATGTCCATCGATCAACAGGTGTCTCTCCTGCGGGTCATCCAGGAAAAAAGGTTGACCCGCATCGGCGGACACGACGCGATTCCCGTCGACGTCCGCATTATCTGTGCGACCAACAAGGACCTCTACAGCGAAATGAGGACCGGAAGTTTTCGAAACGATCTGTACTACCGTCTGAACGTCATCAATATAAAAATCCCGCCGCTCAGGGAGCGGCGCGGGGATATCATGCTTTTATTCAACCATTTCATGAAAATGGCGGAACGGAAGGCAAACAAGAAGAGCAGCAGGATCAGCGGCGATGTTCAAAAGCACCTGATCAATTACAGTTGGCCGGGAAACGTGAGGGAATTGCAGAATGTGGTCGAACGCATGGTAAATGTGATGTCGGGCAGTTCCCTGGAGACGGACCAACTGCCGCAGGATATCAAGATGGCTGTCCCTTCCGTCGCATCATACCATGAAGCCAATCGGGCAACGAAAGCTTCAGTGAACACCATTGACGTAGATGCGGCCCGAAAATTGTACAGGCAGAAATCGGGAGAGGCCGAGAAGCAGCACATCATGGGGCTTCTGGAGCTTCATCACGGCAATATCAGCCGGGCTGCCAGAGAAATCGGGATATCCCGCACCACGTTGTACAAAAAGATAAGGCTCTACAATTCAGGCAAATGCTGAGCCTTCAATCCTGCGGGAAAGTGTACATGCAATGTCCATGTGACGTTCACATGTGGTCGCTAGATTGACGATCCAGAAACATTTCTTCCCACCTCCCTCCGAATAAAAACCACCGAATAAACAATTAGATGTCTGAAATGGCCGGCCTCGTTGACAATGGCATGCACTTTGCCCATGGGTGTTGAATCAGTCGGACGGATCCCTGACGGATGAGCATAAGAAGCGTAAAACGTTTTTAATGGGAAGTGGAGACATATGGTCAACAGTCAGACATGGAGGGTGTTTGGGTGGTCGTTTCCCGATCGAAAGGAAACGCATCGTTCCTGAAGTGTGGAAAGGAGGCTCGCATGGAAAAATACATGGATGCCGATAAAAGGATGACCGCAGCCGAGGCGATCGGGCGTTTTGTCAACGATGGTGAATCTTTTGTTTTTGCCAATTGCCTCTATTGCATGCCCCTCGCGCTCACCCATGAGTTGATCCGCCAGGGCAAGAAGAACCTGATGGCCTTTCAGCAGGGGGGGATCGAAGAAATCGACCAGCTGATCCTGAGCAAAGTAATCGACCGTCTCGTCCTGGCCTACAATTTCAGGGCCGGCGGCCCCCGCATCGTAAGTCCGCTCGATCGTGCCATAAAAGAGGGTCAGGTTGCCGTCGAGGAAATGACAAACCACACCCTGCTGTCCATGATGAAGGCCGGGGCCATGGGGTATCCCTTCCTGCCGGTTCTGCCGGGCATCAAGGTGACGGACGTGGTGAGACGAAACGGATTCATGGGGAATCAGCGATTCGCCCGGCTCCCGGATCCTTTCACGGGGAAAGACACCCTGGTCGTCAAGGGCTTCAATCCCGATTTCGCCCTCATTCACGTCCAGCGAGCCGACCGGGCCGGAAACGGGCAGCTCTGGGGGGCCATGATCAACAGCAAATGGGCTGCCCTGGCGGCAAAGAAAGTGATCCTTTCGTGCGAAGAGATTGTCGACACGGAGGTGATCATGTCCTCCCCCCACCTGACAATCGTTCCGTCCCACAAGGTCTGCGCCGTCGTCGAATGTCCCTGGGGCGCACACCCCTCGGAGGTGCTGGGACATTACGACTATGATTTCCCCTTCCGGGTCCTGTTCGTCGGATCCGCTGCCAACCCGGATGCGGCGAAGTTCTGGCTCGATGAATGGATTCACAAGGTGAAGGACCGCCAGGAGTATATCCGGCACTACGTGAAGAGGTTTGGCAGGGATACGCTCGAAGCGTTCCGGGCCAAGCCGTTCAAGAGTGTCCCGGCCGATTACGGCTCGACGTTCTCCCGGGACTGGGATGATCAGGGATACTCGAGGAGCATGGGCATGACCATGCAGGAATTCGTTGCCATGCTGGACGCGAAAGGAGCGCTGATCGATGGGAACTAAATTCACGATCCAGGAGCTGATCGTCTCGCGGGCCGCCAAGGAACTGAAGGACAGGGAATTCGTCGTGATCGGCCAGGGCATTGCCATGGCTGCGGGCGTCCTGGCAAGGAGGACCCACGCCCCCAACTCCGTGATCCTCACCGAGGCGGGCCTCCTGGGGATTGATCCCTTCAAGGTCCCGCTCCACATCGCCGATCCCACCTGCACCCGGGGATTCACGTATTCGTGCGACATGATCGACATCTTCACCACGGTCCTGAACCAGGGCTACGTGGACGTGACCTTTCTGGGTGTCGGCCAGATCGACCGTTTCGGAAACATGAACAGCAGCTACCTTGGCGAGCCGGGCAACTACACGACCCGCATGACCGGCGCCGGGGGAGCCCCCGAGTTCATCGGCTACGCCGGCCGGGCCATTCTCACCATGAGCGGCGGCACCTTCGTGGAAAAGCTGGACTACTTTACCTCTCCCGGGTATCTGGAAGGCGGCGACTCGCGTTACGCGGCGGGGATGCCCGAAGGATCGGGACCGAGCGTGCTCATCACGACCCGGGGCGTCTTCAAGTTCGACGAGACCTCGAAGGAAATGTACCTGGCAGGGCTTCACCCCGGGGTGACGGTCGACGAGATCCGGGCCGAGGTGCCCTGGGACCTGAAGATTGCCGACCGGCTGGAAACGACGCCGGCACCGACGGAAGAGGAGATCGCCATTCTCCGCAGCTTTGCCCCGGACATCACCATGGGGCGGAAACTGCAGCTCGAAGTCGTGATGAAGCAGGTTATCAACCTTCTTTCGAAAGGAGCGTGACCGCATGACGGAAGGGAAGAAGACGAATCGGCCGTACAGGATTATCGACGCGCTTTGCTATGTACCCACGGAAGAAGTCGTTCTGGATCTTCCCGTCTCCCTGCCGCCCCAGATGGCCCCGTACCTCAAAAACGTTTTCGGGCCGCGGGTCGCCCCGTTGATGGGCATCACCGCGGAAGAGTTTTACCGGATGAAGATCACGATGAGCCAGGAGGAACTGCGGAAGGCCCTGGGGCCGAAGATGAAGTTCATGTCCATGAAGCTGGAAGAGTTCATAAAACAGCTCGACGAGATGGGCGTGGAGAAAGCCGTCATCTTCAACCTGGATGAAGAGACTCCCAGCAGGCTGAAAGGGCTGCCCAACGACTACTATGCCGGCGTGGTCCGGCGGTACCCGGATAAGTTCATCGGCATGGCAGGGATCGATCCCCTGAAGGGCATGGCAGCGGTGCGGGAGATCCGGCGCAGTTACGATCTGGGCCTGCGCGGGATCGGGGTCCGGCCGTTCATGTTCGGGATTCCGCCCCACCACGCAAAAATGTATCCCCTGTACTCCACCTGCGTCGAGCTCGACATCCCCGTCTGGTTCCATACGGGGATCAACTACTCCACCAACAACATGGAGGTGGAGAGGCCGGTTTACTTCGACATCGTGGCGCAGGATTTTCCCGAGCTCAAGATCATCGCCGGCCACGGCGGCTGGCCCTGGGTGCCGGAGATGATGGCCGTGGTCCGGCGCAACGAAAACGTGTATATCGACATCTCCTCCATCGATCCGCGGTATCTCGCGATGCCCGGCTCGGGGTGGGAGACCCTGATGCAGCTGGGAAACTCCGTCCTCCAGGACAAGATCCTGTTCGGTTCAACCTGGCTGTTCATGGGGCGAACGATCAGGCAACTGGCCGACGGCATCATGGACCTGCCGCTGAAGGAGACGGTCAAGCACAAGTGGCTGTACGGCAATGCGGCCCGCCTGTTCGGGCTGTCGGCATGACCGGGATGCCTTGCTTTCCGGATCGGAGATGATGGGGGCAAGGGACGCTTCAGGCGTCCTCCCTGTCAACAAACGGACCACATGCCCGGGACAGGCTGACGGGGCGATCCTGTTGGCGTGAATCCCGGCAGGAGAGGATCGGAACGATGAAAGACAAACTCATGACAGCGGCCGAAGCGGCCCGGATAGTTGAAGACGGGATGCACCTCGGTGTCGGTGCCGGGATGGCGATGAATCCCATGCCGGTGATCCGGGAGATCATCCGGAACGGCGTCCGCGGGCTCACCCTGACGCCTGTCCTCACGGGGGGGTACGTGACGGATCTCCTCATCGGCGCCGGGGCCGTGGAGACAATCCAGTTCCCGCAGATCGTCCTCGACGAGTTCGGGCTGGCCCCCCATTTTCGCAAATGGGCGGAATCAGGCCGGCTCAAGCTCCTGGAGACCATGTGACCGGCCCTGCTCCTGGGGCTCCAGGCTGGAGCCCATCAATTGCCGTTCATCCCCGTCATCGGTTTCCTGGGGACGGACTACATGAAAATCCGGGACGATTTCAAGGTCGTCAAGGATCCCTATTCGGGTGAGGACTATGTCGTGGTTCCGCCCATCATCCCGGATGTCGCGGTCATCCACGGCCTCAAGGGAGACCGGTCCGGCGGCGTCACCGTCCTGGGCGCCCGGAACGATCGGCTGCTGGCCACGGCGGCCCGAAAGACCATCGCCGTCGTCGAGGAGCTCGTCGAGCCCGGCGAGGTTCTGCCCGGGCTCCAGGAGGTCTATGTCGCACCGGTGCACATAGACGCGGTCGTTGTGGCCCCCGGAGGGGCGCATCCCACGGAATGCCCGGGCCGCTACGAAATCGACGCCGGCCACATCATGACCTACCTCACCGCCGCGAAGGACGAGGCCTCTTTTCAGAATTACCTGGAGACGTACATTACGGGACCGGCGGATCACGAGGCTTACCTGAAGAAGGTCGGCTTCAGGACCCCGGATGCAACATAAAATCGGAGTACCCTTTCGGCACGAAAGAAACCATTTGATGAGGGAAACATCATGGGAAGCAGCCAGACAGAATCCTTCGAAAAGATGATCGGTGCCATCTCCCGGCTCCTGAAAAACGGCGAGATGGTCGTGACGGGCACGCTGTCCCCCCTCCCGGCGGCAGGTTGCCTCCTGGCCAAACATACCCATGCCCCGGACCTGGAGCCCATGCTCTATGGCGATCCGGAGAACCGGCTTTCCGAGGGGCTCCACGAGTTCTTCGGGGTTGCCCAGAAGGGGAAGGTGGACGTGTTCTTCCTCTCGGGCCTTCAGATCGACCGGCAAGGCAGCATCAACCTGTCCGTCGTCGGAGATTATGACCATCCCAAACTGCGCCTGCCGGGAGGCGCGGGATCGGCCATGCTCTATTCCATGAGCCGGCGGACCATCCTCTTCACCATGACGCACACGAAGAAACTCTTTGTGCCGAAGGTGGATTTCGTCAATGCCACCGCCTTTGACGGCGAGACCAGGACCCCCTGGCGGCGCGGCGGCCTGTCCCATGTCGTGACACCCCTGTGTGTCATGAAATTCGACGAAGAAAGAAAGCAGGTCGTCCTGGATTCGCTCCTTCCCGGTGTGACGCTCGAAGAGGTCGTGGAAAACACGGGATTCGACCTGGACGTGGCGGGAAGGCAAATCCCCGTCATGGAGCCGCTGACGGAGGAGGAGCAGAGTGCCCTGCGGGGGCCGGTCCTTGAGAAGATGAGGACGATCTATCCCCTGGTGTGCCGGATGATCTGGGGGTAGAGAGGCCGGATCCGGACCGGGAAGGGCGGCGAGAAGACGGCGGAAATTGTGCCGGGTCGATGGAATGGGGCGGGATACGGCTTTACAACGGATGCCGTTCGTAATAGAAAGCCCCGTCGCGGTGAAATCGACCCCATGGAGAATTCGGAAGAACCGAACCTGCAGCGAAAAGAATTGGGAGGACTGAAGTGGCGACAACTCGTGACTGGGGAAAATCCGTCCGTCGGATGGAACAACTGCTGCGCTTGAAGACTTTTCCCGTGGCATTCAAGCTCCTGGAGAATCGGGCCGATTTGTCCGCGATTCCGTACATGCGGAGGGTGGGCCACAAATCGACCCTCTGCCAGCTCATAAACCTCGTCCGCAGCTTCGACTGGACCGTCGGGGCAGACGACACGGACATGGTGGCCCCGATGTGTACATCCATCATCGGACTGACCGGCATGCCGGAATTTCTCAGGGATGGGACGTTCCGGAGCATCATCTGGACCAAGACGAGGCGGGACGGGGAAAAGTACGAAAACGCCATCCCCCGGATCCCGCCCGGGAAGTACCAGGCCGTCGCCATGGCGCCCCTGGCCTACAACCCCTTCGATCCGGACATGGTCCTCATCTACGCCAATCCGGCCCAGATGATCCTCCTGATCAACGCCCTCCAGATGGTGGACTACGAGGTGATGCAGTTCTTCTGTGTTGGCGAGTCCTCCTGCTCCGATGCCATCGCCCGCTGCCATCTCACCGGCAGGCCCTCCCTGACCATTCCCTGCTTCGGAGAGCGCCGCTACGGACACACCCAGGACGACGAACTGGTCATGGCCTTGCCGCCTGCCATGCTGGACAAGGCCGTCAACGGCCTGGAGACCCTTTACAAGCGCGGGATCCGCTATCCCATCAGCATGGCCGGTGCGGAACTGGACCTGGGGCGCGCCCTTCCCGGCGCTTACGCGACCGGACCGGCCATGATCGAGGGGATCCGGAACAACACGGCCCTCATGCTGGGCGTCACGGGCAGCATCGCCACGGGCAAGTCGACGGTGTCCCGCATGCTGGAGGAACTGGGATCGCCCCTGATCGACTTCGACGTCCTGTCCCGGATCGTGGTCGAACCGGGGCAGCCGGCCCTGAAGGACATTGCCGCGTATTTCGGGAGCCAGGTCCTTCAGGAAGACGGCGCCCTGGACCGCAAGAAGCTGTCCGAGATCATCTTCACCGATATGGAGAAGCGCAAGAAGCTGGAAAGCTTCGTCCACCCTCGGATCGGCGAGGCCTTCCTGAAGCAGGTGCAGGAGCATACGCAGCGAAATCCGGATGCGATCATCCAGGTTTCGGTTCCCCTCCTCATCGAGACCAACATGAATTTCATGTTCGACAAGCTGCTGCTTGTCTATACGCCCCCGGAGGAACAGGCGAGGCGGCTGATGGAACGCGACGGAGTCAATCAGGAGATGGCCGCGGCCATGGTGGGATCCCAGATGTCCGTCGAGGAAAAGAAAAGCTATGTGGATTTCGTGATCGACAATTCCGGCACGCCGGAAGAATCGAGACGGCAGGTGGAGGCTCTCTGGACGACCCTGCAGGGGCTTCAGCGGGACAAGGCAGAGCGGATCAAAGGACGAAAGGAACCATCATGACCGTAGCATTCATGCGAAACAAAATGGTGGAGGTGGAACCTCTGCCGACGGGAAATCTGGCCGTTCACTGGCGGCTCTCGGACGACCTGATCGATGTGGACATGACCCTCACATTCCAGTTGCCGGACCTCGAGATCGTCGATGCCGCGGCGAACGTTCGACGCTCGCCCCACCGGGAGGGCGTCCGAGCGGGGGAAATCATCCGCAAGATGGTCGGGGTTCGGGTCGGAGGAGGCCTGCGCAAGATTGTCAGGGGACTGATGGGCGGGGCAGCGGGCAATATCGACCTGACCGAAGGCGTGCTCGAATGCTGCAATGCCGTCATCCTCAATTTCACCCTGCCGGGAATACAGGAATTCGAAAAATACACGTACACCACGGAGGAAGAACGCCTTGCCCCCGTCCGCGCCATGCTGCAGGCCAATCCCCGCCTGTATCGGAGCTGCGTGGCTTTTGCCGAGGACAGTCCGATCGTCCGGGGGCTCGATCTGAAGGGAGGTGTCTCATGATTACCTTCAGCCGGAGCCAACTCATCGGAATGGAATTCCTGGACGAAGAGATCGTGCGCATTCACGGCACCCAGGAAGATCACATCTATGCCATGGAGATCGAAATGGATGTCCGCATCGCCGACGGCGTGATCCTGGCCGTCAAGGGCTTGATGAAGCGCTACACGACGCCCGTCTGCCCCCAGGCGGTGGAGCGGCTTCAATCGGCCGTAGGGATGTCGCTGCGTGTCGAGGGATGGATGCAGGCCGTCATGCGGGACATCGGGCGCAACGGCTGCGAACACTTCGCCGAGATCATCACCGAGTGCGGGCGGTGCCTCGATCAGGCGCGAATGGCAAAGGCCCTGGCAGCGAACCTGAAGACCGATCCCGGCGCCGATCCCGGTGCCCTGGCGGCCGCCTGGCTGGCTGACCATCCGGAAGCGCCGGGGGTCCCGCTGGCGTTGTGACAGCGTTGACGTGACGGATCGGCCAATTCAGCCTCCGTCTTATTCAACCAGAATGAACATACGCGGACGGCATGACGCCGTCCGAGAAGAAAGCGTCTTTCCCATGATCATCGATCTGCATGTCCACACGAAACCCTTGTCTCCCTGCAGCCATATCGATCCCCTGGAAATGGTGGCCGAGGCGAAACGCCGGGGACTGGACGGCGTTTGCCTGACGGAGCACCACGCCCTCTGGGGCCGAAGCGAACTTGATGAACTGGCCCGGCAATCGGGGATCAGGATCTTCACCGGGAATGAAATCACCACCGACCAGGGAGACATCCTGGTCTTCCGGTACCCGGTCCATGTCCCCGATATCATCCCCATCGCGGAACTGCGCAGGGAGGTCCTGGCGGCAGGCGGCTTCATGATTGCCGCCCATCCGTTTCGGGGCTTCAAGGTGTTCGGCTTCGGCCAGCTTCGGATGACGCCTGAACAGGCTGCGAAGCGGAGGCTTTTCCAACTTGTGGATGCGATGGAGGTCTGCAACGGGAAACTCAGCGAGGAAGAAAACAGGATGGCCCTGGAAGTCTCGAAGATCCTGGGGCTTGCAGGCACCGGCGGCAGTGATGCCCACCAGATCGATGAGGTCGGGAAGTGGGTGACCGTCTTTGACCGGGATATCCGGAACGAACAGGAACTTGTGGACGAGATCCGGGCCGGGCGTTACACGATCGGCGCCGCACCGGCAGCATCCTGAAACCTGTCCTTGACTCAATAGAGGAAAAAATTCTTCAGGTTTGTTATCCCGGGCAACCTCTTTCTTGAACCCTGCGGGCGCGCCGAATCCGGCGATAGATATGGGGAAGGCCCGGAAAATCGAAGGGAACTCTTCTTCCCACTAAAAAAAAGCATCTTTCTTCGGGGAGGTGCTGTTTTTTTTCGTATTCGGGAGATATACTCCGCGCAGAAACGGGAAATCCTTTTTCCCGTCACTTTCCGGAAAGGCTTTCAGGCATTGGCATTATCTCTCCGTTGGGTCGTCCTAGCCGGCCCATTCCATATCTGACGGAGCGGGGTCCTATCCGCTGCCGGCGTGCGGGAACGGATGGTTTCCACACACCGGCGGAGGAAAGACGGCCTTCGTCTCTATGAAAAGAGGCAACCCGCAATGCGTGATGTGACACAAACCGAGATTCGCGAGGAGATTGAGGCGCTGGTGGCGGAACTCTACGCCGCCGGACAGGCCGGGAAACGGTTCATCCCGGGAAAAACGCCCGTTCACTATGCCGGGCGCGTGTTCGACGAGCGCGAGGTTCAGGCGGCCGTTGCAGCCTCCCTGGATTTCTGGCTCACGGAAGGCCCCCATGCGGCACGTTTTCAGAAAGACCTGGCGGCGAAGCTGGGCGTCGCGGGCACGATCCTGGTCAATTCAGGGTCGTCGGCAAACCTCCTGGCCTTAACGTCTCTTACGTCGTCCCTTCTCGGGGAACGGAGGCTCCTGCCCGGCGACGAGGTGATCACGCCGGCGGCGGGATTCCCCACAACCGTCAACCCGATTCTCCAGAACGGCCTTATCCCGGTTTTTATCGACTCTGCGCCCCCGACGTACAATCCCCGGCCGGAAGACATCGCCGCCGCCGTCGGCCCCCGGACGCGGGCCATTTTCCTGGCCCACACCCTTGGAAATCCCTCCGATGCCGATGCGATTCTGGAAATCGTCCGCAAGCACGATCTTTTCCTCATCGAGGACTGCTGCGATGCCCTGGGATCCACATACAAGGGCCGCCAGGCCGGCACGTTCGGGATTCTCTCCACGTTCAGCTTCTACGCCGCCCATCACATCACCCTGGGCGAGGGCGGCGCCGTGGCATCCTCCGATCCGCTTCTGCTCCGGATTCTCCGGTCCCTGAAGGATTGGGGCCGCGACTGCCACTGCGGGCCGGGGCAGAACAACGCCTGTGGACGCCGTTTCAATGGCCGGCATGGGGACCTGCCGGAAGGCTACGACCACAAGTACGTTTATTCCCATGTGGGCTATAACCTGAAGGCCACGGACATCCAGGCCGCCATCGGAGTGGAGCAGCTGAAGAAACTGGATCGCTTCTGTGCCGCCCGCCGGGAGAATTTTCGGACCTGGACGGATTGTTTCCGCCCCCTGGAAGACCGCTTCATCCTCCCGGAGGCGACCCCCGGAAGCGATCCCGCCTGGTTCGCCTTTCCCCTGACGGTTCGCGAGGGGGCGGGCTTCACCCGGCGGCAGGTGACGGACTTCCTCAACGCGAAGCTTGTTGAAACGCGGAACCTCTTTGGGGGAAACCTGCTCCGCCAGCCGGCCTATCTGGACGTTCCCCGCCGCGTTGCCGGGGAACTGGCCGGCGCCGACCGGATCATGAACGACACCTTCTTCATCGGCACCTATCCGGGGATCGGGAAAGCCCAGATCGACTACACCATGGACGTCTTGCGACGATTCCTGGAAAAGGGGAAGTGAATCGGATGAACCCGTTTGACGACTTTTATCGCAGCCGCCGGGTCTTGGTGACGGGCCACACGGGCTTCAAGGGCTCCTGGCTCGCACTGTGGCTTCAGAAGCTCGGCGCGGATGTTACGGGATTCGCCCTGCCTCCCGCGACGGATCCCTCTCACTTTGCCATCTTGGGCCTTGGAAAAAAAATCCGCCACCGGGAGGGAGACATCCGCGACCTCTCCGCCGTGAGGAAAGCCTTTGCGGAGGCGGCGCCCGAAGTCGTCTTTCACCTTGCCGCCCAGGCCATCGTCCGGAGTTCCTACGAAGATCCAAAGGGGACATTCGATGTCAACATCGGGGGCACGGTCAACGTCCTGGAGGCGATTCGAAACACGCCTTCCGTCCGGGCCGCCGTCGTCGTCACCTCCGACAAGTGCTATGAAAACCGGGAATGGGTCTGGGGTTACCGGGAAGAAGACCCCCTTGGCGGCCATGACCCGTACAGTGCCAGCAAAGGTGCAGCGGAGATCGTCTGCGGGGCGTATGCCAGGTCCTATTTCAACGCCGGCGGCCGCGGTCCGCACCCGGGTTTCGCCACGGCCCGGGCCGGGAACGTCATCGGCGGCGGCGACTGGGCGACCGACCGCCTCATCCCCGACTGTGTCCGGGCGCTTGCGGCAGGGAAGGCCGTCGTCATCCGGAATCCCGGGGCCACCCGTCCCTGGCAGCACGTTCTGGATCCGCTCTCGGGTTATCTTCTTCTGGCCCGGCGCCTTGCGGAAGATCCCGTGCGTTTCTCCGGGGCCTGGAACTTCGGACCTGCCGACGGATCGGCCATGCCGGTCCGCGAACTGGCGGCTCGCTTCGTGGGCCGGTGGCCGGAAGGCAGGCTCCGGGTGGGGCCAACCGGAAAAAACGCCCCTCATGAGGCTCATGCATTGGCCCTCTGCACGGACAAGGCACGGAAAATTCTGGACTGGCAGCCCGTCCTCTCCGCCGGGGATGCCGTCGACTGGACGGCGGCCTGGTATCGTGCCTGGCAGGAAGGAAAGGGAAATCTCCGGTCGCTCTCGCTCCGCCAGATCAGGCAATACGAAAATAAATAGGCTACATGATGATGTTTTTTATATCGGTGTGATATCCGTCACATTATTTATTGAAAGAATCTGGGCATGAAACAGGCGCCGATTGCCGGATCAAACATATGCGATAGATTGATAATTACGAATTATTACGGAGAGACAGGAAGCAGTTCCACGAACCCGATTTCCGGATGGAGATTATGCACCCGAAGACGAAAAAGAAGAACATGCTTCCTGTCGTGATCCTCTGCGGCGGGATGGGAACGAGGCTGGCGGAGCAGACGGAGGTCCGGCCGAAGCCGATGGTGGAAATCGGCGGGCGGCCGATGCTCTGGCACATCATGAAGCACTACGCCCGCTACGGGTTCCGGGAGTTCTACCTGGCCCTGGGGTACAAGGGCGAGTTTATCAAGAGGTACTTCCTCGAATTTCACACCCTCAACCGGGACTTCACGGTAAATCTCACCGACGGCCGGATCGGCGTCCTGGACTGTGCCAACGGGGAAGACTGGACGGTTCACCTCGTGGACACGGGGCAGGAAACAATGACGGGAGGCCGTCTGAAGCGCATCGCGCCGCTCCTCCCGAAAGGGCCGTTCCTCATGACCTATGGCGACGGCGTGGGAGACGTGGACCTGGACAAGCTCCTGGCCTTTCACCGCTCCCGCAAGGGGCTCGTGACCCTCACGGCCGTGCGGCCCCCGGCCCGTTTCGGCGCCCTCGACTTCGACGGCGACCGGATTGTCCGCTTCAAAGAGAAGTCGGTCGTCAGCGAGGGCTGGATCAACGGCGGATTCTTCGTCATCGAGCCGGCCGCGCTGGACTGCATCGAGCGCGACGTCATGTGGGAGCACGACCCGATGGAGCGCCTCGCAGCCGAGGGCAGGGTTTACGCCTATCGCCATCCCGGATTCTGGCAGTGCATGGACACCGTCCGGGAGCTGCGCTACCTGGAGTCCCTCTGGGAAGGCGGCCGTCCGCCGTGGAAGACATGGTGAACAGGCAAAAGAAAGCAGCAGAACGGGTTGTGCGAGCGGCCACCGCGACCGGGAACCGCCGGGGAACCGGGAGGGCCGACGAAAATCCCCTGGCGGAGGACCTGGACCATGTCCTGGACCACACCCGGGATCTCTGGGAAGAGCTGCGGGGCGGCCGGATCTTCATCACCGGCGGGACGGGATTCTTCGGCTGTTGGCTCCTGGAAAGCCTGCTCCGGGCAAACAAGGAACTGGGGCTGAATGCAAAGGCCGTTGTCCTGACACGGGACCCGGGACGCTTTGTGAAGAAGGCCCCCCATCTGGCGGGGAATCCGGCGGTCAGGCTGCTTGCCGGGGATGTCCGGACGTTCCGTTTCCCGCGAGGATCCTTTTCCCATGCAATCCATGCCGCTGTGGAGGCCGACGACGCGGTCTGCGCAGGGAGTCCGTTGGAGGAGATGGACGTGACAGTTCTGGGAACACGCCGCGTTCTCGATTTCGCCCGGCAAGCCGGTCTCGGGAAGCTCCTGTTCACCAGTACCGGCGCCGTTTACGGCAGGCAGCCGCCGGACATGGCCCGTATTTCCGAGGACTTCTCCGGGGCACCGGATCCGGTGGATTTCCAGTCACGATATGCCATTGCAGGTGAGGCCAAGCGGGCCGCCGAATCGATGTGCGTTCTCGCAGCCCGGCAATTCGGCCTGGAAGTCAAGATCGCCCGCTGTTTTTCGTTTATCGGCCCCGGCTTGCCCCTGGACAGCAAGTTTGCCGCCGGCAACTTCCTCCGGGATGCCCTGGCGGGTGGACCCATCGTTATCAACGGAGACGGCACGGCAGTTCGTTCCTATCTGTATGCCGGTGACATGGCCGTCTGGCTCTGGACGATTCTCTTCCGTGGAGTGTCCGGCCGGCCCTACAATGTCGGGTCCGAAGAGGAGATCACGATCCGGGATCTGGCGAAAGCTGTCGGAAACTGTTTCGATCCCCCTGTAACCGTTCGGGTGATGAAGCGGCGTCGCTCAGGAGAACCTCTCGAACGGTATATCCCCTCAACAGCGAGAGCCAGGATTGAACTTGGGCTTTCAGCGATGGGAGATCTGCCAAGGGGTATCTTGAAGATGAAGCGATGGGCAGCAGCCGTCAATAAATGCAATAATCGGATCATAAAGAAGTGATGAGTCCAATTTGTATTCGAACGTGCCCGATCTGCAGGGAAGCGGAGTGTGATTTTATTCACAGGCAGGAATTTACGCTGCCGGAAGGGCACCCCATGACGGGCGGATATGCAGTTGTGTGCTGCAAGACCTGTGGGCTTGTATATGCGGATACATCCATATCGCAAGTGGATTGCGACAAGATTTACGGGTTCTTCTCAAAGTATGGAGACTCCAGTACATCGACAGGAGGAGGCGACTCGCAGTGGGACAGGGCGCGTCTTGTGAAGACAGCGGACCGAATCGCCCAATACCTTCCGGATAAGAACAGCAGCATCCTCGATATAGGCTGTGCCGGAGGTGGTTTATTGGGGGCTTTGAATAACCTTGGATACACAAAGTTGTGTGGTCTGGACCCATCATTGGCGTGCGTGGCTCAGACAAACAGCCGTCGGGGCATAAAAGCACTCCAGGGTACGTTTTCTGACATCCCTACTGGATTGGGTACATTTGACTGTATCATCCTTTCTCATGTCTTGGAGCATCTTCTGGATCTCGGGGCTGCCGTCAGGGATGTGTACCGTCTATTGAAACCCGGCGGGCTTCTCTATGCAGAAGTTCCTGATGCAACCCATTATGATGGTTTTATAAAAGCACCTTTTCAGGAATTCAACACAGAGCATATCAATTACTTCTCGATCCCGTGCCTTCGTCGTCTGCTGATCACCGCCGGATTGGAGGAACGCGCAACCGGGCAAAAGATCATTCTCTCATCGATCGATACAGCATACCCGGTAATCTACGCTGTTTATGAAAAATCCGATCAACCCTCGAAGAACCCTCTGCCACAACGCGACGAATCATTACGCAGGCAGATAGAGGAGTATGTAAAGCGGTCGCAAAAAATAATGGATCAGATTGAAGTACAATTACGGAATATACTGGCTGACAACCCGGAACTTATCATCTGGGGGGCAGGGCAACTCGCCATGAAGCTGTTTGGCAACACTTCTTTAGCTCAAGCCGGCATAGCGGCCATTGTCGATGGAAACCCCGTCAATCAAGGACAAAAGTTGAAAGGGATGGTAATCTCGGCGCCGGAACAGATCCGTGAAATGAAAAACCCAATCCTTATCACATCCATCTTGCACCATACCGAAATCACGGATGTCATCCGCAACCGCATAGGAATGAACAACCCCATCCTGTCCCTGCTGCCAAGGGCCGGATCAGGTACGACTTTGGTAAAAACCCGGACGTCTGTGGACTACGGTGAGGATGTTGAGGATATCCTCGCAGAAAATCCCACAGATGCCCGTCAGCGCTCGGCTACTGAATTTGACGAATGGCTGTCACAGAACAATGGGCCGTTGATCCTCTTTGGTGCCGGGGCGCTGGGAAGGAAGATCCTGGGGTGTTTACGCCAGGATGGCATTGAACCGATTGGTTTTGCCGATAATGATCCTGCAAAATGGGGGAGACACATCGGAGATCTGCAGATTTGGCCTCCTGAAGAAGCGGTCCGAAACTTCCCTGATGCATCATTCGTTGTGACCATCCGCTCCCCCGGTCATGGCTACAGAGAAAGCCACCGTCAACTTGTGAATGCGGGTTGCGAAAGAGTACTGCCACTTTTGCCCGTTCTATGGAAATATCCGGGGCAGCTCTTGCCACATTACGGTTTGGATTTACCCCAAGCTATCCTGGCGCATGTCTCGGAAATAAAAAAAGCTTTTCTGCTTATGGCCGATGAATAATCCAGGCAGCTCTTCGCGGCACTTTTGAGAATGAGGCTGCGGGCCGATTTTGATAACTTGCCGTTGCCGTCCCAGGACGATCAGTATTTTGCCGAGGGTATCGTCCGACTTTCATCAGATGAGTTCTTGGTAGATTGTGGAGCCTTTGACGGAGACACGATTCGAAGCTTTCTGGCTCGACGGCGGACCGCTTTCCGAAGAATTCTGGCGTTCGAACCAGACCCGGCGAATTGGAATGCGCTTCACAGCTTTACGGAATCTTTGCCGGATCATATCCGCGGAAAAATAAATGTACGCTCGGAGGCAGTGGGGGCATGCCGAAAAAAGGTGAGGTTCGATGCATCCGCTTCGGGCGGTTCGTCCGTAAACAGTGCAGGAGGCATGGAAGTGGAGTCCGTAACCCTTGATGAGATCCTTGGGTGTGATCATCCAACTCTCATAAAATTTGATGTCGAGGGCGCGGAGCAGGATGCGCTGATCGGTGTCCGCGACACGATCCGGCGGGACAGGCCATTACTGGCGGTGTGTGTTTATCACAAGACGAATGACCTTTGGCGGATTCCCCTGGACCTTTCTGACCTGGACGCAGGATACCACTTCTATTTGAGAGCGCATCAGGATGATGGGTTTGATACGGTTCTGTATGCCGTCCCCGATTTATTGCTATGACAGTTGCTGAATACATTGCTGTGACGCTTGCTGATCGAGGAGTGGGGCATGTCTTCATGCTGACCGGTGGCGGCGCCATGTTTCTCAACGATGCCTTCGGTGCGGAGCCTCGCATTGCCTGTGTCTGTTGCCACCATGAACAGGCCTGCGCCATGGCTGCCGAGGGCTATGCCCGCATGTCTGGAAAATTGGGGGTAATCAACGTCACCACCGGCCCTGGTGGGATCAACGCCCTGAACGGTGTCTTTGGCGCCTGGACGGACTCGATCCCACTGCTCGTCATTTCGGGGCAGGTCAAGCGGGAAACCTGCATGACAACCTACCCGGACCTGCACCTCCGCCAACTCGGCGATCAAGAGGCAGACATCCTGGCCATGGCTCGTGGAATTACTAAATATTCAGCCTTTGTGGACGATCCCGCCCGCATCCGCTATCACCTGGAACGGGCCCTCCATATCGCTGTCTCCGGTCGGCCAGGTCCCTGCTGGCTCGATATCCCCATCGACGTCCAGTCGTCGCCGATCGATTCCAACGCCTTGGAGTCTTATGACGCTGTAGAGGACGCAACTCCGATGGCCCCGGGGGCGCTTCGGGTGCAATGCGTGGAGATTCTGGAACGACTGGCGCTCGCCGAACGGCCGGTGATTCTTGCCGGCACGGGCGTCCGCCTTGCCGGTGCAGCGGATCTCTTTCATGAAACCGTACACCGTCTCGGCATCCCCGTTACGACCGCCTGGACCCACGACCTGATCGCCTCCGACGATCCACTCTTCTGTGGACGGCCCGGCACGATCGGCACCCGAGCGGGGAACTTCACGGTCCAGAACGCCGACGTCCTCCTTGTCCTCGGCAGTCGGCTCAACATCCGCCAGGTAAGTTACAACTGGCCGTCATTCGCCCGGGAGGCCTTCAAGATCCAGGTGGATGCGGATTCGACGGAACTGGCAAAGCCTACGATACGGCCGGATCTGGCAGTTGTGAGCGACCTGCGGGACTTCCTCGTGGAACTGAACCGGCAGATGGACAGCATGAACTGGGACCCGGATCGCTATGCCGGCTGGCTTTCTTGGTGCCGGGAGCGGGCGGAACGTTACCCCGCCGTCCTGCCGAGGCATCGCGAGTTTCGGGGCGCTGTCAACCCGTACGGATTTGTCGAGGCCCTCTTCGAGCATCTCGGAGAAGACGATGCCGTCGTCACTGCCAATGGGGCCGCCTGCGTCGTTACCTTCCAGGCAGCCAGGATAAAGCGGGGCCAGCGTCTCTTCTCCAATTCCGGAAACGCCTCCATGGGGTATGACCTGCCGGCCGCCATTGGGGCCGCCGTTGCCCGGGACGGGAAGCGGGTGATTTGCCTTGCCGGCGATGGCAGTTTCCAACTCAATCTACAGGAACTTGCCACCGTCGCTCAGCGCAGACTGCCGATCAAGATCTTTGTTTTGAACAATGATGGCTATCTTTCCATCCGCCTGAGCCAGGCGAATTTCTTCGGCAGGTATATCGGCGAGAGCCGCCGAAGCGGCCTCTTTTTCCCAGACTTGGCGAAGATTGCCGGGGCCTATGGAATCACGGCCCTGCGCATTGACGGGGCCGATTATAGGGAGCGGATCGAGAAGGTGCTGGCGACAGACGGTCCGGTGCTAGCCGAGGTGATCCTCGACGCATCCCAGGCCTTCGAACCCCGGATGAGCTCGCGGTCTCTGACTGACGGCCGCATCGTTTCGGCACCGCTGGAAGACATGTTCCCGTTTCTCGACCGGGAGGAGCTTCGGGGAAACCTCTTGATCCCGCCCACAGATAATGTATGAGGGGCAAATCCCCTTTATGATATGGACAAGTGAAGGAGACCCGCCATGATCCAGAGAGATATCTTCGAGGACCTCTTCGTCCTGGAATTAGCTAACAACCACTGGGGTGACGTAAACCGTGCATTGCGAATCATACATGAATTCGCAACGGTAGTCCGCTACAACAATGTTCGGGCAGCTATCAAACTGCAAATTCGCGACGTGGATAACTTTATTCACAAGGATTTCCGGGAGCGGCAGGATATCCGCTATGTGAAGAAGACGGTGGATACGCAACTCGCGCGCGAGGATTTCTCCACCATGACCGAGGGAATAAGACGGGGCGGTTGCATTCGTATGGCCACGCCCTTTGACGAAGCCTCCGTGGATTTATGCGTTGAATTGGGGATGGAGATCCTGAAGGTGGCCAGCTCGGATGTAACGGATTGGATTCTTCTGGAGAAGATTGCAAAGACGCGAAAGCCCGTCATTGTGTCTACGGGTGGAGCTTCCCTGAAGGACCTCGATGATATGGTAACATTCTTCGAGAACCGCAGGATTCCCCTGGCCATCAATCATTGCGTTTCCCTTTATCCAGCGGAGGACTGCGAACTGGAGATAAACCAGATTGACTTCCTGAAGACCCGCTACCCAGGGCATGTGATCGGTTTCTCTACCCACGAGTACTCGAGCTGGGATTATTCAATCCTCCTAGCCTATGCCAAGGGCGCGCGAACATTTGAGCGGCATATTGACATCCAGACTGAGGACAGGCCATTTGCGCCATACTGCTCTACACCCGAGCAGATCGCACGATGGTTCCAAGCGTGGAAGAAGGCCAAGGAACTGTGCGGTGCGCCTGGGACCCAGAAGACTGTCTCAAAAAAAAAAGAGATTGAGTACCTCGATGCCTTGGTGAGGGGAGTCTATGCCCGTCGCGACCTTGCCAGGGGCAGCGTCCTCACGCCCGAAGATTACTACCTTGCAATCCCTTTGCAGAAAGGGCAGCTCTCCTGCCGGGAGCTTCTCAACGATTTGACCTTGGCGCAGGACTGCCTGAAGGACCAGGCCATCCTGGTGGATATGACCGACAGTCCCTACTGTCGGGACGCCGGACTTCGAGAACTGATCTATGGGCGCGGTCTCTGAGTGATGAGAGTCTTCATGCCGGGTAGCCGATAGGTTGTGCCGGGACGGTGTAGACCGTCCAACATTGTCGGGGAGGACAAGGGGTTTCTCCGGTTCTCGAGAATGAATTGTCTGAAGAGGTCAATTTGATGAAACGCATCACGGTGATCACGCCCTGTTATAACGAGGAAGTCAACGTTCAACTGGTATATGAGACGGTACGGGAGGTGTTTCAGGCCGAGACAGGATATTCCTATCAGCATCTATTTATTGATAATGCCTCAAGGGACAGGACAGTTACGATCCTTCGGGAAATCGCCGGAAAGGATCAAAATGTGAAGGTTATTGTGAATGCCAGAAACTTCGGCCATATCCGCTCTCCCTATCATGCGATGCTTCAAGCAAAGGGCGATGCCATCATTTTTATCGTTGCAGACTTGCAGGATCCACCATCCATGATTCATGATTTCCTGAGGAAATGGGAACAAGGTTTCCGGATTGTTATCGGAGTTAAGTCTCAGTCTGAAGAATCCCCTCTTCTGTTTGCAATAAGAAAATTATACTACAGGATTGTCCGAAGTTTGGCAGAAGTGGAACAGGTTAGTAATTTCACGGGCTTCGGACTTTACGACCGGAGCCTGATTGAAATTCTGCGCCGTATCGATGATCCATATCCATATTTCAGGGGACTCATTGCAGACATAGGTTTTGAACGGGCTGAGATCGAATACACCCAGAAAACGCGAAAACGGGGCATCACAAAAAACAACTTCTATACACTATACGACTTGGCCATGCTCGGCATCACAAACCATTCCAAGGTACCTCTTCGCCTCGCCACCATGACCGGTTTTGCCGTGGCCCTCATGAGCCTTCTTGTGGCTTTCGGCTATTTCGTCTACAAACTCATCTTCTGGGACAACTTTTCTGTCGGGATCGCGCCGCTCGTGATCGGCCTGTTCTTCTTCTCATCGGTCCAGCTTTTCTTCATCGGTATCGTGGGCGAGTACATCGGCGCCATTCACACGCAGGTGCTCAAGAGGCCGCTGGTCATCGAGAAGGAGCGCATCAATTTTGACTGACCGGAAGAGCCCCATCCTCCAATTTGCGGCTGTTCGGCCATTCACGGCCATGGCTCTTCCGGATCTGTCTCCGGAGACCTCCATCCTGCCATGATGCGCCATTTCTCACGCCACGGAGTGAAAATCCGGTTTGTTCTTGTCGGCATCTGGAACACCTTCTTCGGCTACGGCGTGTATGTCGCCCTGGACTGGCTGTTCGAGCGAGCCTTTGCGAACCGCGCCGTCGCCTACATGTCGGCGGCCGTCCTGTCGAACATCCTGGCCATCCTGAACGCCTATATCTTCCATAAATACATTACCTTCCGCTCGGAAGCCCGCGGGTGGGCGATGATCCCGGAGTTTCTGCGGTTCTTTTCGACATACCTGGTGAGCATCGTCGTGGGCCTTGCAACGCTCCCCATCTTCGTGGAGGTGTTCGGGATCGACCCCAAGATTGCAGGTGCCCTGGTCCTCCCTGTGACGGTATTGGCAAGCTGGCTCGGCCATTCCCGATTCTCCTTCCGGAACGAATAAACGGGGACGCAGGGTACATGAAGAAAAAGTACCATCATGAGCGGAACAATGTCAGGCACATGAAAAAAGTACCATGTCTCCGAATTTTTCTGGTTTCGAGAGGGAAATGAATCTCCTGCCAAACCTTGTGAAGATTTCTTTCCTGCTTCTCCTGCTCCTGGTTCCGGAGGTGGTGCCGGCCGGCATTTTCTCCATGAAACTGGATACGAGAGTGGCGCCGGCACCGGGACGGCTGGTTGCAGTTTCCACAGTGGCCAACAACGGTGAAGAAACCGTCTACAATGTCTCCGTAACGTCTTCATTGGCCAGCGACACCAGGCGCTCGGATTCTCTGGGAGACATTCCCGCAGGCAAGCGCCGGAAACAGCGGGTGGAATTCAACCCGGAAAGCATCAAACCGGGTCGCTATATCCTTGTCACCCGACTGGACTTCCACGAACAAAACGGCCTGCCCCACCGGATCTATTCCTTCCATCCATTCCGAGTGGACAGGAAAGAGCCTGAAAAGCAGGAATCGCAGGGGACTCTTGAAACAAAACCCAAATCGGGCATCTCGGGTGCGACGGAAACGCCGGGACTGTCCGTATCGGTGGAAATACCGCCGGTGCGAAGGAAGGCCTTCGGCAGTACTGACATAAAGATGTCGCTGCTTCTGAAAAACACGCAGAATGCACCCCTCCAGCCCGTTTTTTCCCTCCAGCTTCCCGACGGCGTGACAGCCGACCGGGAGGAGATACTTCTGGATATGAGCCCGGGCGAGGAGCGCCGGGAGGAAATGAGGCTGAAAGCCGATCAATCCGTTCGGGGCGGGCACCCGGTATCCGTGCTGGTGAGGTACGAGACGGAGAACGAGCATGACAGCCGACTGCTGAGGACTACTCTTGCTGTTGACGAAAACCCTATATTCTTATCCGGGATCGTGATTGCGGCAATCATTATGTTGATCGCCGTTTCCGTGGCAGCCATTTTCGCCTTCCGTCGCCGATCTGCAGGCGCCACTGGAAAATCAGGGACATGATCCTGCTTTACATGGCACGCAACCGGAGGTCTGAAATCCCCGTTCCGATATAATCCCTGCCCTCCGCCGGCAGACGTTTTGCTTGCTCCCCGAGAAGACTGTCTTTCCCGATCAGATATTCCGGGTTCCTATAAGCCTTTAAAAGCTTCTCAAAATCTCATCCCCGATGGTCATTGGAAGTCATTTTGTTTAATCGGGGCCTTATCCCGACTAAACTCATTCCGTCGAATGGCATAAACCCCTCGAATCGATTGAACCTTCAACGTTCTGATAGAGCCTAAATTCTGTAGGCAATGTTCAGTTGATCAACAGGTATTGAAATATCCGTAATTGCTGGTATGAGTGCAACCCAGACGTGATTCTCAAGATTGCATGAACGTCAAGAGAATCCTCCCCCCCCTGCAAACCATAAAATAATCAAGGACCTTATAATGTGTCCAGGCCCGGGAACGGACCATCACCCTGGATGCATCATTGCGCATCCAGGCATTGGCGAATCCACCGGGATTTCCACACGGGTAATGAATGCTGCTTAACTTGCGAAAAAGACAGATTTTCCTGCTGACAGGCCATGCGCTGATCGCCGTGTTCTCCTTCTACCTGGCACGATTTGTTCTGTACGGCGTTCACCTGACGCTGAACAATATCTTCATCAGTTTGGATGTGTTTGCCATCCTATCGTATTTGCTTGTCTTTTATGTATTCGATCTTTATGACCTCGGACTCCCTTTCCGCAAGATTCGATTCCTGGTGCGCTTCGTCCTGGCGCAGATCCTGGTGTTCATTCTGATTGCAACGTGGTCCTTCGTGTTTCAGGAACGGCCTTACGGAATGCGGGTTCTGGCGGTCCAGGGATTGATCGTGTTCGTCCTTGCCCTGGGGTGGTCGATGCTTTTCGACCGTTTGATTGCGAATGTGACTAAGGCCCTCCGGGTGGCGGTGCTGGGTTGCGAGGATACGGCGGAGGCACTGCGGAAGGCGTTGGGGCGGAGGCCGGACTACGCGGTTGCCTTGACCCTGAAGAAAGGGTGGGAGGGCCGGATCGAAAGCCTCGTGGAGGAGAAGGCCTTCGACGAGATCGTGGTGAATACGAAAAGGGGGGTCAGCCCCGAGTCCTACAGAGCCCTCATTGAGGCAAAGATGCGGGGTGTCATGGTGTACGATGTGCCGGGATTTTACGAGCGAGTGCTGGATAAGCTCCCCGTCAGCGGCATGAGCGACGTCTGGCTGGCCCACGTGCCGCTGTCCGGGGTCCGGAAGACAATCTACAACCAGAGACTGAAACGAATCCTGGGAGTTGTGCTTTCTCTGGCCGCACTGGCGATCCTGTCGCCGGTGATGCTGTTCATCGCCCTGGTCATCCGGATGGACTCCCCCGGGCCCGTCTTCTACCGTCAACGGCGGATCGGCCTGAACCGGGTGCCGTTCAACCTGGTCAAGTTCCGGTCCATGACGATGGGGATGGACGCCATGCGGGAAAATGCGGGACGGGAGGATGATCCACGGATTACCTGGGTGGGGAGAGTCATTCGGAAATACAGGCTGGATGAACTGCCCCAGCTCTGGAACGTACTGCGGGGAGACATGTGCCTGGTGGGCCCTCGGGCGCTGATGGAGGAGGAGGTCGAGGAATTCGAGCAGAAAATTTCCTATTTTTCACTGCGGCATTTTATCCGGCCGGGAATCTCCGGGTGGGCTCAGATCAATTATCCCCACGGAGTGACGGTGGAGGATGCCCTGGCGAAGCTGGAATACGACCTCTACTACATGAAGAACGCCTCGATGTCGCTGGACCTGTACATCTTGCTGAGGACGATGCGGACGATGCTGTTGGCGAAGGGGGGGAAGTAATGATTGGAAGAATTGTCCGGTACGAGGTCGTCACGGCGGGGAAAGTGCCGTCATCCGGCAGGTTCATAGTGATGAAGGGAAATTCCGATATCGGCGGACGGGGGCTTGCCGCAGAGGGTAGCCTTATTCCCCTGAATCGGTCGCTCAAGGCATACGAGGGGGCGAACGCGAAGTGGTGACGGGCGATGGTGTACCTCTCCTGACCGTTGGATGGCTGTTCATCCTTATTACGCTGTCGCTTCTTCCGGGGAAATCGTTTGGCTCTGATGCGCCTTTCACGGGGGCCGCAAACTGGGGCGGTACAGGATTGATGGCAGTCCCGACCGCACGGCTCATGCGAGAGGGGACCTACAGGATTGGGGCATCCCAGGTTCATCCATACCGGTATTACTACGGCGCCGTGAGCCCTCTCAAGGGCCTTGAAATCGACGGGCGGATTACGGAGGTGATCGGAGTCAGGGGATTTGCCGACAGCCCGGAATACGGCAATTACAAGGACAAGGCCATAGACCTCAAATACCGGATCCTGCCGGAGACGAAATACCTGCCTGCCCTGGCTGTCGGCCTGATGGACCCCCACGGGACCCGAATCTACAGCTCTCAATATGTTGTTGCCAGCAAGCAGATCTATCCATTCGATTTTACATTCGGCTTTGCCAACGGGCGCTATGGGAAACAGGTGCTTGCCGATGTCGGGTCCGGAGATTCCGTCAAGGCGGAAATCTTCAGCGATCCGGGGCAGTGGTGGAGCGACGCGAACTATTTCTGGGGCGTTGAGTTCTCCCCCGTTGACTGGCTTTCTTTGATGGTCGAATACGATCCGGCGCCCTATCACACGCATCGGCGCGATCCGGCATATTCCACATACTTCAGTGAGGCTGTGCCTTCGAAATTCAACTACGGCGTGCGGATCAGGCCCTGGGACTGGGCGGAAGTTGTTTTGAGCTACCAGCGGGGAGACACGGTCGGGGCGAACCTGAATTTCACGTTCGATCTTGGCCGGCCTCTGCTTCCCATCGCCGATCCGCCCCTGCTGGAAAGCACGGAGATGCGGTCAAAGCCGTTCTCGGAGCGGTTAACGGAAGCGCTTTCCCTGTCCGGTTTCAGCGACATCAGGATCCTGGAAGCCGGAGGCGATCTGTGGGTGCAGGCTGCCAACCGGAGATACTTATACGAAATGAAAGCCATGGGGGTTGTCCTGCGGGTTGTCGATCGGGTGGCACCTCCGGGGATACAGGGTGTGCATATCTTCCTTACTCAGCTGGGCATTCCGATGACATCCTTCTCGACCACCCGCGAGGACATCCGGATGTATGCCACGAAACAGCTGAACCTTCGTGAATTCATGCAGATATCCGAACTGCGGGCGGACGTACGGAAACCACTGAAGTCAGAGACGAAACGAAAGGAATATTTCGATTATGGGCTGAAACCCGATTGCAGGACCTACCTGAACGATCCCTCGGGCTTCTTCAAGTATCGCTTCGGTTTGAGCGGGTGGGTCAGCTTCTCGCCATGGCCGGGGAGTGCCCTGCTGGTCGCGGCGGAGACGTTTCCCGCCAATACGATTTCTTCTCCCAACACCCCCTCCTCGAATGCCGTGCGGACGGACCTGGTGGACTATATCCAGGAAAAAGTCAGCCTGAGCGGCTTGTCGGTCAGCCAGATCTGGAAGAGCGAGAGGGAGATCTACAGCCGGCTGTCCGCCGGGCTCCTGGAGATCCAGTATGCCGGTGTCGACGCGGAGATCGCGACGCCGCTCTTTGGAGGGCGACTGCTCGTCGGTGTGGGCGGGAGTGCAGTAAAAAAGCGGGACCCGAAGAGTCCCTTCAGGCTCAAGGAAAACGACTACAAGGATTACTACACGACGGGTTTTTTCAATACCCGCCTGAACATCCCGGAACTGGACGCGAATATCGACGTGAAGGCCGGGCGGTTCCTGGCGGGGGACAATGGCGTGCAGGTGACCGTCTCGAAGAGTTTTCACGGTGTGGTCCTGTCCGCCTGGTACGGCGTTTCCGACACGTCCATCTTCAGGGACAGCTACAACCGGGGATACCACGACAAGGGGATTTCCGTATCGATCCCGATAAGCCTTTTCCTCGGCAGGGATTCGAAGACGTCATACAGCTACTCGCTTTCCCCCTGGACGAGAGACGTGGCCCAGGACATCGCACATCCGGGGAGCCTCTTCGACTTCATCGGCCGCAGTGTCAAGGTGCTCATGGACAGAGACCGGGGCATGATCCAATGACAGGAATGATCGTAGATTGAGCAGCACGTTATCCAGGTAATTGAAAGAAGGGACGTAATGGGGATCGGTAAGGAAAACGCAATGAAAGAAGAAAGGCGGCCGACGAACGAGGGTTCCGGGGACGACGCCATGGTCCAGTTGATGGACTTCTGGCTGGTCGTCAAACGGCGAAAGCGTTTCATCGGTCGGTTCGTCCTGGCGGTCCTGGTTCTGACCGTCGTGTCGACCCTGCTGATGGAGGACGTCTACCAGGCGACGGCGGTCATCTCCCCCATTGCCGGGAAAGACAACGGCGGAACGCTATCGACCCTTGCGCAGCAGTTCGGTGGCATCGCCGGGGCATCGCTCCTTGGCGTTCCGGCCAGCGCCACAGACATCATGAACTTCCTGAACTCGAAGATCCTGCGGGAAAAAATCATCGAGAGGAACAACCTGCTGCCCGCATTGTTCCCGGACCAATGGGACTGGAAACAGAACCGCTGGAAAGTAGGGCTGCTCGGTGGCATCAGCCTGAACCCTCTCACCTATGTCGGCAAGGCCGTTCAGGTGCTGCAACCTGCACAGATGCCGCGAAAGCCGATAAAGGATGAACGTGTTCCCGACACTTGGGACGGTCTGCGAAAACTCGACGACATGGTGATTGTGAAGAACAATCTGGATGAAAACTCCATCACCATTGCCGTCAGCCACCCGGACCCTGACATGGCGGCAAAAATCGTGGAGTACTTCCTGACCGCCTTGAACGACCACATGAGCAGCGAGGCCCGTCGTGTTGCTCTGCTCGAGGAACAGCTTGACAAGACCGCCGATCCGTTCATCCGGCAGAACATCTACAACATGATCGCCCAGCAGATCGAGCGGTCCATGACGGCGGAGGCGAAGGAGAACTTCGCCTTCAAGGTCATCGACCCGCCCAGGGCACCCGACAGGACGTTCAAGCCGAAGCGGATGCAGATCGTTCTGGTGAGTCTCTTTCTTTCCCTGTTTGTTGCCGTTGCGGTCGTGTTTGTGCTGGAAAACCTGGAAGGTTGGAAAAATTTCCTGAAGGAGCGAGAGAATGAAAATCCGGTCCGTTAAATCGATTTTCTTAACCTTAATGTTCTTCATGCTGGCCGCCGAACCCATTCTGGCGCAGGAGCTGTCGATCGACACCATCTGTCAGCAGAAGAACCTGACGCCGGAGCGGTGCCAGGTCCTGAAGAATCAAGCCTCGGCATCGAGCGTTTCGCCGGGGAGCTTTAACGGTGCCCTGAACCTGGGTGTCAGTCAGGACCTGTCGGTCGACGCCATCTGCCGGCAGAAGAACCTTGCGCCGCATCAGTGCCAGGCCTTGAAGAGCCAGATATCCGCTTCAGGCACGGCAGTGGAACCGGTTGCAGTCAAGGCTGAAAAAAACGTGTCGGCTCAGGGGATCCATGTACCGACGGAATTAATGCCGGAACCGAAAAGAAAAGGCCTTTTCGAGCGGTCACGACCGGCCGGGCGATTTCAGGACGTGTCGGAGGACCTGAAGCCTTTCGGATACGACTTTTTCAGGGAAGCCGCGGTCAGCATGACGACGGACCGGAAGGACATCCCCGTTCCGATGAATTATGTCGTCGGGCCCGGGGATGAGGTGAAAATCCTGTTATGGGGCCGTGTAAGCGGTCAGCACAACCTGATCGTCGATCGGGACGGCAAGATCACGCTTCCCCAGATCGGCCCGATCTTTGTGGCCGGTATGAGCTTCGAGGAAATGTCCAAGAAGGTCATCGCCCAGGCTCAGCAGATCGTCGGCGCCAGTGTCGACATCTCCATGGGGTCGCTGAAGACGATCCCCATCTTCGTCCTGGGCGACGTGCGCCGGCCTGGGGCTTACACCATCGGTTCCCTGGCAACCATCACCGACGCCCTGCTTATGGCCGGCGGCCCGACGGACATCGGGTCGATGCGGAAGATTCAGCTCCGCCGGAAAGGCAGGATCGTGGGGTCCTTTGACCTCTATGACCTTTTCCTGAAAGGCGACCGGTCCGGGGACATGACCGTACGTCGGGACGACGTCGTATTCGTACCCGTGGCCGGCCCGATCGTGGGCGTCGCCGGCAACGTGCGCCGGCCGGCGATCTATGAGATGAGGGATGCAACGGACCTGTACCAAGTCTTCGAACTTGCAGGGGGGATCATCCCGTCGGCCTATATGCAACAGATCCAGGTATCGAGGGTGCAGAACAACGAACAGCAGGTCGTCATCGATCTGAGCGACCGGGATCTGAAGAAATCTGCCGGGTTCCAGATGCGGGATGCTGATCTGGTGCGGATTTTCTCCATCGTCGACATCGACCGGAACGCCGTCTATCTGGAGGGGAACATCCACAAGCCCGGCAAGTTCGAGCATAAGCCCGGAATGCGGGTGCTGGACCTCATCCATGGAGTCGACAACCTCAAGAATGAAACATATTTTGAGTATGCCCTGATCAAGAGAATCAAGCTGCCCGAACGGAGCACGATGCTGGTGTCCTTCAATCTGCACCGTCTGCTCATTGAAAAGGATGAAACCGCCAACATCGAACTGAGGCCCGGGGACCAGGTGTTCGTATTCTCCCGCTGGATGTTTCAGGACAAGCCGTTTGCCAGCATCGAGGGTGAGATCCGCGGAGACTGCCTGGAGATGGCCGAATTCTCCGGAGATTCCCTGGAAAGAGTCCCGAAGGCACAGCCGGGGCCGACAGATCGTAAGAAAGACTGGTTGGCGCAGGCCGCCAAAATCCGGAAAATCGGCGAGGATCTCGAACGCGACAATCAGAAACTGCTGGCGGATAGGGTGCTCCGTATCTCCGGGCGCTTGAAAAAGGAAGGCCGTTATGACCCGAAGGAAGATCTCCGGGAAGTGGCAGCGGAAATGAGAAAGATGAACATGCCCGGCTACCTGGAAAGAATCAGCGATGTGGAAAAGGATTTCTCCCTGGCCTGCCGATTCCTGGTCACGGAGAACCTGCACGTCCGGGACGCTATCCTCGGTGCGGGTGGACTTACGCCCGATGCAGACCGGGAGATGGGGGAGATTGTCCGATTCAGGAATAACCGGGAGTACGAGACCTTCTATTTCCACGTCGGAAAGGCCATGTCCGGGGATCCGCGGGAAAACCATGCCGTTTTGCCGAAAGATCGCATCGTCGTTCATTCCATCTGGGAAAAAATGCCGCGTCAATACGTCTATGTGGAGGGAGAGGTTAGCCGGCCCGGAATCTATGTGTACACGAAAGGCATGAAAGTCAGCGATCTTGTCTTCAAGGGCGGCGGCCTGCTGGAGTCGGCCTACCGGGAAGAGGCGGAGCTTTCTTCGCAAACGGTGGAGGAGGGGAGGAGGGGGGTTCTCCAGCACAAAAAGATCCGCTTGAAAGACGTGCTTGAGGGAAAACCAGAGGCCGATGTGGAGTTGAATCCCTTCGACAGGCTTCTGGTCAGGAGAATCAGCAACTGGCGTACGGAACAGTTTGCCTTTGTTTCGGGGGAATTTCTTTTCGAGGGGAAGTATGCCGTCCGGAAGGGAGAGAGGCTGTCGTCACTGATCGAGCGGGCCGGAGGCTTTACGGACAAGGCATACCTGCGGGGCGCCGTCTTCAAGAGGGAGAGCGTACGGTCGCTGCAGCAAGCCAGCCTGGAGGATATGGCCCGGAGAATGGAGAAAGAGATCCTTGCCGGAGGCGCGGCACAAATCTCCTCTTCGCTCTCCGCTGAGGAAGTGGCAGCCAGAAGGATCGAGCTGGATCAGAAAAAGAAACTGGTCGATGTCTTTCGCCAGTTGAAGGCCACGGGCCGCATGACGATCCAACTTGCTCACCTTCGGGTCCTCAAGGGCGGTCCGTATGACATCGAGCTGGAAAACGGTGACAGCCTGTACATCCCGCCGCGGCCGAGCGTCGTGAACGTGGCGGGTGCCGTGATGAGCCCGACGAGCCACCTGTTCATGGACCGTCTGGATTACAGGGATTATATCCGCCTCTCCGGCGGGTATGGCCAGTACGCGGATGAGGGCAACATCTTCATTTTGAAGGCCAATGGCAGTGCCATCAAGGCAGGTGATCGATACCTGACATGGAGTGACGGTAAGGATCGATGGGAGATTGCACCATTTGCAGAGAGCGCCGACGCCATGGAACCGGGGGATGTAGTGGTTGTTCCGGAGAAACTGGAACGGATCGCCTGGCTCCGGGAGATCCGCGACATGGCTCAAATCCTCATGAACATCGCGGCCACGACGGGGATCATCATCAAGGTGTTTTGACGAGGAGAAGCAGTCGTTGTGATATCGGGACTCTTTTGTACAACTGAACGCCAAGGAGGAGATCGTGAGAAGGGTTTGGATTCGTTGTCTGATCACAGTCATTTTTTCCTTTCAGTTCATCGTTCCGGTTGCCGCGCTTTCCACACCCAAAGTGGGGCAGTTCATCCTGGTCAACGGTGATATTACGTTGATCCGGGCGGGGGTTATGTACAAGCCGGCCGTACGGGAAGACGTGCAGGAGGGGGACGTCATCCAGACCGGGAAGAACGCCTCCGTCAAGGTGATGCTGCAGGACGATACGGTGATCACGATTGATCGGAACAGCCGTTTCATCATGAAGAAATTTGCGCTCCGGGGCGGAATCCGATCCGCGAAGATCTACCTGGCCTTCGGCAAGATCGCCGCCGATGTGAAACGGTTTGTCGGGGGCAGGAACACATTCGACCTGGAGAGCCCGACCGCTGTTGCAGGGTTGAGTGGAACCGTGGTCGAATTTGCGGTTGTAATCGGCGCTGACGGGGTGCCGACGACAACCGTCACCTGTTTGTCCGGTTCCGTCGTCGTAACTACGGCAGCGGGCTCTGTTGCGTTGGCGACGGGTCAGACGGCTGTGGCTGTCGCATCGATCGCACCGGCCGTTACGACGGCGACAACAGCGGCGGCGGCGGCAGGAACGGCCGGGGGGACGGCGACGACCATGACCATCGGTGCGGGAACCATCGCCATCGGTGCGGTGATTGTTGCGGCGCTGGTTGCCGCGGCGGTTGCGTTATCTGGCGGCGGTGGCGGCGGCGGTGGTGGTGGCAATACTCTTTCGGGGCACACGACAACGACTCACCATTAAGATCCGTCCGGAAATCCGTTTCCGAGGGGGCAGTTTTCAAAACATCGACAGCCCCCTTATTTTTGTGATTGACGATATGCGAACAATGACAAGCCGTTGGAGAAGAAGAGTAGTGAGGATGCGGCCCTGTTTCGTGAGAAAAACGAAGCAGTTCGTCTCCCTGCTATTTATATCTTGTCTCGCTGTGATGCTGGTTTCCTGCCAGGCAGCGCAAAAGATGCGAGTTTCACCGGATGAACAGAATTCGATTCTTTCGGCAGCCGAGAAGCCCTTTATCCATATGAACGAGAAGAGGTACAGGGACGTCTGGGAAGGCATCAGCAGGAAATCAAAAGACGCCATCGTGAGGGACGTGCTTAAGGCCTGTAACGTCTTCCATGTCACATGTGACAGTGCAACAAAACTCCATGAGGATTTTGCGAATGCGGGGCCGAGCGCGATTGTTTACTGGGAAAATTATCTGGCAGCGTTCGATCCAAATTCCTTAATAAAGGAGAGTCGATGGGTGATGGGCAAGGTAGGTGACGAAGAGGCGGACATCGTCGTGCGGTTCAGAGGCTCGAACGGAGATGCTGTCCTCAAGGTCGTTAAAGAGAATGGTGTCTGGAAAATGGGACTGGAAGAAAGCTTCGGTGTCAGGAAATGGATGCCGCGGTAGAATAAGAAAAAATGTTGTCCCGCCGAATGATTTCAAATGCCGCGGCAGGATGGAAAAGGATCGGCAGATATGTTATGGCTGGAATCACTGAAAAGGAGGTCCCTATGATTAAAAAGATTCTTGCCCTTGTTTTTTCCCTGCTGGTCATTCCCGTTTTTATCGGCGTCGATGGAGTTTTTGCGGCCCCGGCGAAGTGGGGAACCATCATGTATGTCCACGCCAAGACAAACATTCGGGCAAAGCGGTCTCTCGATTCAGGCCTCAAGGGACAACTTCAGGCCGGACAGGCTGTGAAGGCTGATTTCCTGAAGGATGACTGGTACGCCGTATTCAAGCCTGCCGAGACGCGGCGTTCCGAACGGTACGCCTTGGGCTACGTGTATGCGCCAAGGCTCTTCCCGACCAGGGAGGAGGAAGAGGCTGCCACTGGGGTGCAGAAACTGAAGGCCGGCAGCGACACGGTGGATGTCCAGGTGAAGTCCATCCGGTTCAAGGTCACGGCGGAAGGCAAGGAGGCGATCCTGGTTGAGTTCAACCGTTTCTATATGCCGGCGATTTATTACGTTGAAGGAAAGGCGCCGAAGATCGTCCTGGATATCACCAACACGTCATCCATCCGGAAGGAGTGGGCGGAGATGAAGGTGCAGGGTACGATGATCAAACGCGTTCGGGCGACCTTTGTCCCTGCCGGCAACATCCTGCGGATTGCCCTCGACATGGATCCCGCTAGAAATTACAATGCCAACCCGATTTTGTACAGGAGCGACAACACGTACGCGGTCGAGGTGAGCGAGGCGTCCGCCGTTCCGCCTTCCGGGCCGGCTCCGGTGTCCAAGGAAGCAAAATCGGCCCCGGCACCGGCGGCTTCAACCAACGGAAAAAAATAGCGAGGGGAAGGGTGACAACTCAAGAAAAGGCAGGCCCGCGGGCCTGCCTTTTTTGCTTGGTCGTACGCCCGGCGCGGATATCAGTTCGATGCCGAGATCGCCACGTCGTGCATCTTGAGCTGGATGTCCGAGAGGCCGCCCCAGGTGTTGATCTGCGGAGTGAAAGCGATGTCTACGGGGAGCCCCGTGATGGTTTCCAGGTAATGGCCCTTGCTGAACCAGATGGAATTGCAGTGGGTGCCGCTGCTGTTGATGCGCATCCGCAAATGGTTGTTGCCGACGATGGAAGGGGAAACGACATTGACATTGCGAACGCAGAGAATTGGTTCGGGATTGCTGGCGCCGTAAGGAGCAAGCGTCTCGATCTGGGAGAGGAGGCTGTGCGTTATGTCCTGGAGGCGGCATTCGGCGTCGATGAGCGTCTGGGACACCATGTCGGAGGCCTGGGTCTCTTCCTGAATCACCGCTTCGAGGAGGATCCGAAAATCAGGGATATGCTCTTCCCGGATGGAGATGCCCGCGGCGAATCGGTGGCCGCCGTAGGAAAGAAGAAGTGAATCGCAGCGCTGAAGGCCGTGGTAGATGTCGAAGTCGGCGATACTTCGGCCCGATCCCTTGCCGATACCATCCTTGAGGCTGATAAGAATGGCGGGCCGGTAGTAGCGGTCGACCAGCCGGGAGGCCACAATCCCTATGACGCCCGGGTGCCAGCGGGAAGAGGCAAACACCAGGGATCGGGAATTCTGAGGATCGGCGGTATTTTCG
>PHBD01000052.1 GCA_002841865.1 Deltaproteobacteria bacterium HGW-Deltaproteobacteria-19
CCAGAGGAGCAATTAGCGCCCTCCGCCCCTTGGGGCGGTTGATCAGAGAGTAACTTGCTCTTTGTCATGTCATTGTCTACGGTGTCGGCGGCAGCCGGGAAGCGGAGGCCGCATTTTCACTGGTGCATTATGCCCGGCAATTAGCGTGGTCCGGGGACTGGCGAATGGATCATTGGTGAAGCCCTTGCTATCCCGTTCAGAAGAGAGCCGTATTCGACAGTCCTCCTTTCCGGCCCTGCCAAAGTTAGCGATTGGAGGTCGGATTCATGAAGCGGAAGAAGTCGTTCAAGAAAGGGGGCAAAAAGCTTCCCCGGCATCTGCAGCACATCAACGTTCGTGCAGCGGGTATCGACATCGGATCCCGGAGCCATTTCGTGGCGGTTCCGGAGGGTTCCGACGAGCAGGTGGTGCGGGAGTTTTCGGCGTTTACCGACGACCTTGAGCGGATGGCCGAGTGGCTGCTGGCCTGCGGGGTTACGACGGTGGCGATGGAATCGACGGGGATCTACTGGATTCCGGTCTTTGAGATCCTGGAGAGCCACGGGCTGGACGTGAAGCTGGTCAATGCCCGTCACGTCAAGAACGTTCCCGGGCGGAAGAGCGATGTGCTGGACTGCCAGTGGCTGCAACAGTTGCACACATACGGGCTGCTGCAGGGGGCGTTTCGACCGACCGACCAGGTTTGCACGCTTCGGGCCTATGTTCGTCAGAGGGCCACGCTGGTTCGGAGCGCCTCCTCGTACATCCAGCGGATGCAGAAGGCCCTGGCGCAGATGAACCTGCAACTCCATCATGTGGTTGCGGACATCACCGGCACGACGGGAATGCGGATCATCAAAGCGATTCTCGAGGGAGAGCGGCGCCCCGAGACCTTGGCGGCCCTGCGGAATCGGCGGTGCAGGAACGACGAGGCCACGATCGCCCGGGCGCTGCATGGCAACTATCGTCCGGAGCATCTGTTCAGCCTGCGGCAGGCGGTGGAGCTCTACGAGTTTCACCAGGAGAAGATCGCCGATTGCGACCGGCAGATTCTGGAGCAGTTGCGCCAGTTCGATGGCGGGGACAGCGCGGGTGATCCGCCCGCCGGCAACTTGGGGGAAGCACTTCAGCGCATGTCGGGTGTGGATCTGACTACGATTAACGGGGTGGACACGAACACGGCCCTCAAGGTTCTGTCCGAGATCGGCACCGACATGAGCCGCTGGAAGACGGCCAAGCACTTTGCCTCGTGGCTGGGCCTGGCTCCCGGCACCAAGGTCAGCGGCGGTAAAGTGTTGAGCAGCGCCACCAAGCCGGTGGCGAACAAGGCTGCCACAGCCCTGCGCATGGCCGCTTTCACGCTGTTCAACTCCAAGAGCGCCCTCGGGGCATACCTGAGACGGCAGAGAGCCCGGCTGGGAGCACCCAAGGCGATTACAGCGACCGCTCACAAGATGGCACGGTTGGTTTATCTGATGCTCAAGCATGGGACCTCGTACGTCGATATCGGCCAGGACTATTACGAGCAACGCCACCGAACACGGGTGATCCAGAACCTGAAACGAAAAGCACAGTCGCTGGGCTTCGAACTGATCGCCACGCAGGCTGTCACTACTCAATCATAAACATCAACGAATAATGCCACTTGGCGTCATGTTACTCAGAAGTGCCACTTGGCGTCATGTTACTCAGAAGGACTTTTTTCCCATCCTTCCAGCCTGACGGACCGTCGACGACGAATCGCGGGAAAAAACGTCCGCGACGGCGGAAGCCCCCGTGGCAGCCCCCGCGCCGATGCGCTGAATGTAAAAGGAAAGGGGAATCGGCTTGGCACGAAGGGAAAAGAAAAAAGGAAGAGGAACGGATTTGAAATCCGTCGCTCTATCTCCACAAAGAAGAGCCCCCCTCCTTCGAAAAGGAGAGGGGCTCGGGGAGGGGTGTGGCCTCACATGTCCGCCGGATAGCGGGCGGGGTGGTGGGATTCTGCCTAGGCGATGTCCATCGGGGTCGCCATGGGATCCACCCAGCCTTTTTCGATCTTCCGGGGGATCTTCTTTCCTCTTGCCTTCTCTTCTTTCCGTTTCATGGTTCCTTCTCCTTTTCTCTCTGCCTTATCGCATTTTTTTACCGGCCGCTTCGCCGGCCTTATTTCCCGGTCATGTGGGGACAACACGTAGGGTCCAACCACAGGCCGCCTCGCTTGACGGCCCTGCTGTATCTCTCCAGGATGGTTCTTCCGGTGATTTCTTTTTTCAGCATCTCTCTTCCTCTTGCCTCTGCCTTTTTTTTTCGATTGCAGGATAAACGATCAAACAGGATTGCACTATCGGGAGGGCTCTGAAATCGGTAGAGGAAGGGAAAGGAATCTTGCCTCGGTCGGGGAGAAAAATCCGGATCGGTGTCCGTCCGATGTTACGCCTCCAAAGTCTCTACGACAAAGGCCGGGCATCGGGAAATCGGGCGCCCCGTGAGAATGCCCGCGCCCCGGGCCGGTCAATCATCCGGTGGGGCGCGGCAGGATCCCAGTCTTCTCAGCCGACAAGCTTGTTTTGCACGGCATAGAGGGTGATCTCGGCGTTGTTCTTCATCCTCATCTTCTCGAGGATGTGGGTTCGATAGGTACTGATCGTTTTCACGCTGAGAAACAGCTCGTCGGCGATGGCGGAAACCGTCTTGCCGGAGGCGATCATGAGCATCACCTGGTACTCCCGGTCCGACAGGAGTTCGTGGGGCGGGCGGGTCATGTCGGTGCCGAGAAACTCGGTGAGTCGCTCCCCCAGGGTGGCGCTGATGTACTTTCCACCTTCCGCGACTTTCCGGATGGCCGCGATCAGCTCGTTGGGAGCGCTGGCCTTGGTCAGGTACCCCGAGGCGCCTGCCCGGAGGGCCCGGATGGCGTACTGTTCCTCGGGATACATGCTGAGGATCAGGACGGGCAGCTTCGGCTTCTCGTCCTTCAGGTCCTTCAGGACTTCCAGTCCGCTACGGCCGGGCATCGAGATGTCCAGGAGGATCACGTCGTGTTCCTTCTTGCGGACGCAGGCCATGACCTCCTGCCCGTTTCCCGCCTCGTCGGTGACCTCCATGTCGGGGGTCTCCGACAGGACCTGTTTGAAGCCGGCCCTGACAATGGGGTGGTCGTCGGCAATGAGGATGCGGATTTTTTTCATGCTGTATCTCCTCTGTTCTCATAAGGAATTCGAACCTTGACGGTCGTTCCCTTCCCTTTTTTTCCCGTAATGTTCACATCTCCCCCCCAGTAGGAGACCCGCTCCCTCATCCCCAGGAGGCCGAAGGAATCGGGTTTGGCCATCTGCTCCTCCGTGATGCCCTTCCCGTTGTCCTTTACGGTGAGCCGGACCTCTCCGCCGGTCAGCTTCAGGGAAACCTGGACGCGCTTGGCCTCGGCATGGCGCCAGACGTTCGTCAGGGTCTCCTGGAAGATTCGGAAGACCGCCGTGGACAGGTCCGGGTTTAGCTGCATGTCCTCGGGCTCCACCGTGACCCGGCAGTGGATTCCCGTCCGCTTGGTGAACTCGCTCGCCTGCCACTCGATGGCGACGGGGAGTCCCAGGTGATCCAGCATGCCCGGGCGGAGGTCCATGTAGATCCGCTTGAGGGTCTTCATGGTCATGTCCACGAGTCCCGACATGCCGTCGATCCGTTCCCTGATTTCGTGCTGCTCTTCCGGTACTTTGCGGTTCAGGAGGACGAGGTCCGTGTTGAGGGCCGTCAGGAGCTGACCCAGCTCGTCGTGGAGCTCCCGGGCAATGCGGGTTCGTTCCTTTTCCCGGACCGACTGCAGGTGGGCGGACAGGTTCCGCATCTGCTGACGCGAGCGTTCCAGTTCGTCATTGGCGCGCATCCGCTCCGTGATGTCCTCGTAGGTGATGACAATCCGCTTTTCCTGGAGGCTCTCCCCCGTCCGGGAGGCGCTGACCAGGCAGACGATATCGGTCCCGTCCTTCTTGCGGCAGGGAAACTCGACGCTCACGGTCCGCTTTTTCTCCAGCGTGTTGTAGAGGATATCTGCGATGGCCTCGTAATCCGTGTCCGTCCGGTAGAGAATGCGGCTGCTCATGCCGACGATGTCCCGGGCCCGCCAGCCGAAGACAGCCTGAACGCCGTCGTTGGCGAAGATCACCCGGCGGTCCTGCAGGCCGATCACGGCGTGTGGAATGGCCTCCAGGATCGAGGCCTCCAGGGCCTCGAGCTTTGCCAGCTTGTCCCGGGCCGCGCTCTGCTCCGTGATGTCCATGGAATTGCCCAGGACAGCCCGCCGGCCCCTGTAGGGAATGAAGGTGACCGTTTCCATGATCCACCGGATCCGGCCGTCTTTCGTGATGATCCGGAACTCGTGGGGGGAGCGCCGGTCTCCGTGAAGCATCTGGTGGGAGTTTTCCCTCACCTTGAAGCGATCTTCCGGGTGGACGAGCTGCATCGAGTTCATCCCCGTCAGTTCCTTCTGGCTGTACCCGGCGTACCCGGCGGCGTTTTCGTTGACGAACTGGAAGACCCCGTCCTGAACGACATAGACCCCTGCCTGGGAGCTGTCGGCCATGGTCCGGTAGGCCTCCTCGGCGAGCTTGCGGTCCGTGATGTCCTCGAAGGTGATGACGATGTTCTTTTCCTTGAGGCTCTCCCCGATGCGGGAGGCCGTGATGAGGCATTCGATATAACGCCCGTCCTTCCGGCGGCAGGGGAACTCGGTGCTGTGGGTACGCTGGGTCTCAAGGGTGGAATAGAGTACCTGGGCAATGGAGTCCCAGTCCCCGTCGCTTCGGTACAGGACCCGGGTCGTGGCGCCGATCAGCTCCTCCGCGCGCCAGCCGAAGACCCGCTCGACTCCGTCGTTGGCAAAAATGATGCGGCGGTTTTTCAGGCCGATGACAGCATGGGGGATGGCCTCGAGAATGGATGCCTCCAGGGCCTCCAGCTCCGCCAGCTTGTCCCGGGCCTCGATCTGCTCGGTGATGTCCATCGAGTTGCCCAGGACGGCCCGGCGCCCCTTGTAACGGATGGAAGTAATGACCTCGGTGATCCACCGGATGTCGCCGCTTTTGGTGATGGTACGGAATTCATACGAGGAGGTCCGGTTGCCCCGGAGCATCTGGATGGCCGCCTGACGGACCCGTTCCCGGTCTTCCGGGTGGACGAGGCTCATGGACGCCGTGCCCAGAAGGTCTTCCCGCGGGTACCCCCAGTAGTCCGCCGCATACTGGTTGACGAACCGGAACTTCCCCTCCTGTACAACGTAGATACCTGCCCGGGAAGTATGCTCGAGGCTTCGATAGAGACCCTCCACGAGGGGACGATCCGTTCCCGACGGGGCCAGTTTCTCAAGTTTCCTCCGAAGCTGCCCGATCTTCCGGACCAACTGCTCCTTCGTATTGGTGCTGGTACTGGTATTCGTCTTCTCTGTCACTCCGGATCCTCCCAGATACAGGAAATGTCGGACGAATTCTGGTGGATTAGTAACAGGTTTGCCCCTGCGGTGCAAGGTTCGAGTGACCACTCCGGCAGGCCTCCCCCATTCCTGGCTGCTCCATTTTCACCTTGACAAGCAACGGCCTTCTTTCCTACACATACGCATCATAGCGCGGATCCACCGCGCGGGACGGATGCCGAGGAAGAGGGGTGAAAAGCCCCCGCTGCCCCGCAGCCGTGAAGGGAACGAAAGCCCGAAACGCCACTGCCGCGGATGAACCGTGGTGGGAAGGCGGGCAAGTAGGTCGCCCGAAGCCGGAAGACCGGTCCGTCCCCATGACCTCGAGGGAGGCAACCCGTGGAAGACACACTCCACAAAATCGTCACACCGGCCCGGTTGATCCGGGTGACGCTCCTTTTTTCCCTGGCTTTCCTGCTCGTCGCCTTTATCGCCGTCCTCGTCGGTCCGTCGGAGATCGCCCCCCTGGAAGTCCTGAGGAGTCTTTTCCGGGACCGGCATGCGGCGGAAACGGCGGCCTCCGACACGGAACGGATGATCCTGTTTTCGATCCGGATCCCCCGGGTCCTCTTCGCCGGAATCGTGGGGGCCGCCCTGTCCACGGCCGGTGTCGTCTACCAGGCCCTTCTCCGCAATCCCCTGGCAGATCCTTATATCCTGGGCGTTTCCGGCGGCGCCTCCGCCGGAGCCGTCGCAGGCATCCTTCTCGGCGCCTCCACCGTCCCCTTCGGTACGCCGCTCCTGGCCTTTGCCGGGGCCCTGGCGGCCACCTTCCTGGTTTTCGGGACGGCCCGTAAGAACGCTTCCCTGTCCTCCAACACGCTCATCCTGGCGGGGGTCATCGTCAACGCCTTCACCACCGCCTTGGTGTTTTTTTTCCTGTCCATCAGCAGCAGCAACGAGGTGCACAACGTGGTCTTCTGGATCATGGGGGACCTCGGGATCGCCTCAGGGAAGGACATCGGCATCATCGCGCTGGTTCTCCTGGGCACGTTCATCCTGATTTACGCCCACGGGCGTTCCCTGAACCTCCTGGTCGTCGGCGAGGAAACCGCCCTTCGCCTGGGCGTCTCCGTCGAGAGCACGAAGAAGATCCTGCTGGTGGCGGCCTCCATCCTGACGGCAGCGGCCGTCTCGCTCTGCGGGACCATCGGTTTCGTCGGGCTCATCATTCCCCATATGATGCGAATGCTTCTGGGTGCGGATCACCGCCTGCTCCTCCCGGCATCCCTTCTTTTCGGGGGGGCCTTCCTGATCGCGGCGGACACCCTTGCCCGGGTCCTGCTCGCACCGACAGAGCTGCCCGTGGGAGTCGTCACCGCTTTCTGCGGCGCCCCGTTTTTCATTTACCTGCTGCGGAGGAGAGCATGATGCCATCCATTCGCCTGGAAAAGGTGGGCTTCCGATACGACCGGTCCTGGGTGCTCAAGGGCGTCTCCCTGGATGCGGAGCGCGGCGCATTCCTCGGGATTCTCGGTCCCAACGGATCCGGCAAGACGACACTCCTGAATCTGATCGACGGAGTGATCGCCCCCCGGGAAGGGCGGGTTCTCCTGGAAGGAACCGATGCAGCGTCCCTGGAACGGAACGAACTGGCCCGGATGGTGGCCGTGGTTCCCCAGGACTCTCCGCTGATTTTCTCCTTTACCGTTCAGGAAATCGTTCTCATGGGCCGGGCCCCCCACCTGGGACGATGGCGGTTCGAGGGAAAACGGGACTTCGAGATCGCCAGGGACGTCATGGAAAGAACGGGGACTCTCCCGCTTGCGGGACGGTCCATGAGCGAACTCAGCGGCGGGGAGCGCCAGCGGGTCCTCATCGCCCGGGCACTGGCCCAGGAGCCGCGGATCCTCCTCCTGGACGAACCTACTTCCAATCTGGATATCCGCCACCAGAGCACGTTCTTCAGCCTGGTTTCGGAACTGAACCGGACGCAGGGGTTGACGGTGATTGCCGTCAGCCACGACATCAACCTGGCGTCCCTCTACTGCCGGCGGATCGTCCTCCTGAAAGAAGGAGCCGTCTACGGCGAGGGGACGCCCGAGGATATCATTACGGAGGAAAGTATTCTGGACGTCTTCGGGGCGCCCGTGCGGGTGGACCGCCATCCGCAGACAGGCAGGCCCCGGATTACACCGATCTGCAACACTCCCCCGGAGCGAGGAAGCCGGTTCAACGCCGGCGCTGCCCCGCAACTGTAAGCGGAACGAAATCTGCAGAAGGCCACGGATCCGGAACATCCCGCCCCGTTTCGGGGACCCGGGTTGATCCAGGGGATCGGGAAGGCGCAGAGAGTAGGATCGAAAGAGGCCGCAAGCCAGGACACTCGACCGGGGGAAACTCATTCCGATTCCCGAGGGGGAAGAAAGGAGTTTCCATGAAGAGCATCGTCCGTTCACTTGTCATTATTCTTTTCACCTGCACCTGCCTCGCCATCACCGTTCCCCTGTCTCTGGCCGCCCGGGCGCCGCAGCAGCCGTCCGACAGCCCGGTCGTCATGGAAGAGGTCGTGGTCACGGCCACGCGAAGCACCGAGGAGGTCCGGAACGTCCCCGCGGCCGTCACGGTGATCACGGAAAAGGACATCCGCGACTCCGGGGCCACAAGTCTCGTGGAGGTCCTGGAGAGGATCGAGGGCATCCAGGTCCGCTCCTACAGCGGCAACTCCCCTGAGACAATCGTGGACCTGCGCGGGTTCGGAGGAAGCAATCCGTACGGAAAAACCGTCGTTCTGCTGGATGGGCAGCGCCTGAACCGGCCGGACATGGCCTCTGTAAACTGGTTCCAGGTTCCCCTGTCCAGCGTCGAGCGCGTCGAGGTGGTCCGGGGAGCAAGCTCCGTCCTGTACGGCGACGCCGCCGTGGCCGGTGTCATCAACATCATCACAAAGAAGGGAACACCGAAGACACGGGCCTACGCCTCCGTGACGGGCGGCAGTTACGGCCTCCACAGCGAGAAGGCGGGGGCGTCCGGAAAGACGGGGCAGCTCTCCTATTCCGTCCAGGGGGAAAATTACTTCTCCCTCGGATACCGAAGGCATTCCACGCTTTCCTCGCAGAGTGCCGGCATGAATCTCCGCTACGACGCCGCGGATGTCCTCTCCGCCTCCCTGGGGGTCTCCTTCAATCGTTCCGATTACGAACTCCCGGGAAACCTCACCAGGATGGAGATGGCCTCGGACCGCCGGCAGGCCGAACCGGCCCGTCCCGCTTACTGGACCACCGGGGGCTACGGGGATGACGGACTGGACAAGCATACGAATATCAACCTGAAGATCGAGTCCCTCCTCGGCGCCTTCGGGCGCCTGGAGATGAACGCCCTCTACGGCAAAAAGGAGCTTGATGCCAACATGGCTTCCTGGGCGCTCTACACCAACACGGAATCGGAGACCTACGGCTTCACACCGAAATATATTCTCGATCACGCAATCTTCGGATTTTCCAACAAGCTGACGACAGGCGTCGACGTCTACCGGGAGCCGTACGTCAAGAAATTCTACAGCAGCCGGGAGCGAACAGAAAGGACAGCCATCGCGGACCTGTACAAGAACAGCCTGGCCTTCTACGTCCGGGATGAATTCAGCGTACTCAGGAACCTGATCCTGAGCGCCGGCTACCGGACGGAGCGGGCCGCAATGGGGGGAGATTACAACAATCACACCATTCCTGCCCAGAGCTTCACGGACAAGGAAAAAATACACCATGCCGAGGCCTACGAAGGTGCCCTTACCTGGCTGATCGGCGCAAAATCAAGCGTCTATGCCAAATATGCGACGGTCTTCCGCTTCCCGTTCCTGGACGAGCAGGCTTCCTTCAACGGCTACGGTGGCACCCCCCTTTACACGGACATCGAAAAGGAAACCGGCCGGAGCTATGAGGCGGGGACCCAGTTCTTCCCCCTGGACAACCTCAAGATCGCCCTCTCGGTCTTCCGCATCGACATGGAGAACGAGATCGCCTGGAACAGCCTGACCTATCGCAACGAAAATCTTGACCCGACCCGCCACGAAGGCGTGGAGGCTTCCTTCTCCTGGCAGGCCGTAACATTCGCCCGGCTGTACGGGAATTTCACCTATCACCGGGCGACCTTCGAGGCGGGGGAATTCAACGGTAAGGAGATCCCCCTTGTCCCGAGGCGCATGGCCCGGCTGGGCGTCGAATTCAGCCTGCCGCACGCCGTAACGGTGAAACCGGAGGTGAGGTATGTCGGCGACAGCTACATGAGCGGCGACAACAACAACGACGGCGACAAGCTCGAATCCCACACGGTATTCGACCTGTACGCGTTCTACCGGCCGGAGTGCAAGGGATTGAAGCTGACGGTCTTCCTCGGTGTGGAAAACCTGCTGAACGCGACGTATTCCTCTTACGGCGTCGAGGAAACGGCCTGGACGCCCCGGGTGTACTACCCCATGCCGGAGCGGACCTTCAAGGGAGGCCTGACCTTCGAGTTCTGAGGGCAGGCCCGGCGGGCCGGGGGGCGAATCCCCCTCCCTCCCCGGCCCCATCCCGCATCCGGAAACGTTTCCTTTCATGACCGGCCGATCCCCGGTTTCCGCACCATCGTCCGTTGACAAACCCCCTCCCTTGGCGTATTGCAGCTATCATCCCGGCAGGAAATCTCAATACGTCCAGCGAACGGAAAGAACGGTCATGGAATCGGAAACCGGATGGATCTGGGTGGACACCCCGAAGAAGCGGCAGGAGGCCGGCCGCGACATCGCATCCTCTCCCTGGATCGCCTTGGACACGGAATACGACTCCTTCCGCTATTTCCGGGACAAGCTCTGCCTCATCCAGGTCAAGACGCCCTCCATGACTTACCTGGTGGACCCCCTGGACGGCACGCCACCCGAATACCTTACCAAGCCCTTCGCAAGCCGCGAGGTGCTGAAGGTGTTCCACGCCGGCGACAACGACATCCGCCTCCTCCACCGGGATTTCGGTTTTACCTTCCGGAACGTCTTCGACACGTACCGGGCAGCCACACTCCTGGGACACCAAAACCTCTCCCTGGCCGCCCTCGTAGAGGAATGCCTCGGCATCCCCTTCCCGAAGCGCAAGAAGGTCCAGCGATCCATCTGGGACGTCCGGCCCCTGTCGGAAGAGCAACTTGCTTATGCGGCGGAGGACACACGGCACCTGATCCCCCTTTACGAAATACTTTCAGTGGACATCCGGGAGAAAGGCCTCCAGGAGGATGCCAAGCGCTCTTTCCGGGAAATCGCCGCCGCCCGCTGGCAGGAGCGCCCCTTCCGTCCCGAAGGATACCGCAGGATCCAGGGAGTCTGGGAACTGAACGGCCCGCAGCGGGAGCGGCTGAAACGGCTCTATGCCTGGCGGTGGTGGAAATCGAAGCAGATGGACCGCTCGCCCTTCATGCTTCTTTCCTCCCAGGAGATGGTGGCCCTTGCGAGTATCGAGAACCCCTCCGTCGAGATGCTCAGACGAAGAGGAATCCTGTCTCCCGAACGGACGGGCCGCTACGGAGCCGATCTGGTAAAAGTTCTCCGGGAGGCGTGATCGGAGCCAACAAGAGTTATGGGGACGGAATGCAATCCCTCCTCAGATAATAAAGCAGAACGGATTTCAAATCCGTTGGTCCTTCTTCGATTTTTTCCCACCTGACCGAATCACTTTCCTTTTCCTGATTGTCGTGGCGCGGGGGCTGCCACGGGGGCTTCCGCCGTCGCGGACGTTTTTTCCCGCGATTCGTCGTCGACGGTCCGTCAGGCTGGAAGGATGGGAAAAAAGTCCCAATTGCTCCTCTGGAAACCCCCGGTCGCGCCCCCGCGAACGTCGGTCGGGGAGGGGGGCTTCCCGGAGCGTGAATAGCGGC
>PHBD01000015.1 GCA_002841865.1 Deltaproteobacteria bacterium HGW-Deltaproteobacteria-19
GCCCCGCCGACACGATGGGCGACATGGCCCGCATGATCCGGAAAAACCCGGCGCTGCTCCGCTACCTGCCCACCTTCATGACGACCTACCAGGACCTCATCCAGAAGTACTTCAAGGACGAGCGGGTCCTCCGGACCATGGCCTACCAGTCCCTCTACATGGGCATGCCCCCGGCCCTCTGCCCGGGAGCCTTCGGCATGATTCCCTACAGCGAGCACCGCGGCATCTGGTATCCCCGGGGCGGCATGATCCGCATCCCCGAGGCCCTGCTGCGCTGCGGCCGGAAGGACGGCCTGGAGATCCGGATGAACAGCACCGTGATGAGCGTGATGGTCCGCAACGGCCGCGCCCAGGGCGTAGTCCTTGCAGACGGCGGGGAGATCAGCTCCCGGATGGTGGTCTCCAACATCAACCCCAAGATGCTCTACCTTGATCTCATCGGGGAAGAGAACCTGCCTTGGCTTACCCGCTCCGGGGTGAAAAGCCTCAAGTACGGCAAGGGGCTCTGCATGATCTACGTGGGCGTGGACTGCAAGCCGCCTCTGGACGCGCACCACAGCTTCACCGCCGTTTCCATGCAGGAGGTCAACGATTTCTGGACCAACAACGTCGAAACGGGTGTGATGCTGCCGGCGAGCACGAACTACGGCCTCGTCTGCTGGCCTTCGCATTCCGACGACAGCCTGGCCCCGGAGGGGCACCACGTCATCAACGTGATCCCGGAATCGTTCTATCACCTGAAGGGAGCGGACTGGGACACCTTCAAGGACCAGTTCGTCGAAGAGTATCTCGATTACATCTCCGAAAAGCTGGTGCCCGGGCTCAAGGGGCATATCGTCCATGCGATCGCCGCCTCGCCCAAGGACTACGAGCGGAACCTGAACCTGCCCGAGGGGTCGATCTACTGTTTCCACCAGGATGCCGCGCACCAGGCGGTCTTCCGCCCCTCCTCCAAGTCCAAGTGCATCGACGGGCTATACCTTGCGGGATCGGGGACCCATCCCGGCGGCGGCGTTCCCACAACGGTGGCCTCCGGCTACATCGCCTACAACCAGATCGTGAAACACGAGAGATTATAAGACGTTGAAAGGAGCATTCCGATGACCAAGAAAAAGAAGTTCGGCCTGATCATGACGGCGATTGTGGTGCTGGGAATTGTTTTCTATTGCGTGCTGCCTCCCCACAAGAAGCAGCAGCTGAGATACCTCCTCAAGCAGGCGCACTCGCTTCCCGGACGCTACATGGTATAGGAAAAATACGACGACACCTGAAGAGGGCGCTGCGCCGGCGTCACCGGGACGCGGCGCCCCTTTCTGCAGAGGCAAGGAAGGTGGATGTTATGGCGGAGCAGATATTGCCGTTTTTCTGGATGGGTGTGGCCGTGATGCTGATGGTCGCTCTGGCGGTTCTCACCATGACGCTGTGGGAAGTCCGCAAATCAGCCAAGTCGGTCGCGATCATCAGCGACCGTGTCGCTTACATCACGGACATCAAGGCCTGGTTTGATTTCCTGACAATATGGAAAAAAAAGAAAAGTCCGAAGGAATGAGGGAACAACTTTCCTTCGGGAAATCGGACTTGTTTTGTGATAAAGGCAAAACCGCACGGGAATCGGATGGATGTCCGCAGCGGGTGTTTCCTCCGGTGACGGAAAGCCCCGGGTGGAGCGGCTGTGATTCCTGACGGGGTTATGGGGATCCGGGAGGTGTGGGAGGACCGGTTATGCCAAACCCCCGCCTGCCAGGGGGCGAATCCGCGTCCGCCGTTGTCCCAAGATATTGGAATTAACCATATTTTTGGTGGTTCGAATTGTCCATGAAGAAACTGCTGGCGCCGATCCGGGCCAAAAGCCTGAAAGAGGTGTTCATCGAGCGCTTCGAGTCGCTGATCCTGTCCGGGAAGCTTGAGGCCGGCCAGAGGCTGCTTTCCGAGCGCGAGTTGGCGGAGGCCCTCGGCGTGAGCCGTCCCGTCGTCCATGAGGGTCTGCTGGAACTGGAGGCCCGGGGACTCGTCACGATGAAGCCCCGGGTGGGAACCGTGGTCAACGATTACCGAACCAACGGCTCCCTGGCGATCCTCGACACCCTGATGAATTACTACTCGGGAACCCTGGAGACGAAGCTCCTCGACAGCATGGTGGAGATGCGCATCCTGTTCGAGTCCGAGACGGTTCGTCTCGCCGCGCTGAACCGGACGGAGGAGCATCTGAAGGTCTTTTGCCGGCTTCTGGAAGAGTGGGACAACATTGACTTGAACGACGTCGCCGCCACGACGGGCCTGTACTTCCGCTTTCACCACCACTTAGCCATGGCCTCCGGAAACCTCTTCTACCCGCTGCTTTTGAACTCCTTCAAGCATGTCTATGTCAACATATCGCGCCAGTCCTTCATCGACGTCCCGTTCATGAAGCAGGTCACCGCCTTCCATCGCAGGATCGTCGAGGCCATCGCCGCGCAGGACCCGCCGGCGGCGGTCGAGACGGTGAGAGAGCTGATCGCCTACGGCGTTGGGCACCTGAAGTCCTTGATGAACATGGGCGAACGGGAAGAGGCGGGGTAAGGACCGCTCCCCCTTCATCGGACGATTCATGTAGCGAACATAAGGTTTATTCCTAGCCACGCCCTGCCTCTACTCCTATTGACTGCTTGAATCGTTGTCCCTATACTCCGCCCGAACAACCGTTCCTTCAAGAATCATTCAGTTGCCGCAGGAAGCCTCATGTTTCATTCAATGATTTTCCAGACGTAGACCAGCTTTCGCGAACATGAATCCATAAAGTGGCCGACGCTCACAATTCACTTGTGTTATCATCCACTTGAATAAACTTGGAAGAGGGAAGACCAGAACCATGGAAGAACTGAACAGAAAAAAGTACCGGGAAAAACTGAGAACCGCTGCGGAAGTGGCGGCCATGATCAACTCCGGAGATGAGATCTTCTTTGCCGAATTCATCCTCCGGCCGGAATCGATCGATGAAGCCCTCGCCGATCGTGCGGAGGAACTGACGAACGTCAGGCTCGACGGCGTCTGCATCACAAAGGTTCCCAGGTTCATCGAGGCGGACCCGAATCGGAAGCATTTCATTTACGACGACTGGCATATTTCCGGGGTCGGCCGCAAGCTCTACCAGCAGGGGCTCTGCAGCTATATCCCCCTGACCTACCACCAGGGGCCCCGGATCATCCGGAAATATCGAGACTACGACTATGTCTTCGTCAGCGCCAGGCCGATGGATGCACAAGGCTATTTCAACTTCGGCATGTGCAATTCCCTGACGTCGGCGGCCATCACGAAGGCGAAGAAGGTCATCGTGGAGGTAAACGAGAACATGCCCCTCTGCCTGGGCGGGAACCAGGAGTCGGTCCACGTGTCGAGGGTCGATTATGTCGTGGAGGGAAAAAATTCGCCCATCCTGGAAGTTCCGCCGGCCCCCCCGACAGAGACGGACATCCGGATCGCCCGTCACATCATGGAGGAGATCGAGGACGGCGCCTGCCTGCAGCTCGGCATCGGCGGTCTGCCCAACGTCATCGGCGCCATGATTGCCGAGAGCGACCTCACGGACCTCGGCATCCACACGGAGATGCTCGTCGATTCCATGGTGGATCTCTACAACACGGGAAAGATCACCGGTAACCGGAAGACGACGGACCGCTTCAAGATGGTCTACACATTTGCCATGGGGACAAGGAAGCTCTACGACTTTCTCCACAACAACCCCGCTTGCGCCTCCTATCCCGTGAACTACACGAACGATCCCCGCGTCATTGCAGTCAACGACAAGGTCATCGCCATCAACAACGCCATCGAGGTCGACCTGTTCAGCCAGGTCTGTTCCGAGTCGGCAGGGACCGTCCACATTTCCGGTACGGGCGGCCAGTTCGATTTCATCTTTGGCGCCTTCAATTCCCGGGGCGGGAAGGGGATCATCGCCCTGAGTTCCACCTTCACGGACAAGAAGGGCAACGTCCATTCCCGCATCGTTCCAACGCTCAAGCTCGGCTCGATTGTGACGGTTCCCCGTTCCTGCGTGCAGTATGTCGCCACGGAGTTCGGCATCGTCCAGCTCAAGGGAAAATCGACCTGGCAGCGGGCGGAGGCGTTGATCGGCATTGCCCATCCCATGTTCCGGGACGAACTGACCAGACAGGCGCGGGAGATGAAGATCTGGCTCGACCGGGACTGACAAGGCATTGACATGTCGCGGCGGACGACGATCCGTCCCGATCCGGAACAGAAGCGGATTGAGCATGCGGTGCCCGATCCGCTTTTTTTCGGTGAAGGGAAAACCGATATTTTTCTTGGTGGTCCCATTGCGCGTATCCGTATTTTTTTAGTATGGTCCGGGTCGTCGTTGTCGGGCGCGGATGGATGCAGGATGGATGGCAGCGCCGGGGAAAGTCAAGCGCAGTGCGCAGCATGTTCCTTCTGAGCAAAATGAATGAGGTGAAACGGAATGGGAATCCTCGATGTGATCTTCGTCAGGGGCAAGCATGTCTGTCCCTGGTGGCTGTGTCGCAGTTTCGACAACCCACTCCGGCGGCTTTTCCAGGACCCGGAGAGAATCCTTCGACCACATGTGAAACCCGGTTTCACCGTGATCGACGTCGGGCCGGGGATGGGCTACTTCACGATCCCGCTCTTGCGCCTCGTCGGCAGCGGGGGGAAGGTCGTTGCCCTCGACATCCAGAGGCGGATGCTGGAGGCTCTCCGGCAGCGGGCGGATCGGACGGGCGTCAGTGGGAATCTCGTAACGCATCTTGGCAAGCCCGGAGATCCCGACATGCCCGATAGCGCCGATTTCGTCCTGATCTTCTGGATGATTCACGAAGTACCGGACCAGCGGGCCTTTCTGGCCGATCTCAAGGCCTGTCTCAGGCCCGGCGGCCGCATGCTGATCGTCGAGCCCCGCCTGCATGTCAGTACAGCGAAGTTCCGGTCGACCTTGGACGCGGCAGAGCGGGTCGGCCTGACGCTGGTGGCACGCCCCGAAATATCCTTGAGCCAGGCCGCACTCTTCTTAAAGGACTGATCCCACGCCAGACACGCACCCACCTCATCCACTGCCATTACGCTGGAGATATAGTTGACAAGGTCAATGATATATGCAATGAAAAAAGCCATGGAAAAGACAGGGGACACAATGAATCCGGAAATCCTGGAGCACAAGGGGGATGAACTGCACCTCCTGAGAGAGCTCTATCGCACGCAGCAGGCGATGCTGAATGTCATCCCGCGGATCATCGGAATATCGTCCTCCAGGCTTGCTCTTTTGCGGCTCCTGGCCGTCGAGATGCCCCGGGATGCCGGCGTCATGGAGATCGCACGAAAGCTGGGAATCAACGCCGCTGCCGTGACCCGACTGGTCCGGGAGATGGAGGAACAGAAGTGGGTGCAGAGACGGTCCGATTCCAGGGACGGCCGCCGCAATTATGTCACCCTGACGGCGAAAGGAAGGCTTCAGTTCCGTAAAATTCACGAGCGCATGCATGCCTTCGAACGCTCGCTGGGCGAGAAACTCGACATGCAGGATGTCCAGGCGACGATCCAGGTTCTCACGGTGCTTCGCAGCGCGTTGGAACAGTATCGATAAAGGAGATCGGACAATGAAAACGAACGAGAAGAAGCCTTTCAGCACGCGGGCCTTTGTCGCCCTGACAGCCGCCGTCTCCGGACTGGGACTCCCCCTCACCGGGTATGCCAATCACCTCTATCAGTTTGCCCCGCTGTCAACCCAGCGCCACGCCTGGATGGCGGCGCATAACATCCTCGCCACCCTCTTTCTTGTCTTTGCCGTCTGGCACATCTTCCTGAACCGCCATGCCCTGCTCAAGTATGCAAAAGGGGCTGTCCGGAACAATCCTTTCCCGAGCAGGGAAGCGATTCTGGCAAGTGTTATTGTCGCCTCGGTCATGTTCCTGTTCGTGGGCCACGCTTTTGTGGCGGGAGGATGAGAGGCGCCGCTCATGCAGGTGAACAATGACATCTACTGCCGGCGCGGACACATCTGATCCCCTTCACCTTCTGCCCAGATACTGCGAAATGTCGACGTCGTCGATCTGCTCCGGCTTGAGAAAGCGTCTGGCGTACCGCAGATAGACGCCCGAGCTGAGGAAAAGATCGAACAGCTCGGGATCGATATGCCGGTCTTTCTTGAAGAACGACAGGATCTTGACCGATTCGGACAGGGTCTTGGCCTTTTTGTAGGGACGGTCGGAGGCAGTGAGCGCCTCGAAGATGTCGGCGATGGCCATGATGCGGGACGGGACGGACAGATCGTTCTCGGTCAGCCGTCGCGGATACCCGGTGCCGGTCAGTGTTTCGTGATGGGTGCCTGCGTACTCGGGAACTCTCCGCAGTTCCCGGGGAAACGGCAGGGCGTCCAGCATGGCGATGGTCTGGATGATGTGCTCGTTGATCTTGAAGCGCTCCTCTTCGGAGAGCGTGCCCCGCTCCACGCACAGGTTGAGAATTTCTCCGAAATTATAAAGGTGTTCGGGAACCTTCACCTTGATCCCGTACTTGGGGTCGAGGGCCTTGTCGTCGCCCCTGGATATGATGTGGCAGGGCTTGTCGGAAAGCAGGGTCTCGACCGCCGGCAGTTCGGAGACGGGCATGCCTTGGTAGCGCCGCAGTTCCTCCTGCGAAAGGCCGAGGCGGTCGTCGAAATGACGGAGCCAGGTCCGGCCGGCGATCTTCCTGATCCGCACGATGCGCTCGGGGGCCATGAACTCGCCGCCGACATTGCATTCCGCCACGAAGGCGAAATCGTCGATCAGCTGGGCGCGATTCTCTTGAAATGCCCGGAGGGACGCATCGGGATCGGCGCCGCCCTGGATCCCCTTGAGGCATTTGATTTCATCGTCCCGGAGCAGCACCTCGAAGCGCATGCGCACTTCGTGGATCCGGTTGTAGATCGTCTCCAGCTTGGTTGCCTTGTCGACCACGTACTCCGGCGTCGTGACCTTGCCGCAGTCATGCAGCCACGCGCCGATCCGGAACTCCCGCCACTCGTCCTCCGACCGGAAAGCGAAATCCGCAAGCGCTCCCTCCGTTACCCGGGAGGCCTCCTCCGCCAGCATGATCGCCAGTTCTGGTACCCGTTCACAGTGGCCGCCCGTATAGGGACTCTTCGCATCGATGGCGCCCGCCACGAGCCGGATCAGGGAATCCATCAGCGTCCGCTGCGCCTGCAGCAGGTTATGGTTCTCCAGTGCAACCGCAGATTGCGAGGCCAGTGCCTCGACGAATCCCACCAGGTTGCGGGGAAACGGAATGACCTCGCCTGTGTCCGGATGCAGCGCGTTCATGAACTGCAGGACCCCGATCACCTCGCCTTCGCGGGGCGACATGGGGACGGTCAGCATGGAGATGGTCCGGTATCCCGTTTCTTCATCAAAGCGGTGCGAACCGCTCATATCGAACCGCGTTTCGGAATAGACGTCGTCAATGACGACGGTTTCATCATGCACCGCCGCGTATACGGACACGTATTGCTCGTTCAATGCCTCCGTGGCCGGATCACGGAGCGGGATCTCGAACGAGGGGAGCTCATCGTCCTTTGTGCGCAACGCGAATGCGAGGGTGCCTCTCTCCGTCTTCAGGTACATCGTCCCGGCGTCGCAGTTGCATAACTCCCTGCCGTTGAACAGGATGTGCCGGAGCAGCGTCTGCCGGTTGTGCTCCCGCGACAGCAGGATCCCGTTCTCCACCAGGCTTGCCAGTTTCTGTTCGGCCAACGTCAGGGCCCGGGTACGCTCGCTGAGCGTGCTCTTCATGACCTTGTGGGCCTCGCCCAGGGTGACGACTTCGTAGAGGATGGTGGGCAGCTGCCCGACCTCGCCGGAAAAATCGAGATGCGTGATGCGCTCGGCGTCCCTGGTGAGAATCGAGAGAGAGCGCCCGACCCGTCGAGCGCCGATGACGGCAAGGGGGATGATGAACAGCAGGAAGACCGTGGTTACCAGGATGACCTGGTTTCGGGCCTCGACGATCGGGCCGGAGAAGTCACTCATCGGTGCAAAGGCGGCAATTCGCAATTCCATTCCCGGTGCGGCCGCATAAGCGTGGTGAGCGAACACGAACGGATTCCCCCCGACATCTACAATCCGCGTCTGCGTCCCGCCTTTCCAATCTTCCAGGACGGCCAGATGGGGACTGCCGGTTGTGGAGATCGGCATCAGCGCGGCCACATCCTTCAGGCCATAGGCCGGCGAAGTGCTGTGATGAGCCAGGATCCGGTTTTTACGATCCAGCACCACGATGGCACCGTTGGGCGTCAGGGGGATTTTTGACAGAAAGTCCCGGAGCGATCCAAGGCTCAGGTCGGCCCCCAGAACCCCGATTCCCCCCCGGAGAGGACTGGAAATTGTGATTCCCGGCTCCCGCGAAGAAGCAAAGACATATGGATCCGTGATCGCAACGGGAGTTGCCAGCTTTACCCCCCAGTACCAGGGCCGCACCGTCGGGAAATAGTCGGACGGTCCCTTCTTTGTGCCGACCGGTTGCATGTCGGACGACCAGTATCGCCAGGACTCCTCGCGCCCGCCCCCGCCTGTCCGGATGATCGTCCGCAGGGCGAACCACGTATTCCGGGGTGCAGCAATATGTGCGTTCCAGTCCGGGTTACCCCGGGTGTGCACGACCTGGTAGAAATCGTCGTTTTCGAGGCCGAAATAGACGGAATAGAGGTTCTCCTCCGTCTTCAATTGCGACACGAAGGTAAGCCACATGTCGCGATCGTTCAGCCGCCCGTCCCGCCGGAATTGCTCCTGCTTGAAATCGGCGTACACTTCCACATGGCGGCCCGTCCCCCCGATGAGGGCCTTGAGCCGCTCCACGCCGGTCTGGGTGATCAGCAGGAAGCGCTTCCTGGCATTGTCCTCCGCCATGGCGTTGAACTTGGTGATGACGACCGCCAGGACCGAGGCGGTGAGAACAACGACGAAACACAGGAGGGCGATCACGGCCCAGTTGTGGAAACGCAGTTTCAGGTTCGGGAAGAGAGCCATGGCATTTCCTTTCCGCGGCATGTGTCATGCGGACCGGCCCGCCTCCGGGTTTTGCACCACCGGGAACGGGAGGTGACGTGGTCAGCGAACGGTGACCTCCACCCGGCGGTTTTTCGGCTCGGGCGTGTTGTCTGGCGTGGCGACAAGGAGATTGCGCTCGCCGTGGGAGGCGATTGTCAGGTCATGGACCTGCAGGCCCGCCTTCCGGATGATCTCCGCAACCGACTGCGCCCGCTGCAGCGCAAGCTTTTCATTGGATTCGCTGTTGCCCACCGTGTCGGTATGGCCGATCACCGACACGTCGGGCGCCGGCCGGTTCCCCGCTGCTTCCAGGATCGCCGGGATCAGGGCCTGCGATTCGTCCGTCAGCACAATCCCGCCGGCCCGGTAGTAGAGCATGAAGCTGGCCGGAAGCGGCGGCCGGGCGGCGAGAGCCTCGCCGAAGTCCCGGTTGATCCGGGCTTCATCGACCACATACGGTGTTCCCGATGCCCCGTCCAGGTCGGCGCCGGTGCGCGGCTTGTCGAGCAGCACCTCGCCTTTTGCCCCGCTGACCGTGATCTGCCCCACCGTCCCGTCCTGATTGTCCATCAGGACGGCGTAGGACTTCGGTGCCGGCGTCGTCGCGCAGCCCGCCGCGAAGAGAACGGCCAGAACGACCAGTCCCGTTTTCATCAGGATGCGCATCATGGCTTTTCACCTCCGTCCTGCGGCTCGACCTTGACCAGGTAGCGGGTGCCGCGGATCCCGATCGTTCCCGTCGGCGTCTTCATGCGGACAGAGTTCGGCTTGAGCCTGGCGATCACGCCCGAGACGACTTCGATGCTGCCTCTGGACGCGGTGGTGCCGAATTTCAGATTGTCTTTCCCCGGTGCATAGAGATACTCGTCCACCGTCAGGACGGTGTCCGGCCCGAAGGACATCACGGTGTTGTCCTTGAAGGTGACGCCCATGCTTCCCTTGGGGCTCGTCTTCAGTGTGTTTCCCATCTTGATCGGCGTGCCGGGTACAGCCCTGACCGACTTGCCGCTGTCGATCACGAAGGCACTGCCCGAGACTGTCTTGACATAGCCGATCACATCCTGATCTCCCGCCGACGCCAGGGCCGGGAGAAGCAGGATGAGCATCATGATGAATCGAAACATGATTTTTCCCTCCCATGAATGGTGTGTATAGTATGTACGGTTATGTCTCCGTCGTTTTTGCACGAATCCCTGCAGCAGGAAATTCCGGTTCCGCTGCCTGCCGACGGAATGGTGCCCGGGATACGGACCCTCGACCGTCCGGACAGGCCTGTTTCTATTTTTCCGCCAGAATGATCGTTTCTCCCTCCTCGCCCGCCTTCAGGCGTTTCAGATGAAATTGAACGAGTGGGTCGTGCGGACGCTCCGCAGCCAATTGTTCGAACGTATCCCTGGCCTCCGGATCTCGCTGCCGCATTCGTTCAAATGCCTGCTCGTAGACTGGATCGCGTGCCGGTTCGCCGCCGTCCCGACCGGATGCCTCAACCGGTTCGAAAACCATCAGGGGACGGGTCTTTCCCTTCAGCACCAGGGATCCCACAGGTCGGACCACGGCGTCCGGGCAGCCGGACAGGGTCGCTTCAGACACACAGAGCAGGGTGCCCAGGTACTTGTTCGCGCCTTCGAGACGGGAGGCCGTGTTGACCGCGTCTCCCAGTGCCCGGTAGTCGAACATGGTCGATCCGCCGAAATTGCCGACGATGACCTCGCCGGTATGGACGCCGATGCGGGACTGGCCGAAGGCAATGCCCTTCGCGTTGAGATCGTCCGCATAGCGGGTTGCGAAGGCATGCATTTCGAGTGCGCAGTTCAGGGCGCGTGCCTGGTGATCCGGCTGCACGACCGGCGCCGAGAACATGATCGCTACGGCATCGCCGACGATCCGGTCGAGGGTCCCGCCGTGGCGGAAGGCGATCGTGACCATCTGATCCAGGTATGCGTTGAGGATCGATACCGCCTCGCCTGGGTCCATGCTTTCCATGAGGCTGGTAAAACCGGCGAGATCCGTGAAGATGAAGCTGCATACCCTGCGCTGTCCCCCCAGCTCCAGTTGGTCGGGGTGATCGACGAGGTAATCGACGCGGTTGGGAGACACATAGCGCGAGAAGGCCTCCCGAACCCAGCGCTGGCGTTGCTCACTGGTCCGGTGACGGACGACGCTTCCCACGATGAACGTGACCAGGAGCGCCAGGGCGGGAGTGACGGGGTCCAGGAGCAGGCCGTAACGGGTGAAGGCGATCCAGGCACCGCCTCCGGCCGCCAGGAGGGCGGCGGCGGTCGCTCCGGCCGATATGAGGGCCTGTGTGGACAGGGCGATGACTCCGATGAGCAGGCCGCCGATGACAATCACCAGCGCCTCGATGGCCCCTGCATGGGAAGGGCGTTTCAGGTATGTTGCCGTCAGGATCTGTTCGAGGGCCTGGGCATGGGCCTCCACCCCGGGGATGATGGTTCCCATTGGACTGAACCGGAGATCCATGAGTCCCTGGGCCGAAGTCCCGACCAGGACGATGTGTCCGTCGATCTGCTCCCGGGGCGTCTCTCCGGCAAGCACTTTCCAGGCGGGAATGGATCGGTCCGGAACGGGCCGGGTATAATGCACCCAGATTTCCCCTTGGGGCGTTGTCGGCACGGTGACCGCGCCGATCCGGATCTCCTCCACGCCGGTTCCCTTTTGAGCCCCGGTTTTCACAATGTAGTTCATCTGGTCTTGGCCCACCCTCAAAGACTCGGCGATGAGGGACGGCATCACCTGGTCCTTCAGCCGGACTGCCAGGGGCACGCGGCGGACGACGCCGTCCGAATCCGGGATGAACGTCAGAGCGCCGTTTCCCGTTGCAGCGTTTTCCAGCAGCGGGATCGACGTGATCGAACTTTCAAAGGGGTGCAGGAAGGGAAGGGGGGACTCGCCTGAAAAGACGAAACGAAAGGGGCGTGCCGGAATCGGCCGGACCGGACCTTCACGTTCGGCCGCAAATCCGAGGATGACGCGACTCCGGCGCAGGGTCTGCCCCAGGACCTCGTCATGATCGGGAATGCTTTCCAGGCGCCGCTGGATGTCAGCCGGCAAATTCCAGGTGGCGGACATCGATTTGGGCGACGTCCGGTCCGGCTCTGCGAAGATGATGTCCATGCCGATGGCGGCCGTGCCGGACTGCTGCAGCCTCTCGATCAGGTCGGCGACGCGCGTGCGGGGCCAGGGCCATTGCCCGATTCGTTTCAGGCTTTCTTCGTCGATGTCGATGATGCGAACGGGTGCAGGCTGGTAAACCCGTGGATGCCAGCGCTGGTATTGGTCGAACACAGCGTTTCGCAGCACCTGCAGAGGCAGCGGTTCCAGGAGAAAAAGCAAGGCACCGAGAAAGACGGCGGCAAAAGGAGCCATCATGGCAGGGGTAAGATTCCGGAAGAGCTTCATGGTTCGTTTTGCCGCTTACACAGGGAAAGTAGTTTGAAAAAGATCCTTCATAACATCCTGGCAAGGGAGAATACGGGAGAAGGTTCATCATGTCAATACCAGCACAATTGCAAAAATAAGGGCCACCCCACCGGTTCGGCAGGGTAGCCCTTGAAAGGAGAGAGCAAGATATCCGGTCTAGGCGGCGATTTTCAACGCGCCAAGGGGTTGAATGGCATCGTCATCGGACCAGACACGCTCGAAGGTGCCTTCCAGTTTTGCGGCCTCCCGAGGGGCGTGTCCCGGATGTATCGTGTCATGGGGGATGGATCCGTATCCGCCCTGTGACAGCATGTCCTTATCGGACCATGCACGCTCCGTTCCCGTCTCAACCGTCATCGTTTCCATTTTGCATCCACCCTGAGACAGCATGTCCTTGTCGGACCAGACACGCTCCATTCCCAACTCAATCGTCATGGTCTCCATTTTAAATCTCCTCTCTGGTTCGGTATGTTACCATGGTAAATAAATGACCATGGTTAGTGTTCGGCAAAAAAATTATCTGCTTTTCAACCCCTTCAGGATCAGGTCCACCGCAGCGTCGATGGTCGGCTTTCTGTAATCCGTGCTCTCTAAATCCATCCTGTTTTCCTGGAATTGGATGACACCCATAAAGCAGTTCCACAGGATTATGGACACCAGCTTTGCATCTACGTTGTGAAAAATACCCTGGTCAATTCCCTTTTGAACAGCCTGTTCCATCTGGTGGAAATTGGACCGCATCAGGCTCTTCAAGTTATCCAGGCGGTTCTTCGGCAACAGCCTTTTGAACTCGGCAGCGCGGTAATGGGAGACGAGGTGATACGAACCGGGATCGTTGAAGAAGACATCCCTGGTGGCATCGATGATTTTCCTGACCGTGATTTCCGCCGGTTCTTCCGTGTCTTCGGCAATTTTAATAAGGCGCCGGCTCAGTTCCGCAAGGGCCGGCTCAACAATCTGATAGTAAAGGTCATCCTTGCTTTTGAAATAGAGGTAAATCGTGGCTTTGGATATCTCGGCCCGACGGGCGATTTCATCCAGGGACGTCTCCGCATATCCTTTTTTGTAAAAGAGCTCCGCCGCGATCTCCTGAATCTGCCTCAGTCGTGACTCTTTTTCTCTCTGCTTGCGCTCCACGATGCCCATTCAGATCTTCCACCTGTTGCAAGGATGACAGCCCACAGAGTGACCACGGTTATATTATAACTGCGGTCAGTTAACGCGCACGTCCGGAATTTGTCAAGTAGTTTTTCGGCCCGGATCGCATTTCATGGAGGGAGGACCGACCGGGCAACGAGGCCGTCAGGCGATGATGACCCGATCGCGTCCTTCGGGTTTTGCCCGGGAAAGGAACGCATCCACTCTGGCGATGAAGGATTCCGTCGTATCGGAGGAACGGATGTTTCCCTTCCTGTTCAGAAGCGTCCGTCTTCGAAAGCATCCACCGCCCGGTTGTACTTTTCGTGGATCATCTTCCGGTCGAACTCCCAGAATTCCTCCAGCATGGCCTTTTGCTCGTCCTCGCTGAAATAGGAAAGGATCGGGTAGAAGAATCCCTTGTCCTCCTTGGCGATATGCTTCGGGTAAAACTCTGTCAGCCAGCGGAGGCATTCGACCACCGTGGCCACGGCGGAGGTGTCACCCTTCAGGTATTGTTCCTTGGCCGCCACGAGGCGGGCCACGGTCTTCCGGCCCTCCCGGTGCTCCTCCATCAGTTCGTCCATGATCCGGGCGTGCTCGGGGGTCAGCTTTTTTTTCTTCATTTCCCGGAAAAGGATGTCCTCTTCCTTGCCGTGGTGGGTCCGGTCGGCGTAGGTCCGGATGAAGTCCACAGCGACGTCCACCGCCACCGGGTTGACCGTGTTCTCGCGGTTGATCCGCTCGATCTCGACCTTTACGGCCCGGATCATCCGTTCGATGAGCCGGTGCTCCCACATCAGGGGTCCGATGGGTTTCATGGGTTCTCCTCCTTTCGGGGTGAATGCCTCAGGGGAGTTTCCCTCCCTCCGAGGCGATGGTCTCCAGGCCGGCCCGGTCGAGTATGGCGATCCGGGAGCCCTGGGTGCGGATGAGACCCCGGCGGCCCATCCGCGTCAGGATTCGCGAGAGGGTCTCCGGGATCGTCCCCAGGAGCGCCGCCAACTGGGTCTTGGAGAGGTCCAGCTCGACGACCTCTTTTTTTTCTGCGCCGCTCCGATAGAGCAGGTGAGCCGCAAGTCTGCCGGGGACCTCTTTCAGGGAGAGGTCTTCCACCATGCGGGTAAACCGCCGGAGCCGGACGGAAAGAACCGCCAGCATGCCCAGCGCCAGGGAAGCGTCTCCCCGGATCAGCCCCACAAAGGCCTCCCGGGGAAAGAACAGGAGGGAGCAGGCCCTTTCCGCCGCGGCATGGGCCGGGTATCCCTGGCCGGTAAACACGGCCACCTCTCCGAAAATCTCACCGGGGCTGAAGAGGTGCAGGATCTGCTCCTTACCCTCCGGGGAGAGTTTGAAAATCTTCACGCGGCCGGTGAGAATCGCGTAAAAACCGCGGCCTTCCTCCCCCTCGGAAAAGATCCGCCTGCCAGCTGGAACCGTCCTGGGGACGGCGATTCCCGTCAGCGCCTCCAGGTGGGGCCGGGGCAGGCCCGCAAAGAGGGGAATCAGGGAGAGCCGGTCGGTCCGGTCGATGGCTGGTTTATCCATGGCTGAAAAAATACCATCGGTCCTTGACTTAAGTCAAAGACGTTCTGAAAAGTGGTGGTTAAGATACATGCAAAAAACGGAGGAATCGACATGAACGCCACCCGGAAGATCATTCGCATCGACGAGGAGAAGTGCGACGGATGCGGCCTTTGCGTGACCGCCTGCGCAGAGGGGGCGATCAAAATAATCGATGGAAAGGCCCGGCTGGTCTCGGACCGCTATTGCGACGGCCTGGGGGCCTGCCTGGGCGAATGCCCGCAGGGTGCCCTGGAAATCGTCGAGCGCGAGGCGGAGGCCTTCAACGAGCATGCCGTCCTGGAGCACCTGAAGCGGGACAAAACGGCGGACGAGGTGCCTGCGGAGACCCTGGCCTGCGGCTGCCCCGGGACCCATCTCCAGACCTTTCTCCGAACCATTTCCTGCGAAGAGGCCAACCGGCCGGTGGCATCCAGCCATGCATCTTCAGCCCTCGGGCACTGGCCTGTCCAGATCCGCCTGGTTCCACCGACCGCGCCGTTCCTGAAAGGAGCGAGCCTCCTGGTGGCGGCGGACTGTGTACCCGTGGCGTATCCGGCCTTTCACCGGGACTTTCTGCAGGGCAGGGTGGTTCTGATCGGCTGCCCCAAGTTCGACGATCCCGGACCTTACATTGAGAGGTTCGCCCGGATCTTTGCCGCCAGCGAGATCCGAGACGTAACCGTCGCCGTCATGGAGGTTCCCTGCTGCCAGGGGCTGCCCATGATCGTCCGGAAGGGGATGGAAATGGCGGGGAAAGACGTACCGCTGAAGAAAGTCGTTATCGGGACGGATGGAACCATCCGGGGTGAAGCGTCAAAACCGGCGCCGCCGCTCCCGATTATCGAGGCGGTGAAGGCCTGAGTCCCGGGCGGCCCGGACGGCGGAGGCGTATTCCTGCGCCGTGATGCGGCGGTTGATGAGGGGATCCGCCGCCCCCCGCCCGCAGGGATGGTACTGGTCCATCACGTTCACATAGGTGTATGGGGAGAGACCGGCCAGGAAGGCCATGACGTCGGTCGTGCCGGCGGCCCCGCCGGGCATCACCAGGTGGCGCACCAGGAGCCCCCGGACGGCAATTCCTTCGCCATCCAGATATAGATCCCCCACCTGGCGGTGCATCTCCCGGATCGCCTCGCAGGCCCGCTCCCGGTAGTCCTTCACGCCGCAGAACCGATCTCCCCATTCATTGTCCCAGAACTTGAAGTCGGGCATGTAGATGTCCACGATGCCGTCCAGGAGGCGGAGGGTCTCCACGCTGTCGTAGCCGCCGGTGTTGTAGACGAGGGGAACGGAGAGGCCGTGCTCGGCGGCAATCAGGAGTCCCTCGAGAATCTGGGGAACCACGTGGGAGGGGGTGACGAAATTGATGTTTGGGCAGCCCCGCTCCTGGAGGTTCAGCATCATCGCCGCAAGATGGATCGGCTCCACGTCGTCTCCTGCCCGGCCGTGGCTGATATCGTCGTTTTGGCAGAAGGTGCACAGGAGATTGCAGGAGCTGATGAAGATCGTCCCCGATCCGCCGGATCCCACGAGCGGCGCCTCTTCCCCGAAGTGGGCGTGGAAGCCGGCGATCCGGGCCTTCCGGCCGGTGCGGCACCAGCCTGCCTCGTCGGCCAGCCGGTTCCTGCCGCACGATCGCGGGCACAGGCGGCACTCCTCGAGCCCCCGGACGGCCGCCTCGGTGCGTCGTTCCAGTTCGCCCCGCCGGTGAAGTGCCAGATAGGACGGTTCCATGATCTCCTCGCGGTGCGGTCGCTTATTCCCCAGGCGGCGGCAGGCGCTTCTTCAACTCCTCGATTTCCTTGCGCAGGGCTCGAAGCTCCTCGCGGATCTGACGCAGGGCCTCATCGCTGAGGTTGATCGTCGAGGTTCCCTGGTTGCAGGACCGGGTGATGAAGCGACGGAGAATGAAAAACAGGATCCCGAGGAGCAGAATCCAGAAGAGCGGCATGATCCACCAGCCTCCGTACATCGGTCCGTATCCTCCCCAGCCCATGGCTCCCTCCCTGATTATTTTTCACGAACTTTATCACAGCCCGCATCCGGCATGCCATGGGGAAGGTGGAGAACAGGGAAACGGTGATCGGAAGATTACGGCTTGACAGGCGATGGAGGATTCATATATTGCCAATCAGCAATATGGAGGCAGGCGTTATGGAAGCATTCGTCAGTGTGATGAAGGCCCTTTCCGACCCGAACCGGGTCCGGATCGTCAAGATGCTCCAGCAGCGGATGATGTGCGTCTGTGAGCTGCAGGCGGCCCTTCGGCTGGCCCAGCCCACGGTCTCCAAGCACTTGAAGGTCCTGGAAGAGGCGGGGCTGGTGAGCCGCAAGAAGGACGGGCTCTGGGTCAACTATGCCGTTTCTGACGGCAGCCGCAGTCCCTATGTAGCGAGCATGCTGGGCAATCTCCGGCACTGGCTCTCCGAAGACCGCGAACTGACAGATCTTCTGAATACGATCGCGGACCTCGACCGGAACGTCCTGTGCGCCAGGGAGACGCCGGCAGCCTGAATAGCCGTTTATCAATACAGGGGTTCCTCACGGCTCTGTCCGGGGTGAATCCCGTTTCCGGAGGATCATCGAAATGCAGTTTCTGCTCGATCTCGTCATTGCAGGGCTCCTGGCCCTGCAGGATTACGTGGCCACCCATGTCCTCACGTGTCTCATTCCGGCCTTTCTCCTGGCCGGGGCCATGGTGGCATTCATCAATCAGCAGGCGATCCTGAGCGTCCTCGGGGAAAAGGCCAACAAGTGGAAATCCTTTTCCCTGGCCGGCCTGGCCAGCTTCTTCGTCGCAGCCTGCTCCTGCACCGTCATCCCCGTCTCCAGCGGCCTGTTCTACAGCGGTGCCGCGGTCGGGGTTGCCTTCATCATCCTCTGGGTGGCCCCGTCGGCGAACATCCTGTCGCTGATCTACACGGGAAACATCCTGGGTTACGAGATTGTCGTCGCCCGGGTCATCGCCTCCCTCCTGATGGCCTTCGTGGTGGGCTATGTCATGACGGTCTTCTTCGGCAAGGAGAAACGGGAAACCGTCGCCGCCTTCCAGGCGGACGACGCGCCTCAGGGAATCTTGGCCCGGCCCCACCTGATCCTCCTGGTCCTGATCCTCCTGTCGCTCCTGCTGCCGAATTACATCGGACAGACAGGGGCATATCTGACCAAGGTCATCATCTGGGGTGTCGCCACGCTCGTCCTGGCGGCCTACGCCTGGAAGGCTCTTTCCCGGGAAGAGATCGCCTCCTGGCTGCGGGAGAGCTGGTGGTTCATCCGGATCATCTTTCCCCTCCTGTTGGGCGGTGTCTTTCTCGTCGGTGTCATCGGGAAGCTCCTGCCGGAGGAGTGGATCCGGGCCTGGCTGGGGGGAAACGGGGTCACGGCCTCTTTCCTGGCGACCATGATCGGCGCCATCAGCTATTTTGCCACCATGACGGAGGCGCCCTTTGTCGACACGCTCATGAAGCTGGGAATGGGCAAAGGGCCGGCCCTGACGCTGCTCCTGACGGGACCGGGACTGAGCCTGCCCAACTGGATCGCCATCGCCCGGGTCTTCGGCGTGAAGAAGGCCGTCGTCTATGTGATCACGATCATCATCCTGGGAACCTTCGTGGGCTGGTTCTTCGGGAATTTCATTCTTTGAGGCGGTATCGTGAGCGAGCGGGATATCGTCCAGGTCCGGATCGGCGGTGCCCTCGTCGGGATCGTCGGCCTGACGGCGATCATGACGGGACTGGCTGCCGACGGCAAGGACCGGACCGCTGAAGAAATGCAGGAAGAGCTTCTCCGGAGGGTCGGAGAAGGAAATTACATCCCCCGGAAGGCCAGAACGAAATACGGCGATGCGCTTCTCCGGGAATTCCGGAAGTTCCGGGGTGAGGAAGTGGAGGAAGATGCGGCACCGGGCGTCTGCATTCAGATCCTCGGTCCCGGTTGCGCCCGGTGTTGGCAGCTGGAGCGGGACGTCCGGGACGTGATGGCGGAACTGGACCTGGCGGGCGAACTGGTCCACGTGGACGACCTCAGGGAAATCGCCCGCTCCGGTGTCCTGGGAGCGCCCGCCCTGATTGTGAACGGCCGGGTGCTGGCGGTGGGAACCGTCCCGTCGAAGAGTGATATCCGGAAATGGCTTACGCAAATGGAAAAGGAGGATACGTGATGGAAATCAAGGTATTGGGACCTGGCTGCGCCCGGTGCGAGCAGGTGGAGAAACTGATTCGGGAGGCTCTCAAGGAAGAGGGGCTCACCGCCGATGTCTCCAAGGTTAAGGACATGAAAGAGATCGCCTCCCATGGCGTCTTCGGTACACCCGCCGTCGTCGTGGATGGCAAGGTGAAGTCCGTCGGGAAAATCCCGACCAAGGACGATATCAAGAAGTGGCTGAAGAAATAAGCCCGTCGACTGCTTGACCGGCTGATACGGACAACACACAAACGACAGGGAAACGTGATGAGAAAATATCTGGAAAAAGTGCAGGATTTTCGGCTTCTGCCCATCTTTGTCATTGTCAGCATGGCCGTGGGCATCGCCATCGGGAAGGTTTACGGCATTTCGAATTTTGCCCTGACGCCGCCCATCGATGCCATCAAGTCCATCTTCGCGGGGACCTATTCCTTCACCCTGGCCAACAGCCTTGCCCTGGGCGTGGTGATCGGGCTGTTCCTCATGATCTACCCGGCCATGACCAACGTCAAGGTCGAGGACCTGGGGAAGGCGGCGACCTCGCCGAAGCAGTTGCTCCTCGTGCTGTTCTTCAACTACCTGGTCGCTCCTTTCTTCATGCTCTTCCTGGCGAAGGTCTTCCTGTCGGGCTACCCCGATCTCTACGTCGGCCTGGTGCTGTACGGCCTGGCCCCCTGCATTGCCATGGTCATCGTCTTCACCTTCCTGTCCCTGGGCAACAATGCCCTCGCCATCGTGCTCGTGGCCATCAACTCGATCTGCCAGATGCTCCTGATCCCCGTGTACGCCAAGCTGCTCCTGGGGGACGTTTCCTTCGACGTCTTCGTTGTCGGGGAGAGCGTTCTCCTGTACCTGGGAATTCCCCTGGTAGCAGGGTTCCTGACCCGGAGGATCGCCGTAAAGAAAATGGGGGAAGAGGGCTTCAAGCATTTCAAGACCTACCTGGATTCTCTTTCGATCATCGGCCTTCTCTTCACCCTGATCGTCATGTTTGCCCTCAAGGGCGACCTGATCCTGGAGAACCCCATGCTGATCGTCCACATGGCCGTTCCCATGACGCTCTTTTTCTGGATCATGTTTGCCGTCGTCTACCTGGTGAGCTGGAAGATGGGCCTGACCTATGAGGATTCGGTTGCCGTGGCCTTCAATTCGACGGGGCGGGATTTCGAGATCGCCATCGCCATTGCCATCACGGCCTTCAACCCGGCCGTGGCCCTGGCGACGGTCATCGGTCCCCTCATCGAGGTACCCGTCATGCTGGTCCTGGTCTGGGCGGCGCGCCGGTCGAAGGCGAGACTGTTTGCCGAAGCACCGGTCGCAGTGGAGATCGTTCCGGAGAAAGTCCCCATTTCCCGAGAGATAAGAAAGTAGGATGATTTCTGGCCGGCTGACAGAGAGGATCCGGCATGTTGGAAAAGATTCTCTTTCCCGTTCCGGTCATCTCCAGGAATGGGATCATCGCAAAATAAGGAGGAAATCATGGCTGACGAATGTTGTGCCGGGGGAAGCAACCGCATGATCGTCTGGTGCGCCGGGGCCTCGAATGTGGGCCAGATGACGCATCAACTGGCCGTGGAACTGGCGGGGGAGGGGCAGGGGCGCCTGTTCTGCCTGGCCGGCATTGCAGCCCACAGGAGCGGCTTTGTCCGGTCGGCGAAGGACGCCGAAGATATGCTGGTCCTGGACGGATGCCCCGTCGCCTGTGCCGCGAAGATTCTGGAGCACGTCGAGGCGCCCGTCATGAACCACTTCGTCGTCACGGAGATGGGCGTCGAGAAGGCCTTCGGCGAGGAGCTCAAGAGGGAGGACATCGACCAGGTCAAGGCGTCGATCCGGGCCGCGCTGGCGGCGAATGAAAATCCAGGCCAATGAAAGGGTAACGACTTGAAGATGCATGCACCGATTCGAACGATGGGAATCTTCGTTGCCGCAGTGGCGCTTGTTTTCATGGGCATCTGCCCTGCTGCTGCCGACTTCAGAAATCTCCCCGTGAAAGGCATGGTCACCGTGGTGGACCTGGGAGCCGCATCCTGTATTCCCTGTAAAATGATGGCGCCGATCCTTGACCGGCTGGAGAAGCGATACAAAGGAAAGGCTGCAATCGTCTTCGTCGACCTCCGGTACGAAAAGGAGGCGGCTCAGCGATTCGGAATCCGGGCGATTCCCACCCAGATCTTCTTCGACAGGAACGGCAAAGAGGTGACAAGGCACCTCGGTTTCATGAGTGAGGAGGCCATCGTGGCCCAGCTCAAGACGATGGGCGTGAAGTAAGGGAGGATCTCCTCGTGGAATCGATTTTCCTCATGGTCAATGAGTGGATGACAGGAGCGCCGGCCTGGGCAGCCCTCGGTGCTTTTCTCTGGGGGATGGTCAGCGTCCTTTTCAGCCCCTGCCATCTGGCCTCCATTCCTTTGATTGTGGCTTATGTCGGCGGCCAGGAGCGGCTCCTCCAGCCCCGCGAAGCAGCCGGCTACGCCGGGGTATTCACGGCGGGCCTGTTCATTACGATTGCCCTGATCGGGGCAATCTGTGCAATTCTCGGCCGGATGCTTGGGGATGTCGGCAGTTTCTGGCAGATTCCCGTGGGGCTGGTGCTCCTCTGGGTGGCCCTGGGCATGATGGGAGTCGAGTCCTGTTCCTCGTCGAGCGGGCTCCTCTATCGCCTGCGCTTGCGCGGAATGGGAGGTGCGTTCCTTCTGGGCCTTGCCTACGGCGTCCTGTCCGGCGCCTGCACCTTCGGCTTTATCGCTCCGATCCTGGCCCTGATTGCCATTCAGAAACAGATTGCGACGGGCCTCGTGCTGATCGTCCTGTTTGCCCTCGGTCACTGCCTGCCCATTGTCCTGGCGGGGAGTTCCAGCGCCTTCGTCCGGAGGCTGGTCGAAGACCAAAACTGGCAGGGGGCGGGCGCCTGGTTCCGCAAGGGAGCCGGGGCGCTCATTGCCGTCCTGGGGGTTTATTTTATCGGCAATCCGTTCTGGGGAAACTAGAGGCTGACCATGAACACGACGATCGTTATGGTAATCGGTGATCCTTGTGGGTTCGCTCCCAGGAAGGCCGCGGGAATCAACGCCTTCGTCGTCATGATCCTGTACAAGATTTACACGCTTCTGGCCTGAAACAGCCGTCTGTAACAACCGGAGGAAAGATGAAAAAAGTCCTGTTCATCTGTACCCATAACGCATCGCGTTCCCAAATGGCGGAGGGATTTCTCAGGGCCCTGAGAGGGGATCGCTACGAGGCCTTCAGCGCCGGGACGGAGCCCCGGGGGATAAACCCCTATGCAGCCAGGGTCATGACGGAGGCCGGCGTCGAGATTGGAGGTCACCGGTCAAAGAGCGTCGATGAATTTCAGAACTCGTCATTCGACGAAGTCATCACGGTTTGCGACTCAGCCCGGGAATACTGCCCAGTCTTCTTCGGGGGGGGAAGCCGGAGGCATCAAAGCTTTCCGGACCCGTCCCTTCTTCAGGGGACCGAGGAGGAAATCCTCGCGGGCTTCCGGTCCGTTCGGGATGCCATCCGGGCGTGGGTTGTGAAGGAATTCTGCGCTGATTCAGACCTGTAATACAAGTCCGGTCAGGTCACCGGATTGCCGCCGCATCGCTCCTTGCGTTCTGGCGCTGGATCTCACGCCGTTTGTCCGGCGATAGCAGGCATCCTTCCAGGCAGTGGCCGACACATTCCCCGTCGCATGGTTCGACGTGGATCGTGACGCTTGTCCCGGGGTATTGCCGCTCGATAAGGCCCGATAGATCCTCTGTAATTTTGTGCGAGCTTTCGACGGTCATGTGAGGATCCATCTGGAGGTGAAACTCGACAAACCGGAAATGGCCGGACTTGCGAGTCCGCAGGTGGTGAAAACCGTGCACAACGGGCCTCTGCTCCAGGATCCGTTGCCGGATCCAGTCCATTTCTTCCTTCGGCAAATTAACGTCCAGAAGGTCCCGCGCCGATTGCATGGTCAGGTCATAAGCGGCCTTGATGATCAGGAGGGCGACACCGATGGCCGCTGCCGGATCAAGCCAATTCAGGTTCTTGTCGGGAAAGATCCAGGAAGCCAGCCAGATCAGGGCCAGGCTGGCCATGACGCCTGCCGAGGTGTAGACGTCCGTCCGCAGGTGCCAGGCGTCGGCCTGGAGGGCGACGGAATCGGTTTCCCGCCCGACCTTGAAGAGCCTTTGCGACACGAAGAAGTTAATGATGGAGGACGCGAGCATGACACCAACCCCCCAGCCGATGTCCTCGATGGGCTCCGGATTCAGGATTTTCTTCACCGCCTCGAAGATGATCCAGCCGGCGGCGACGAAGATCAGCAAGGCTTCGATGGTTCCGGAGATGTTTTCGATCTTGCCGTGACCGAAGGGGTGCCTGCTGTCCGCCGGCAGGCTGGAGGTCTTCACGGAAAACAGGGCGATCACCGCCGCCAGCCAGTCCACACCCGAATGGATGGCCTCGGAGATGATCGAGACCGAGCCGATCATCAGGCCGATCACGAGTTTCATGACCACCAGGATGGAATTGGATGTGACGGAAAGGAGCGCCACGCGCTCCTTTCGGTTCTGGGCATTCATAACCGATCCTCAGGAACTGCGAGTCCGCGATTATAGGCACATCGGGAATTTTTTCCACATATTTGTGGCCTGGAAGCTGCGGGTCTGCATGGATGACCGGTAAGCCGTGGCCGCTCCCGCCGAATGGAACATCCCCGGTATAAAAAGTGACCTTGTATCCATTCCGTCTCCGAACCCGTCTAAGTCAACAAAATGCATGAAGGAGGTAACAGCATATGCCTGGATGGTATGCAGAAACTTGGCCGACGCTGGCGGGGTGGTGGTGGCTGGTTCCACTGCTCTGCATGACACTGTGCGTCCTGATGTGCCTTCTGTTCCGGTCGAGAATGGGCACGGGGCGCTGGTCCTGCTGTATGGGTCGCCGGAGGGACGATCTGGAAGAGATCAAAAGAGAGATCGCCGGGTTGCGGGATGCAATCGGACAGGCGGGCGGAAGGACGGGAGGAGACAAATGAACGAACGAAACAAGAAACTGATCGCCATCGGGGCCTCCGTGGGGGCCAACTGCCATCCCTGCCTGGAATTTCATGTCGGGAGGGCGCTGGAGATGGGGATTGACCGGGAGGAGATCGAGGCCGCCGTTGAAGTCGGAAAGGCCGTTCGGCGGGGTGCCGCGGGCAGCATGGACAAACTGGCCCTGAACCTGGTTCGGGATCGACTCGGCGCCTCCTCCTGCAGTGCCGGGGCCTGTTCCGGGGCGGGTTGCTGCTCTTGAATTCCCGTGCTATGAAATGAATATGAAAGAAGAAAACAGAATCGCCGGCGAATACAGTTTCGAGGATGTCTATCGGGAGTTCCAGCCCCGCATCCTGCGCTACCTGGCCCATATGGTCGGCGAGAGTGAGGCGGAGGACTTGAGCCAGGAAGTATTTTCCCGCGTGAACTCGGCACTGAAGGAGTTTCGCGGGGAGGCGCGGATATCCACTTGGATCTACCGGATAGCTGCGAATGCGGCACTGGACAGGCTCCGCAGCCGTTCCGCAGGCTCCCGCAGGCAAGGCACGATGCCCATCGATACAATCGGGGAGATCCTGGAGAACAGCGATCCATGGACGGGTGAAGAACCGGCAAGCGCGGAGGGGAAGGTCATCCGGCAGGAGATGAACGGCTGTATCCGGGAGATCATCGGGACGCTGCCGGAGGCATACCGGTCCGTCATCATCCTGGGCGACCTGGAAGGGATGACGGACCGGGAAATCGCCGACGTCCTTGGAATCCGGATCGAGGCGGCCAAGATCCGGCTGCACCGTGCCCGGGCGAAACTACGGGAGGAATTGAGGTCCGCCTGCGTTTTTTATCGGGACGACCGGAATGAACTGGCCTGCGACCGGCTGAATCCGATGATCCGGATCGCAGAGAGGCCATCCGGGGACACGGGCGGTGCTTCCGGGGACAGGCATTCTTCCGCCGCCGGAAACGAGCGGGGTGGGGAATTCCCGCCGGAGCGCAACAGCCGGCCCAAGCGGGTGAAGAAGCGCTGAAGTCACGCATGTCGTCCCTGACTCGTGGGATTTCCATGGAAGCAGGAGGGTCTTTACAAAAACGTCAAAACATGCGAAATACCTCGCCCGTCGGAACCCGGCCCAACGACACCGTTATTGCCGGATAACATTCCCGAGCGAGAGATCGCAATGCCCGCAGAAAACGCAATCATCCAGCCGCAGGGACGTCCGATCTGGCGCAACCTCCTGACCGTTATCCTGGCCATGGGGGGAATCGCCGTCATGGTTTACTACAACCTTTGTGACACCGACTGCAGGTATCTGAAGGGAGATCTTTTCGGGGTCGACCTGAAACATGTGGGGATCGGGTTCATGGCGGCCCTCATTGTTCTGGTCATCGTGCGCCAGTCCTGGCTGATCCGGATCATGCTGGCCAGCGCCCTGGGGGGAGAGATTCACCTTGTCGCCTTCCAGGCCCGGGAGGAGGTCTTCTGTCCCTTCTGCCTCACGTTTGCGGTGATCCTGCTGGTGGCTTACGTTGTTCAGTACGAGTTCAAGGGGAAAGGAGAAAAGGGCTTGCTGAAGAGCATTCTATACCTGCCCGGGGAGACTGTCGTGCCGTTCTTGAATAACCTGCGCCTGCCCCTGATCGGCTTTGTGCTGCTGGGGTACCTTGTCATGATTTCCGCATTTTCGGGCTCCGTGACACCCGCCTACGGGGCCGAAGCCTCCCCGGTGCCCTCCTTCGGGAAGGGGAAGGTGGAAATCATCGTCTTCACCGATTATTTCTGTCCTCCCTGCCAGGCCGTGGAGAAGGATCTGGAGCCGGTCCTGGAGTCGGTCCTGGGGAAAGGGCAGGCGACGGTGACATTCGTGGATATGCCCATCCACAAGCGGACGCCGCTCTATGCAAAGTACTTTCTCTATGCAGTCCGCGCCGGGAAAGATTACCGGGAAGCCATGAAGGCGCGCCATGAACTGTTCGATCTGGCGAAGGGAAGCGCCCCGGGGTCCGACGCCGACCTGGCGGGGGCTCTCCAGGCCCGTCATGTCCGCCTGGCGCAGCATGATGAGAAACCCACTTTCCAGGCCTGGAACGAAATCATCCGGCAGTACGGCATCACATCGACACCTACGCTGGTGGTCAAGCACTCCGGGACGGATGTCCGGACGTATCGGGGATCGACGGAGATCCGGCAAGGGCTGGAATCCCTGAAGAAGACCCTTTCTCCGAAGGAGCCGCCGCGGAAGGCGAGAAGGGGAAAGGCCTGAGAACCTTCCATTTTGGACAAGGAATTGAACGAACCCCTGCCAGTCGGCGGGGGTTTTTTTATGGGGCTTTAAGAAGCTGAGACTGGCGGTAACCGATATATGTCAGGAGCCCCAGGGCACAGAGGATCAGGACCATGCCCGCCCCCTCCCACGGGGTGGGGCGCTCGCCAAGCTGGATGAAGGAAGCGGCCATGCCGATGACCGGTGTGGCCAGGGTCCCCATGCTGGCCGCCCCGGCGGGGAGTTTTTCGAGGATGTAGAACCACAGGAGGACCGCAATCGCGTTGCTGAACACACCGCTGTAGAGCAGGGCGGCGACGAAGGGCATCGTCCAGCGGACCGGCTCTTCGGGGACGACAAGGGCAAGCACAATCAGCGGGATGGTGCCGAAGAGCATCTGCCAGGTCGTCAGCGACACGAGGTCGAATTGGGTTCTCTTCCGCATCACCTTCGTGACGATGGCACCCAGACCCCAGGCAACTCCCGACACGACGGCCAGGATTTTCCCCAGGGCCGATCCGTGCATGTGTCCCGGATCGAGGATGATCAGGAGTCCAGCGAAGGCCAGAACGGTCGGGACCCACTGGTTCCCGCGGATCCGTTCCCCCAGGATGGGCCAGGCGAAAAGGAGTACCCAGAAGGGCATCGTGTAGACGAGAATGGCCGTCCTTCCTACCGAGCCCAGGGCCAGGGCCCAGGTGACGGCGCCGATCGTGACGGTCGTGCCGATCAGTCCCAGGAGCAGAGTCTGGAGCGGCCGGCGGGGGCGGAGGCCATGGCGGCGCCAGAGCAACAGGCCGAAGAGGCAGACCACGCCGACGACCATTCGGAGGGCTGCAAAGTCGAAGGGGCCGGAGTACTTCAGGGCCTCCTTCATGACGACCCAGTTGTAGCCCCAGAGGCAAGAAAGGGCGATCAGGGCCGCCATGGCGGGATTCAGCAAGATCCTTTTTCTCAGAGGGATCTTTTCCACAGCTCCAGCGCCTCCAGGGCCCGCCGGGCATAGGCCTCCCCGCGAAACCGGCGGCGGAGCTTGAGTCCCAGGGGCGTAAACAGGCCGAAGTTGACGTTCATGGGCTGGAAATCCTTTTTCCCCGGTTCCGTGATGTGGTGAAGCAGCGCCCCGATTGCCGTTTCCTTCCCCGGCGGGGGCAGGATCTTTCCTTCCAGGCGGTACGCGACGTTCAGCCCCGCGAGCAGGCCCATGGCCGCCGACTCGATGTATCCCTCCACGCCGGTGATCTGGCCGGCGAAGAAGATTCCCTCACGGTCCTTGATCTGCAGGGAGAAATCCAGAAGGGAAGGGGAGTCGATGAACGTGTTCCGGTGAATGCTCCCATAGCGAGCGAACTCGGCGGTTTCCAGGCCCGGGATCATCCGGAAGATCCGCCCCTGCTCCGGCCGGGTGAGCTTCGTCTGGAATCCCACGAGATTGAAGAGCGTTCCCTCCCGGTTTTCCCGCCGGAGTTGGACAACGGCGAAGGGCGGGCGGCCGGTGCGGGGATCCTTCAGCCCTACAGGTTTCATGGGACCGTAGGCCAGGGCCAGTTTTCCCCGCTTCGCCAGGACCTCTACGGGCAGGCAGCCCTCGAAGAACCGGGCCTCTTCGAAGTCATGGAGGGGGACCTCCTCCCCCGTGGTCAGGGCGTCGTGGAACCGCTCGTATTCTTCCTGTTCCAGGGGACAGTTCAGGTAGTCCCCCTCGCCGCCGTCATACCGGGAAGCGGAAAAGACCCTGGTTCGGTCGATCGTCTCGGCCTCCACGATGGGGGAAATGGCGTCATAGAAGTGAAGATATCCGCGGCCCGTGAGACGGGAGATGGATTCGGCAAGGGGGTCCGAGGTCAGGGGGCCCGAGGCGAGGATGACTATTCGCTTTTCCGGGATCTCCGCCATTTCCCGACGCAGGAGCCGGAAGTTCTCTTCATTTCCCAGGGTCTCCTCGATCCGGCGGGAAAAAAGGGTCCGATCCACCGCCAGGGCCCGACCGGCGGGAACGGCCGTGGCGTCGGCCGCCTCCATCAGGAGAGAGCCCAGCCGCCGCATCTCCTCCTTCAGGAGGCCCGGGGCGTCCTCGATGCGGCCGGAACGCAGGGAATTGCTGCACACCAGCTCTGCCAGGAGGGGCGAGCGGTGGGCCGGCGAATACCGGGAAGGCTTCATCTCCCACAGCTCCACTGGGTGGCCCCGCCGGAGGAGCTGCCAGGCGGCTTCACAGCCGGCAAGGCCTCCGCCGACGATGATCGTGGGCTCGCTTGACGTCATGGGGAATCCTGTCGCTCCCACGGGGAGGACCCGGTCATGATGACTGCGGGGGAAGCTTCTGGATGTTCTTGCATGCCGGATAGGCGGAGCAGCCGAGAAAACGACCGAACCGTCCGCGGCGGATGGCCATGGGTTTCCCGCATTTTTCACAGGCGATGTCTGTCAGTTCCGGTGGAGGCCCCGGTTCGGCGGGGACGCCCGACCGGGTCTGACGGACGATGTTCTTACACTCGGGATAGCCGGAGCAGCCCAGGAACGGGCCGAATCGCCCGCGGCGGGTAACCATGGGCTTTCCGCATTTCTCACAGACCGGCGCCGGGGCTCCCTCCGCAGTCTCATCCGGCCGCGCTTCATCCTTGGGATTCACCGTGTTCTTGCACTCGGGATAGCCGGAGCAGGCGAAGAACGGGCCGAAGCGACCCTGTTTGAGAATCATGGGCTTGCCGCACTTGTCGCAGGCCTTCCCGGTTTCGACCGCTGTCGCCTCGGCAGGGACGATCTGGCCGTCATCGCCGCGGGAGAAGTTCGTCGTGTTCCGGCAGGCCGGGTAGTTCGAACAGGCAAGGAACTCGCCGTTTTTGCCCCACTTGATGACCATGGGGCTCTGGCATTTGTCGCAGACGACGTCCGTCGGGATCTCCTGGCCCTTGACGCGACGCATCTGTGCACCCGCCTCTTTCAGCTCCGCCTCGAAGGGAGAATAGAAATTCTGGAGGATGTCGAGCCGGTTGCTCTTCCCCTCCTCGATCCCGTCGAGTTCGTTCTCCATGGAGGCCGTGAAGGCCACGTCGAGAATCCGGGGGAAGTTCTTCACCAGGAGGTCCGTCACCAGCATTCCCAGTTCCGTTGGGGAAAACCGCCCCTTCTCGAGGCGGACGTATTCCCGCTCCTGGATCGTGCTCAGGATTGTCGCGTAGGTGCTGGGACGGCCGATCCCCTTTTCCTCCAGTTCCTTTACCAGAGAGGCCTCGGAGAAACGGGGCGGCGGCTGGGTGAATTTCTGCTCTTTCCGGACGGGGGGAACCAGGTTGAGGGCCTCTCCCTGCGCGACATCCGGCAGGAGGCGTCCGTCCGCCGATTCATCCTCGCCGTTTCCGTTCCCGTTTTCCTTGCCCTCCGTGTAGACGGTTGTGAAGCCGGGGAACTTCATGACCAGCCCCTGGGCCCGGAGCTGGCAGCGGCCCGCATCCACGTCGATGATCGTCTGATCGAAGATGGCGGGATTCATCTGGCTCGCCACGAAGCGGTTCCAGATGAGGGTATATAACTTGAACTGCTCATCCGTGAGGTGCTGCCGGATGTCCTGGGGCCGGTAGGACATGGAGGCGGGCCGGATGGCCTCGTGGGCGTCCTGGGCCGATCCGGACACCTTGTAGATTCTCGCTTTGGACGGAAGGTAGGCGGGATCGTAGTTCTCACCGATATAGGCCCGGACTTCCTTCAGGGCGTCGTCGGCGACGCGGACCGAATCGGTTCGCATATAGGTGATAAGACCCACGGAGCCTTCCTTGCCCAGTTCGATCCCTTCGTAGAGACGCTGGGCCACGGACATCGTCTTCTTGGCGGGAAAGCGGTGCCAGCGGGAGGCTTCCTGCTGGAGCTTGCTGGTCGTGAAGGGAGCGGGAGGGGTCCGCTTTACTTCCTTTCGCTCGACCCGGGAGACAACCGGCGTATTCGCCTCGATCTCGGCAACGACTTTATCCGCTTCCTCCGCGTTGGTCACCCGGGCCTTTTTCCCGTCGAGCCGGAAGAGCTTGGCCTCGAAGGATGCTGCCTGCCCGTTGGCGAGCGTCTGCTCCTGCTTCTGGAGGAGGGCCGCGATGTTCCAGTATTCTTCGGATACGAAGGCCAGGATTTCCCGCTCCCGGTCGACGATCAGGCGGGCCGCGACGGACTGCACGCGGCCGGCGCTGAGTCCTCGCTTCACCTTGTCCCAGAGGAGCGGGCTGATCTTGTAACCCACAAGCCGATCGAGAATCCGCCGGGTCTGCTGGGCCTCGAACTTGTTCATGTCCAGCGCCAGTGGCTTGCTCAGGGCCTCCAGAACGGTATTCTTCGTCAGATCGTTGAAGAGCACACGGTAGACGGTCTTGTCCCGGCCGCCGATTTCCTGGGCGATGTGCCAGGCAATCGCCTCTCCTTCGCGGTCGGGGTCCGGTGCCAGGTAAATCGTGTCGGCCTTCTTGGCCGCCTTTTTCAGGTCGGCAATGACCTTCTTCTTGCTGTCGATGACCTGGTAGGTCGGCTCGAAACCCTTCTTGACGTCGATTCCCAGGGCATTCTTCGGCAGGTCCTTGACGTGGCCAACAGAGGCCGCCACTTCGAAGTCATCGGAAAGATACTTCCGGATGGTTTTGATCTTGGCAGGTGATTCTACAATAATCAGGGAACGGGACATCCGTCACTCCTCGCGTATGAATTTTTTTCCCGGGAGCTGTCGGATCGCTCCCTTTATTTCGAGTCCCATCAGAATGCCCAGGACTTCGTTTGCCTTATTCCCGGAGGCCCGGATGATCTCATCCGCCGGGATCGGTATGTCCGACAGAAGACCGAGGAGTGCCTCCTCCGGTCCGCTGAGGGGCGCCGCCCCGCCGGGAACGGGCGGCGTCTTGTGCCTTCCTTCCGGGTTGGCCGTGGAAGGTTTGGGGTCCGCATCTGTCATGGCGGACAAACCGTGCGCCTCCGGTTTCATCAGGGCGGATACGGCCTCCGGCCCGTTTTCAGCCGGATTGTTCCGTTCCAGCTGGGGAAGGATCTCCTCCAGGATGTCGTCCACGGACGAGACGAGCTTTGCACCCTCCCTGATGAGGCGGTTCGTACCCCGGGAGCCGGCAGCGTCGATGCTTCCCGGGACTGCAAAGACCTCTCTGCCCTGTTCCAGGGCCATCCGGGCCGTGATGAGGGACCCGCTTTTTTCCGTTGCCTCCACGACCGTCACACCCATCGCCAGTCCGCTGATGATCCGGTTGCGGGCCGGGAAGTGGGAAGCATTCGGAGATGTTCCGAAGGGGTATTCGGTAATTGCCACCCCCCTCCGGGCGATTTCCTGCAGCAGGGCGCCGTTCTCCGGCGGATACGTCACGTCCAGTCCGCAACCCAGAACGGCGATGGTCCGCCCTTTTCCGGCCAGGGCGCCCCGGTGGGCTGCCGTGTCGATTCCCCGGGCCAGTCCGCTGACCACGGTGACGCCGCGCAGGGCCAGTTCCCGGGAGAGCCGCTCGGCCGTATAGCGGCCATAGGTGCTGGCGGCCCTGGATCCCACCACTGCCAGGCAGGTTTCGTCCGCCCTCAACTCGCCCTTGACGTACAGCAGGGGCGGAAAATCGTAGATCCTGAGCAGCCTTGCCGGATAGGACGGATCCGTGAAAGGCAGGATGGCGACTCCCAGGGAGCGGGCCTTCTCCATCTCCGACTCCACCTGGTCCCATTCCTGGAAGTCCTTGATCTGCCGGGCTGTTTTCGCCCCGACAAAAGAGAAGGCCTTCAGGGTCCCCAGGGAAGCGGAAAAGACCCGCTCAGGGGAGCCGAAGGACTCCAGAAGCCGGAGGAAGCCGACGCTGCCGATCTTTTCCACCCGGTGCAGGGCAAGCCAGTATTTCAACGTTTCGGGGTGATTCATATGTGCGAGGAGGACCCGGCTTGTCGGCACCCGGAAGGCGCGTTACGTATACAGAATGATTTTCCAGTGTCAAGTATTTTAAAAAAGGGAAAAAGCATTGCGAAATTTGCATGTTTCAGATACACAGGGTCAACTTTCGCGAGGATCCTGTCATGGCGTCCTTTCGCTTTTTCTCAAAAATCGGTCTTTTGCTACTGGCTGTCGGCTGGCTGTCCGTCCATTTTCTCCCCGGTGTCCGGGAGGCATCAGCGGCTTCCGCGAAAGCGGCGGTTCCGGCAAAGATGCGAACCGTGGCCCAGGCCCCTGTCGCCGTATCGCCTCTTCTTACCGTTTCCCCCCGGGAAATCGATTTCGGACCCATCGGCTCCGGCAGCCCGGAAACTTCCCTGTTCGTACTGAAGAACCTGGGTGGGGGATCGCTTCAGTGGACCCTTGCCTCTCCCGAGGGGTGGAACTGCTCTCCCGCGGGGGGATTGAGCGGTTCTCTTGATGTTCGGGCAGCGGAGATCCCGATCCGGCTCAAATACATCCGGGACGCGGCAGAAAATGGCGGGAATTCCGGGAAAGGGAGCCCGCTCACCCTGGCGCTGACACTGGAGTTCGGGGAGCGGTCCATGACCTGCAGGCGGGATGCCGTGCAGGGTATCCACCGCGAGATCATCCGGATCAACTCCACGGGTGGAGCACGAAGTTTTTTCTTCCGTTATCATGTCATCCGCCCTGAAATGCAGCCCCTCATTTATCTGAATCCGCTTCGCCTCGATTTCGGGACCATCAGCGTCGGGGAACGCGTTGCCAGAAGGGTCGAACTGACGAACCGTGGAAAGGACATCCTCAAGTGGTCCGTTGATCTTCGGGGGAATCATGGTCAGGAAAGCGGCTTCTGGCCTTCACCCGGCCGGTATGTATCCTTCTTCAGTGAAGCTGTAAAAGGAAAGGGTTCCTATGCGCCGCCGGCGACCCTGAAGGCGGGACTCGACGTGTCCGGGGCCGTCTGGTTGGAGGAAGAGGGATATCCCTTGGGGACCGGCCGCGCAAATAGCCTGAAGCTGAAGTTTTCGGGGACCGGTATCACCTTCTATTACTGGAAAGATCCGGAGGGGGGGGATCTGAATGTCCTCCTCGACGATCGATTCCTGCAGACAATACACTGCCGTGCGGAGGAGAGGGAATCGGCGGAGACGATCCTGGCAAAGGATCTGACCAATGGTCCCCATACACTGACTTTTGTGAGCACGACAGGGCGGGCCGTTCTGCAGGGTGTGCGGATTGAAGGGAGGCCGGTCCAGAATGGGCCGGCGGGTTGGATCACCGTCTACCCGAAATCCGGGACAACGCTTCGGGAAACGGATTACATCAATGTCGTCGTCAACACGCAGCATCTGACCCCCGGCTGGTATACGGACCATATCCCCTTCACCTCCAACGGGGGGGACAAACTCATGGAGATTTCCCTGGAGGTCACAGCGGAGAATGTATCCCGCCTGCTCGATGTCTATCGCTATGTCCGGGGTACGGATTATTTCCTCACGACGAATCCCCAGGCCGAGCAGTCCCACCTGCAGGCGGGGGCGTATGTGAGAGAGGGGCTCGCTTTCCGGCTCTTCAGTCCGGGAGCGCCGGGGACGACGAGCTTCTACCGGTGGTACAACCCGAGGAAGGGGGACCGCTTCTATGGTTATGACCTGCAGGGTGGCGGCAAGAACCTGCAGGGATATGTCTTCGAAGGATCCATCGGTAATATCGCCACGTTCCGCCTGGCTCAGTCAAGGGAGCTGTACCGATGGTACCATCCTTCCCGCAGCGTCCACTTCTTCACCACGGATCCAACCGGCGAGGGCATGCAGAAAAAGGGTTACCGGTTCGACGGCATCGCCGGATATGTGCGGTAACAGCGGGGTTTCGCCTTGACAAAGAAAGGCAAAGGGAGTAAGGAGCATCCTCCTTTCAGAAGACCTGGAGGAACTGCTGCCGTATGCGCCTGTAGCTCAGCTGGATAGAGCAACGGACTTCTAATCCGTAGGTCGCGGGTTCGAATCCCTCCAGGCGTACCAGATATTTGTGGTGGGTGTAGCTCAATTGGTTAGAGTGCCGGGTTGTGGCCCCGGAGGTTGAGGGTTCAATTCCCTTCACTCACCCCATTATTCCTTTTTCCCCCTTTGCGCCCGTAGCTCAGCTGGATAGAGTCGCAGGCTTCGAACCTGTTGGTCGTACGTTCGAATCGTACCGGGCGCGCCAAAAAATAAGCCAAGGAGTTGTCGACCCGGGTCGACATCCCCTTGGCTTTTTTTATGATCCGTATCTACAGTAGCAACGGTGTGGTCTCTGCACACGCATCGAGCACCACGGGGATTGATTTACGCCCTCGAAATATTGTCGGCCGAGATGTCGATAAGGATACCGGTGCGGAATACGCCGGATGGATTGAGAGGATGACGTATGCGCTACCGTATCTGTCCTGAATGTGCTTACAGCACCGATGATGTGACACAGGATACGTGCGACTACTGCAAGAGTGACCTCCTGGACTGTTGCCCGGTCTGTGGGCAGGTTTTCCAGGAGAAGGGGACCATCTACTGCAGCCGTTGCGGCAATAAATTGAGGATTTCATGGGTGCCCATTCAATAATCACCCCCCCTTCCTTGACAGAAGCCTTTGCATCCGTTAAGAAAAGCGGTCGGGTTCGGCGGATCTCCATGGATCCGCACTGCCGGCTATCATGCTGAATCGACTCGTCGCTCTCTTTTTCTCCGGCGGGACCGCCTTCTGTGACGATCTTGACGTTTCCCGCGCGTTCGCAAATGAAGTGCAGTCCGTTCCCTTTTGTTAACCTTTCGACCGTTCCTGATTTTCATACCGTCCTGTTGACAAGACCGGATGCAGGTGTTGTTTCTTTAATCGAAGGCCAGGGATCAGGACACGCTTCAACAGGAGGAGGATACAATGACTACACCGGTGCAACAGAAAATCAGGGACAAAAAAAGGACACCGGAACAGATCGCCGACATGGTCAAGTCGGGCGACTGGATCAACCATGGCAGTGTCGGCGGTGATTCCACGGTCTGTACCGAGGCGGTGGCGAAGCGGCTCGGCGGAGGCCTCGGCCAGTTGAAGAACATCGAGTTCTGGATGTACGCGATGTTCTATCCCCACCTTGAATTTCAACAGCTTGATCCAAGGCAGGAATTTCATACCATCCATGAGTTTTTCTTTTTCCCCTGGAATCGCAGGGCCCGCGATACGCACAATGTATCCGACTGGGCGCAGTGGGGCTGGGCCTACGGAATGTGGGCCCACCACTACCGGTTTGCAAACGCCGTGAGGGAGAAGCGGGGCATGGACTGGTGGTTCAACGCCGCCACGGCTCCCGACGAGCGCGGCTATTTCAACATGTCCTACGGGACGAATAACTGCAACATCTTCAGGCAGACGGCGAAAAAGATCGTCTTCGAAGTCCGCTCCGACTATCCATGGGCGGAGGGCGGCCGCTTTAACACGATTCACATCGATGAGATCGACTACTGGGTCGAGGTGGACTGCGAGAAGTACCGGTGGCCACAGATCAACGAGAAAGTCATCAAGGCCAGGCCCGATGAGGAGGCCGTCGCAAGGAACGTTATGCAGATCATGCGGGACCGGGATGTGATCCAACTGGGCATCGGCTCCCTGCCCTCGGCCTGCGTTGCCGCCATGTCGGATGCCGGATTCAAGGATCTGGGGATCCACACGGAGATGATGAACGTCGGCCTCATCAAGCTCATCGAGTCGGGGCAGGTGACAAACGCCTACAAGAGCATTGATCGGGGGAGAAGTGTCTGGGCCTTCGCCTTCCCGGTGGACGTCAAGTGGTACTACGACACGATTCATCGGAACCAGTCCATGGCCGTCTATGACATCGACTACACGAACAACCTGAACGTCCTGACCCGCATCGACAACATGATCGCCATTGACAACTGTGTGGCCGTCGACCTTCTGGGCCAGCAGTGCTCCGGATTTTATGAAAAACGCCCGATTTCCTCCACAGGCGGCTATTTCCAGTTCGTTACATTCTGCGCCCAGTCCCGGGGCGGACGCGGCGTCGCTTCCATGACCTCCCGGAGCAAGCATGGTACTTCCCGCATCGTTCCGTTTCTGCCCGAGGGTTCGACGGTGGACGTGCCGGCCCAGTTCGCCAACTACGTCTGTACCGAGTTCGGCATTGTGAATCTCCGCGGCCTCAGCGGGTACGAGCGTGCAGCAGCCCTTATCTCCATCGCTCATCCGGACGATCGGGAATGGCTGGAAAGAGAGGCCCACGAAAACGGTCTCCTGCCGCCGAAGTTCCCCGTCAGTATGCTTCCTGCGGAAGGCGGTGGACGTCGTTACCCGTCGTATGATGAAAGGCGGAAATACAAGATCCCCATGGGCAGCGCAGTTTGGGGTTATGACTGGGATGAGGGATTCCAGTCCGGGAAATAAGGCGTTCTCCGATTCAACGCAATGAGTACAGGAGGCCCGGTCCGCACCGGGCCTCCGATGCTTTGTGGCGATTCCGGAAGAGCGCAGCGGGGAAAAGATGGCTGCCCCAAAGAGAAAGAAAAAATGCTTGCAATGACCCGTAGATTACGTTAAAGGGCTCCTCCGTTCCGCATAAAGAAACACGGGCCCTTAGCTCAGCTGGTAGAGCAGGTGACTCTTAATCACAAGGTCGTCGGTTCGATCCCGTCAGGGCCCACCATATAAAAGGGGTTAGCGAGTATTTGCTAACCCCTTTTGCTATTTGAGTCGGTTTTCTCCCCACGTTCTCCTCACTTCTGGGCAAGAAAAGAAGGGAGATTTCATTTCCCTTCAAAACGCATCCCGACCATCAACCGGTTGCGGTTCGGATCACCTCATTTTCTTCCAAGGCCATGCCGTTCTCGTTGCTCTTCTGCGCCTGGAAGGACGACAACTCCGCCTTCATGGCGCGGATCTGCAAGGCCAACAGGGAATCCATCACCCTGGGTGCGTTCATGATCAGGTATTCCAGCATTGACCTACCTCCTGAAAACCGGTCCATTTTTCGGCGACCCACAGTCAGCAGAGATCTAACTCTGAGTTTGGTACGTGGTTTGAGGGCAGGTCAGAAAAGGTGTCCTTTTCTTCGATGCCGGTGTCGCCACTATCACGCCCGCGTGACAGTTCCCAACGCCCGGGTCCTTAAGACTTCAATCTGCAACAGGTTGATGTTTGTATAACCCTGATGTATATAGCCACCAATAGGTAATAAAAGGTATCCATTCATGGAAACACCCCACCGAATTTTGCTGCTGTTTTTTGCCCTTCTTCTGCTTGTCCCCCAAGCATCTTATGCTGCAGCGAAGCAGCGCGTCGCCCTCGTGATTGGAAACAGTGCCTACAAAACCGGCCCTCTTGCCAATCCGGTTCATGATGCCTCTGACATAGCAGCGACACTTCAGAAGCTCGGATTCACGGTCATCCTCAGGAAAAATGCCAGCCTTCAGGAAATGGACGAGTCGGTTCGTGAGTTTGGCGATCGCCTGCGGCGGAGCGGCGTAGGACTATTCTACTATGCTGGACATGGGATCCAGATCGGTGGCCGAAACTACCTCATCCCAGTGGGAGCGCGCATGACCCGGGAGACGGACGTCAAGTACCAGGCATTGGACGCCGAAATGGTCCTGGATGAAATGGCCAATGCAGGGAACGACCTCAACATCGTCATTCTCGATGCCTGTCGGGACAATCCGTTCGGCCGGAGTTTCAGGTCTGTCTCCCGTGGACTGGCCATCATATCCGCCGCGCCGAAGGGGACCTTCGTCAGCTACTCCACCAGCCCGGGAAAGGTTGCCGTCGATGGGTCCGGGCGCAACAGCCCTTTCACGGGATCCCTGATCAAGCACATGACTGCACCGGATCTGCCCATCGAAGAGGTTTTCAAGCGGGTTCGCCAGGACCTGGGGCGCCAGACCAAAGGTCAGCAGATTCCCTGGGAACTCTCCTCTCTGGAAGGAAGTTTTTCCTTCAAGCAGCATAGGGGCGCCGTTTCAACGGCGAAAGCCCCGGATGACCTGGATGAGGAGCGGCGGATCCTTGCCGAAGAGAGGGAGCGGCTGCAGCGGGAAAAAGAACTCCTGGAACAGAAGAAGGCTTTGGAGGAAGAGCGGAAGAAACTGGAGGAACAGCGGAAAAAACTGGAGCAGAGCAGGCTGGCGATACCGAAAGAATCGAAGGGATACGGCAGCATTCTTTTTTTTGATGACTTTTCTTCGCAGAAAAACGGTTGGCCGGTGTATGTGGACGGCCAGTTCTACAACTCCGTGTACCGTGACAACCGCTATGTCATGGAAACGAAGAACGAGCGGAAGTCTATAGAAATGATCCCTTTGCCACCGGAAGTGACGGGAGACTACGACGTCGAACTGGCATCGATATGGCTGAAAGGCGTCAACAACAACGCCTATGGCCTGATGTTGGGCCAGGACCGCTTCAACACTTATACTTTCGGCGTCTCGGGAAACGGCCAATCGGTGGTCTGGGTCAATATAAACGATGTCCCTGTGGACGATGCCATGCCGTGGAGGCCGAACACGGCAAATTCCGGCGACGGCCGATACACTCAGAATGTCCAGAGGATCGAGGTCCGCGGGGAGAACTTGAACTATTTCGTTAACAATACCCTGATAACCCGCATCCGAAACCAGTTTGCCCTGAAATCGTTTGGTGTCTGCGTAACCGGTCCGCAAACTGTCGCATTCATCCGCATGAAGATCACCAGGCGATGACCTGAACGATGCGAGTTGAGACCTGCCCCCGACTGGCGGTTCAGTTTCTTTGCTGGTTGTGAGTCGTTTACCCTTTGAGGATCCCCCCGGATCCATCTCTTAATCACGAGGTCTTTCGTTCGATCCCGACAGAGCCCGGCAAAAGAAAGGGGATCAGGTTTATTGCCTGACCCGTTTCTTTTGTGTGACGGGTCTTGAGTGCGAATGAAAAAAGGCAGGGTGCGGACACCCTGCCTCTTGTTTATTCCTCTCTCTCCTTGTCCGATCAGTCGTTGACCTTGGCAATCTCCTTCGGTGCAACCGAAATATCCGCGTACCCGTACTTGTGATCTTTCATCTCAAGCGGTGATGGGAAGCGGCGGTCCGGGGCGTTCTTGAACATCCAGTGGTTCAGTTTGATGTTCAGCTTTTCCACGGCCGCTTTCGCCAGCATCTCGCGATCGTCCGGGTGGGCGATGGAGATGAGCTTCGTCGCCTTCTCGGCATCCGTGCAGCCCTGGATGTTGACAATGCCGAACTCCGTGCAGACATAGGTGACGAGCCAGTCGGGGACAGCCACAACGCTGCCCTGCTCCAGCATGGGGACGAAGCGGGACTTGCCCTTCGCATCCCGAGCCGTCGCCGCAAGGATGGCCCGGCCGCCCTTTGCCATGGAGGCGCCGAGGGTGAACTGGAACTGACCACCCGTCGAGGAGATGGGACGGCCGCCGACGTTCCCCGCCGCATCCTGTCCCCGGAGGTCCATCTGGGCAAAATTGTTGACGGTCACAAAGTTGTCGAGCTGGGAAAGCGTCACGACGTTGTTCGTGTAGCCGATGTCGAACCCGGCGAAGAGGGGGTTGCGGTGCACCCACTCGTAATAGCGGGGCGTATCGACGGGCATGATGTAGGCCCAGCCGCATCTTCCTACATCAATGGTCTTACGGGAGTTGTCGACGACGCCCGCTTCGTAGAGCGTGAAGGCGTACTCGCCGATCATCTCGCTGTGGACACCCATGTGCCGCAGGTTCGACTTGGCCAGGCCGATGACGACGGCTGTGGGGAGGGCACCGATGCCGACCTGGACGCAGTCGCCATCGCGCATGATGGAGAGGCAGTTGTTGGCGATGGCCATCTGGACGTCGTTCGGCTTGATCTCCTTCTCGGCGATATAGGGCCACTGGTACTTCGGATCGTCTATGTCCACTTCCACGAAGTAGTCGACCTCGTCAACGGGCAGGAACATGCCCCGTCCCCCCTCGCACCAGGCGTAATCGGAGCGGATTTCGCAAACGAACTTCTTGCAGGATTTGGCGGTGATCATGAAGTTGTTCACGCCGTAGCTGGCGTTCACGTAGCCGGCCTCAGGCACTGCGCAGGCCTGGACGCCCCAGTCCATGGCGCGGTCCGCTCTGTTCTTCCGGTAGAAGCGGGCGTATTCGGCGTCCATGCCGAGGGACCATCCCCAGTGTTTCCAGTCAAGGCCTTTGTATCCCTTGGTCACGAGGCCGCGAAGGGTGGGGAGCAGGAAGGCTTCGTGGACAACGTGGTACTTCGCCTCCATATCGGCAGCGGCGCAGAAGCCGTTGCCGCACATGATCGCCTGGTTCCAGATCTCGATGTTGTTCAGATCTCCGGGGCCGCCGCCGAGTCTGCCAGCCAGGGCCTCCATCGTCACAAACGTATCCGATCCGGGACCGCCGCGGTTGATCCAATCTCCGGGCTTGACCATGTCTGCCCACTGTTTTGCGGTGATGGTTTTGTTCTTGATTTTCTGCTGTACCGGGGTTGGCATCCATACTTTCTCTTTGTTCGCGATTTTCTGCTGGGCCATAATTGAAAAGTTCCTCCTTTTTTCAATGTAGATCTAAAAAGACCCCCGATCTACTTCGTTTAAAAAAAATGGCCAGACGTAAATGAACAAACGACAACAGATCATTCCCGGCGATTGGATCCCCCCTTTCGTCGTTAGAATTACTTTGATTTGTACGGAGTTAGAAACTTTTTGAATCAGGAAAGAGACGCCTATCCATTAGCTTTGTGAGCCATCGTTGTCAAGGGAAAAGATGGGAAAGGCCTATGTCTGCTTATATGACCTGGATGGAGACAGGGGTGCGACCGGCGACCTCGCTTATAGGGGTTCGATAGTAGGGGACAAAAGGAATGCAATATGAGGCTCGATGGAATGGAACCGGCATGATGAGCGACCGGCAGGAAGCGATCTTCCAAATGAACACCGGAGGAAAACTCTCATCGCAAAAAGATGGTCTTCCCGTCGCAGGGTTTCTTTATTCACATGATTATGATCGGACCGCATAATTGAATCCGTTGTCACGGACCCAGTCGTCATCGTCACTGAAAAATTTCTTGACAGGACATAAATTGAACGGTATTCGAAATTCGAACGGTGCATAGCCGTAGCGTTTCCTTCCAACCATGGAGGTCAGTCATGTATGCGGATCTGAAAGATAAAACAGCAATTGTCACCGGTGCGGGGAAAAAGACGGGTATCGGGTATGCCATTGCCGCAAAGCTTGCGTCCTGCGGTGCAAACATCATCATCGCCGACCTGGGGAAGCCAGTCCATCCCGATGAACCACTGAAAACGGCGACAAGCGACGAGATGAATGCCATCGCCTCCGAGTTGTCCGAAGCCTACGGAGTGAAAACGATGGCCGCATCCGTGGATGTCATGGACGGTGCATCCATTGCCGCCTTTGTCAGGCAGGTGGGCGGAAGCTTCGAACACATCGACATCCTCTGCAACAATGCCGGCGCCTCCTTTGGCGTACCCAACACCGTCCTCAGTTATGACGAAGAGGCCTGGATCCGGACGGTGGATGTCAACCTCTTCTCCGTATTCCGCATGTCCAGGGCAATCATCCCCATGATGACGGGAAAACCGGGTTCGATCGTCAACACGGCGTCCCGGGCCGGCAAGGTTCCCCCCCTCTTCAACAGCGCCTATGCTGTGGCCAAGGCCGGCGTCATCATGCTGACGAAGACCATGGCCAAAGAACTGGGAGGCCTCGGGATCCGCATCAACGCGATCTGCCCGGGGCAGATCGCCACAGACTTGGAGAAGTGGCGCTTCGGGCTGGAGGCAAAGTTCTTCAATACGACGATTGAAGAACGGGAAAAGGAGATGTGCACGACGATTCCCCTCGGTTTCATCGGGCTCCCGAGCGACGCCGGGGATCTTGTGGCCTATCTGGCCTCGGACGCTTCACGATACATCACGGGACAGGCCATCAATCTCGATGGCGGCCAGTGCATGGAATTGTGAGAAACAGCGATGGCGCGCAGAATCAGAAAACAGTGCATCCAATGGCCTGTCTCCTGTCAGAGAGAGGCCGTGGCCGGAGGATGCATGCTCAATACCTTGATGGAGGACAAACCATGAACAAGATCATCGGCGGCCAATTGGCGGCGGAGGCGTTGATCGACAGGGATGTTGAATACATCTTTTCCCTCAGCGGCGGACACATCACACCCATTTACCAGTACCTGGAAAACTCAAAAATCACCCTCTTCGACACGCGTCACGAGCAGGCGGCGGTCTTCATGGCAGAGGCGTGGGCACGCATGACCAGGAAGCCGGCGGTGGCCATGGTCACGGCCGGCCCGGGATTCACCAACGCCCTGTCGGGCATCGCCAGTGCGAGGCTTTCCAACGCCCCGGTCATCCTGATCGCCGGCTGTGTCGGCCTCGAAAGCGTCGAGAAGCTGGATTTGCAGGACATGAGCCAGCTCCCGGTAATTGCACCGATGGTGAAAAAGGCATTTGTCTGCCATATCCCCGAGCGGATTCCCGAATTCATCGACATGGCGTTTCGCGCGGCCATGAGCGGCCGGCCCGGTCCCGTCTATCTCGAACTCCCTTGCGACGTCCTGAACGCGCAGGTGGACATGGCGAAGGTCAAGAAAATCAGGACGACCCTGTCTTCCGCCCCCGTCGACCGGGACAATGCAGCGAAAGCGCTCGATCTCCTGCAGGCGGCCAAGAGCCCCATCATCATCGCAGGAAGCGGCATCTGGTATGCCGATGCGGGCAAGGAGCTGACCGCCTTCGTCGAGAGCACGGGAATTCCGGTCTTCACGTCCGGAGCGGGACGGGGCGTCATTCCCGACACCCATCCGCTGTGCTTCGAATCCTCCCTCGCCATCCGTCCCGGTGCGGCAATGCTTTCCCTGATGAGCGCCGACTGCGTGCTCTTCCTCGGCGGCCGGCTGAGCCTCTTTTACATCTTCGGCGAAATCTTCCCGCCCACGGCCAAGTTCATCCAGGTGGACATCGCACCGGATGAGATCGGGCGCAACCGGTCCGTCGATCTCGGCATCGTCAGCGATGTCAAGGCCTTCCTGGCGGAGCTGAATTTCATCGTCGAGAGCAGGGGAATCGCCGCCACCCTCCGGGAGAAGAACACAGCCTGGGTGGAAACAGTCCGGAAAGCCAATGCGGACGGGAAGGAGCAGGCCCGCTCCATGTGGGAAGCCGACACCCTGCCGATTCATCCCATGCGCCTGGCCAGGGAGGTCAATGCCTTCATGGACCGCGAAGACGACATCGTGGTCGCCGACGGCGGCGACACGTCCACCTGGATGGGCATGACCCGCACCGTCCGAAGGGGTGGAACCTATCTCGATTACGGCCTCTATGGTTGCCTCGCCGTGGGCATTCCCTACGGCAATGCGGCCAAACTGAAAAACCCGGACAAGCGGGTCCTGGTCATCATGGGCGACGGCTCCGCCGGGTTCAACTTCATGGAATTCCATACGGCCATCCGCAAGAAGCTGCCCATCGTCGTTGTCATCGGCAACGACGAGTCCTGGGGCATGATCATGCACAGCCAGCAGCTCCGCATGGGGCACCACATTCCCAACGGCACGGAGCTGGGATGGGTGGATTACCACAAGATGGTTGAAGCCCTGGGCGGCTTCGGGATCTGCGTCGAGCGGCCCGAAGACATTCGTCCGGCCCTGGAGGCTGCCTTCGCCTCGGGAAAAACGGCATGCGTAAACGTCAAGGTCGATCCATCGGTGATCAGTCCGGGGAGCGTGGCCCTGGCCAATCTCGGAGGATACAAGTCCAGCTGACGATCCTGGATTCAGGAAATCGGGGCGGGGGATGAGTCCGGGTTGCCCGGAAAGAACTGGAGGAATGCTGCCATGGCGGAAATGACGGGACCAAAGGAATACAAGCTGTCCAAGGGTTACTCGTACTACCTCTTCACCCTGCTGTTCCTGCTGTACCTTTTCAACTATATCGACCGCGTCATCGTGACGTCCCTTTTCCCCTTTATCCAGAAGGAGTGGGGATTGACGGACACCCAGTGCGGAATGCTCGTCTCCGTTGTCTTCGGGGCGATCGTGACGCTGACCATTCCCGCCTCCATTCTGGTGGACCGGTGGAGCCGTAAAAAAACCATCGGCATCATGGCCCTCCTCTGGAGCTTTGCCACGGTGGCCTGTGCCTTCACCAAGAGCTTCCCGCAGCTTCTGATCGCCCGCACCGGAATCGGCATTGGCGAGGCCGGTTTCGCCCCTGGCGGCACTGCAATGCTGTCAGGGCTTTTCCCTGCCGAGAAGAGGTCCCGCATGGTGGGCATGTGGAATGCCTCCATCCCCCTCGGCAGCGCCATCGGCATCGGCCTTGGCGGGATCATTGCCGAGACCTGGGGCTGGCGCCACGCTTTCGGCATCGTGGCCATCCCCGGCGCCATCGTGGCCATCCTTTTCTTCTTCATCAGGGACTACAAGACAATCGAACTGGTCAAGACCATCAAAAAGGGAGGCATCGAAACCGCGAAGGTCGCCATGAGCAAAATGGACATCTTCCGGGACTTCATTCGTACGCCCTCCCTGATACTGACCAACATCGGGTTCGCGGGCGTCATTTTCGCGACGACATCCATCATCACGTGGCTGCCCACGTATTATCACCGGATCGAGAACATTCCCATGAGCCAGGCGGGGATGAAGACGGGCCTGATCATGATGCTGGCCATCATCGGCGGACCTGTCGGCGGCTGGATCGCCGATGTCTGGTTCAGGAAAAAGGCCAGTGCCCGGCTGCTCTTCCCGGCCATCTCCACGATCCTCACCGCCATCACGCTCTTCATTGCCATCACATTCCTGGAGGGGCGGGCGCAGTACGCCGCCATGCTGCTCATGGGCGTGTTCATCGTCGCCTTTGCACCGGCCGCCATCACAGTGACCCAGGAAGTCATCCACCCGGGGCTCCGGGCCATATCCTATGCCGTGTGCGTCATCTTCCAGAATGCCCTCGGGGCCTTCACAGCGCCCATGGTCCTGGGAGCCATCTCGGACGCATACGGGATCAAGGCGGCCATCTCGGTACTTCCGGCCTTCCTCGTCTTTTCCGCCGTCCTGTTTTACCTGGGGTCCTTTTTTTACGAGAAGGACCTTGCAAAGGTCGAGAAGGTCGAGCTGGAGATGGAGGGCTGAGGAATGGGCCTGATCCGAATTTTGCAGGACCGGAACAGGAGTAATTTATGAAAGCGGTCGTATTTCGTCCCGGGAGGGGTCTGGTTTTCGAGGAGGTTCCGGATTACCGGGTGGCTGACGACGAGGTCCTGGTCCGGGTGGCCAACACCGGATTCTGCGGATCCGATCATTCCCTCGTGGCGGGAGGGCTCCTCACCGACGGGTATATCCTGGGCCATGAAATCAGTGGTGTCGTTGTGGAAAAAGGCTCCGCTGCCGAGGGGCTTCCCGTCGGCGCTCGGGTGTGTATCCGTCCCACCTATTGCGGCACCTGCGCAAATTGCCTCAGGGGAAAACAGCAGCTCTGCCGGGTCCACCGCCGGACCACGGGGATCGGTGACCTGCCGGGCGGCTTTGCCGAGTATCTCAAGGTATACCCCCAGATGCTGATTCCCGTTCCAGACGGCGTCGATTCCCACAACGCCGCCCTGGCCGAGACGTTTGCCGCCGCCCTGCACGGAATCCGCTGCACGTCGGAGGAAACGGGGCCCGCCCTGGTGATGGGGGGTGGACCCATCGGCCTGTGCGCGGTCCGGCTCCTCAAGATTCTGGGATACAGTCCTCTGGTCCTCTTCGAGCCGATCGAGACAAAAAGGAGGATTGCACTGGCCTATGGCGCCGATCACGCGTTCGATCCCTCGGAAAAGGACCTGGACCTGAAGGTTTTGAGCCTGGTTGCCGGAGGCTTCCGGAAGGTGTTCGAGTGCTCGGGGGTTCCGGGCAACGTGGGGCGCGCCATCGACCTGGCGGCGGACTGCGGCGAGATCTGCATCGTGAGTATGATGTTCAGGCCGTTTGAAATTCCCGGACCCTACAAGATCAACCTGAGGGAGATCCTCCTCACGGCGTCCATTTCCAATACCCACGAGGAGAACAGGCAGTGCCTGGAATGGATGGCGGCAGGCGTTCTGGATGCGAGGCCGCTGATTTCCGATTACGTGCCGCTGGAGAGCCTGCCCGAGGTTTACCGGGACCGGATCGACACCGGACTTGCCCTCAAGGTGCTGCTGAAGATCGGGGAGGAATTCTGACGGGCCGTTGAAGAACAGCCGTCGGGGTCAATCGGAATGGGCGCGAAAAGAAAACCACGGTTTCTGCCGCTTGAACGGACAGTAGGCGGCGAGGCAGGAGCGGACGGGATCGCCGGGCGGTATCTTCATGGCGGGCGCTGTCCCGCATTCGTGCTGACGCACCCAGGCCTCGGCCTCCTCCGCTGTATCGACATAGCCGGCGCTGTAGGCTGTCCGGCCGCGGCAGTGGATGTATCCGTAGATGAGTTCGAATTGCATGGGCATGACGAAAAGGCGAACCTGCCTCCAAGTATTTTCTATCCGGCCGCCGCGATTATCATGAGGGCGGCCGGCATGCAACAAATTATGGAAAGGCGAGGGAACTGAATACGCCATGGGAGCGAAGGAAAGACGGGAAAGAGAACGGGAGCAGCGAAAAAACGACATCCTGGATACGGCCAGGGCGCTGCTCTTCGAAAAAGGTCTCAACGCGACGACGATCAACCAGATCGCCAAGCGGGCGGAGCTGAGCGTCGGCACCATCTATTTCTACTACGACAGCAAGGAAGACCTCTACGCGGCGCTTCAGCTCGAGGGCCTGGAGATCCTGACCGGAATGATCCGGGAGGCAAGCGATGCGGTTTCCTCAACGGAGGAAAAGATCCGGGCCATCGGCGCAGCCTACCTCCGGTTCAGCAACGAACACAGCAACTATTTCGAAATCATCAACTACTTCCTGACCTCCCCGGAAACGATCTTTTCCCAGGACCTGAAATCGCGGGTCGACGGTCAGGGGACCCAGAGCATCTCCATCCTGGCCGAGGCCGTCGCGGAGGGGATAGGGACGGGGCTGTTCCGGGATGTGGACCCGAGAAGGCAGGCGATCATTCTGTGGGGCACCCTTCACGGCATGCTCCACTTCAAGAAACTGCAGAAAACGATCCTGGCCCATGCCGATCATGAAAGCATTTACAGGGAAGCGGTGGAGCGTTTCATCGATGGGCTGCGCCTGCATCCGGCGCCCGTTGACAGGATGAACGACCCCAACCCTTTAGCGTCAAGGAGAAAGAAAAATGGCAAAATCTGAAACACCCCTTCTGGATGAACTGGAAAAGGGAAAGTGGCCCAGTTTCGTCACGGAAATCAAGAAGGCGGCTGAAAAGAGCCCCATGGCGAACGACCTCCTGCATCAGCTGGAGCTTTCCTACAAAGACCGGATCGGGCACTGGAAACACGGGGGCATTGTCGGCGTCAAGGGATACGGTTCCGGTGTCATCGGGCGGTATTCGGACCGTCCCGACCTCTTTCCGAATGTCCAGGCCTTTCACACGATCCGGGTCAACCATCCGTCCGGATGGTTCTACAAGACCGACGCCCTGCGCAGCCTGTGCGACATCTGGGACAAGCACGGCAGCGGTCTCACGAACATGCACGGCTCCACGGGGGACGCCATCCTGCTGGGAACGACGACGGATCACCTGCAGACCTGTTTCGACGACCTGTCGGAGGCCGGCTTCGACCTGGGCGGGTCCGGGTCGGCACTCCGGACGCCGAGCTGCTGCGTCGGTCCGGGACGCTGCGAATGGGCCTGCGTCGACAGCCTGGATCTCTGTCACCACCTGACGATGAACTTCCAGGACGAGATTCACCGGCCCATGTTCCCCTACAAGTTCAAGATCAAGATCTCCGCCTGTCCCAACGACTGCGTGGCATCCATCGCCCGGGCCGATTTTTCCGTCATCGGCACGTGGAAGGGCGACATCCGGATCGATCCGGCGGAAGTGGAGGCGTACGCCTCGTCGGATCTCAACATCCAGAGAGAGGTCTGCGACCTGTGTCCCACGCGCTGCATGGAGTGGGACGGCCGGCAGCTCAAGATCTTCAACGAGGACTGCACGCGGTGCATGCACTGCATCAACCTGATGCCGAAGGCCCTGCGCCCCGGTGAAGAACAGGGCGCCACCATCCTCGTCGGCGGCAAGGCCCCCATCGTGGAAGGGGCGCTCCTGTCCTGGGTCCTCGTGCCGTTCATGAAGCTGGAGCCACCATATGAAGAAATCAAGGACCTGATCCTCCGCATCCAGGACTGGTGGAGCGAGAACGGCCGCTCCCGCGAGCGCCTGGGCGAGCTGATCAAGAGGCTGGGCATGCGGACGTTCCTCCGGGCCCTGGATCTCCCCGCGACACCGCAGATGGTGAAGGCCCCGAGAACGAATCCCTACGTCTTTTTCTGGCCCGAAGACATTCAGCAGGAGGTGAAGTGAGATGACTACCGATATCGGACCCCCTGATTACAAAACCATGATTCCCCCCGTCGTGCAGAGGAATTACGGGAAATGGCTGTTCCACGAAATCCTGAAGCCCGGCGTTCTCATGCATGTCGGGGAATCGGGAGAGGCGCTCTACACGGTCCGCGCCGGATCGCCGCGCCTCCTTTCGACGGAAACGATCCGGGCGATCTGCGAGATCGCCGACACATACTGCGACGGCTACCTGCGCTTCACGAGCCGCCACAACATCGAGTTCCTGGTCTCCGACAAGGACAAGCTGGAACCACTCCTGGAAGAACTCGCCCGCCGAAGCTATCCCGTCGGCGGGACGGGGCATTCCATCTCGAACATCGTCCACACCCAGGGATGGGTGCACTGCCACACGCCGGCCACGGACGCCTCCGGTCCGGTCAAGGCGCTGATGGACGAGATACACGAGTATTTCGTCACCATGACACTGCCCGCCCATGTCCGGATCGCCCTGGCCTGCTGCCTCAACATGTGCGGCGCCGTCCACTGCTCCGACATCGCCATCCTCGGCATTCACCGGACGGTTCCAAAGCCCGACAATTCCCGGGTTCCGAACCTCTGCGAGATCCCGACGACGGTCGCCTCCTGCCCCACCGGCGCCATCCGCGGGGACATGAAGAACAAGACCGTCACGATCAACAACGAGAAATGCATGTACTGCGGGAACTGCTACACGGTCTGCCCGGCCATGCCGATCGCTGATCCGGACAACGACGGCATCTCCATCTGGGTGGGTGGAAAGGTCTCCAATGCCCGCAGCACCCCCAAGTTCTCCAAACTGGCGATTCCCTATCTCCCGAACAATCCGCCGCGCTGGCCGGAGGTTGTCGACGCGGTGAAAAACATCATCGAGGTGTATGCGGCGGGCGCCCGCAAGCACGAGCGGGTCGGCGAATGGATCGAGCGCATCGGCTGGGAGAGGTTTTTCAGCCTGACGGGCATTCCCTTCACGGACAAGCACATCGACGATTATGAAATGGCCACGGAGACATTTCGGTCATCGATGCAGTTCAAATGGAGGTAATCATGTCGGAAGATCTGAAAGAGCGGGTCGTGGCGGCATTCCGGGAGAAGTCGAAGGGCGACAAGAAGATGTTCTACATCCGGGACGTGACAAAGTGGTTCCCGGGCGAGGACCGGCATGCCGTCCAGAACGCCGTGAAGGCCCTGATCGAAGAGGACGCCCTGAAGTACTGGTCGAGCGGTTCCACGACCTACATCGTCCTGGCGGAATTCTTTACGGAAGGGTGAGCATCCGGCCATGAAACCATCGAATCCGCGGCTGGTCATCGCCGCCCTCCGGGGAGGCGCCGGGAAAACGACGCTGTCCGTCGGCGTCATCGCCGCCCTCTCAAAACGAGGGGTCCGGGCCGTCCCCTTCAAAAAGGGCCCCGACTACATCGATGCGGCCTGGCTTTCCTTTGCCGCCGGCCGGCCCTGCCACAACCTCGATTCCTTTCTCATGGACCGGGAGACCATCCGTCGCTCCTTTGCCCGCCATGCCCTGGAAGGGGACCTGGCCTTCGTGGAAGGGAACCGGGGTCTCTACGACGGCATGGATGTCCGGGGCAGCCACAGCACGGCGGAGCTCGCCAAGCTCCTGGATACACCGGTCATCATGATCATGGACTGCAACAAGGTGACCCGCACGGCGGCGGCGATGATCCTGGGCTGTACCGTCCTCGATCCGGATGTGGACATCCGGGGCGTCATCCTGAACCGGGTGGCCGGGAGCCGGCACGAAGGCATCCTCCGGCGGACGATCGAAGACACCTGCCGGCTGCCCGTCCTGGGGGCCGTGCCCCGGATGAAGGATTTCCCTTTCCCGGAGAGGCACCTGGGGCTGACGCCGCCCCCGGAGCACGAGCGCATCGTGCATGCCCTGGACAGGGCGGCGGACGTGGCGGCGCGCTACATCGACCTGGACGGGGTGCTGGCCGTGGCGCAACAGGCGCCTGCAGCGTCCGCGGCGGCAGCCATCCGTGTCCCCCGGCGGAAGAAGGCCGCATCCGGCCTGACCGTCGGCGTCTTCCGGGATTCGGCCTTCCAGTTCTACTATCCGGAAAACCTGTCGGCCCTGGTGGAGCGGGGCGCGAAGGTCGTCGAGATCAGCCCGCTCCGGGACGACATCCTGCCGGACGTGGACCTGCTTTACATTGGGGGGGGATTTCCCGAGACGCACGCGGAAGCCCTGGCGGAGAACGAAGGCTTCCGGGCCTCACTCCGCGAGGCGGCCGACGCGGGACTCCCCGTTTACGCGGAATGCGGCGGCCTGATGTACCTGGGGGACAGCCTGGTTCTCGGCGACCGGACGTACCCCATGACGGGCGCCCTGCCGGTCTCCTTCGCCATGACGGACAAACCCCAGGGGCACGGATACACGGTCCTGGACGTGGCGGAAGAAAATCCCTTCTTCCGGGTGGGAAGCACCCTCAAAGGCCACGAGTTCCACCACTCCCGGATCCTTTCGATCGACCTTGAACGGATCCGCTTTGCCTACCGGGTGAAGCGCGGCGCCGGCATCGACGGCCTGCACGACGGCCTGTGCCGGAACAATATCCTGGCCGGTTACACCCACCTTCATGCCCTGGGGACCAAGGAATGGGCCGACGCCCTTCTCGAGAGGGCACGGGTGTGCCGCCAAGGCTGGAGCGATACGGCGCATTACAGAAAACCGACTGACAGCGTTCAGGAGATGCATCTCATCCCTGCACAGGAATAACAAAAAAATAATTGGAGGTGACGGACCATGCCGACCATCGAACTGGCGGGCAAGACGTACGAAGTGGACGAAGACGGGTTCCTTGAGGACCTGGACAAGTGGAACGAAGAATTCGCCCAGGCCTATGCGAGCACGGAGGACATCCAGGGAACGCTGACGGAAGAGCACTGGAAGCTCATCCATTACCTGCGGAACTATTTCCAGCAGTTCGGTATCGCCCCGATGATCCGCAAGGTGTGCAAGGACAACGGGATCGACATGAAGAAGCTCTATGAGCTGTTTCCGACGGGACCGGCGAAGGGGGCGTGTAAGCTTGCTGGGCTCTCGAAACCCACCGGCTGCGTTTAGCAGGCCGTTGAAAAGGGGCTGCCTGCTGCGTTGCCCTCATCCTGCGCCGCTCGACGTACGAAAAAGTACGACTCGCGGCTCCGGATTTCGGGCGCCTTGCATTCAACCTCTTTTGAACGGCCTTTGAATCGGGGCCTCCCTGTAAAGGGGACAGATTAAAAATCGATCCCCTTTACCGGGAAACAGGAAGAAGAGGGACAGGCTCTCGTCTGTTCCTGGAAACAGAGGAATCAGCATGACGGGAATGGAATTCATCGCCCGGGTCTTTCCCTACCTGGCCCTGGGACTGTTTGTCCTGGGAACGGCCTGGCGTTTCCTCCGGTGGCGGTCCCTGCCGGCCCATCTGAAGTGGACGCTGTATCCCTTTCCGAAAGGGACGGCCGGCCAGTTGAAGTACATGGCCGGGGAGATCTTCACGTTCGGGACTATCTACCGTTTCAACCGCCGCCTCTGGATCGGTGCCTATGTCCTCCACATGGCCATGGGCGGCTTCGTACTCTTCTCGATCCTGTACCTGGCGGGGTGGCTGCCGGGGACCGCGGTGCGGATCATCCTCTGGATCCTCCTGGCGGCGCCGGTCTACCTGGTGGCATTGCGGTCTTTCAATAAATATCTGAGGGCCGTGACCACCCCGGAGGAATTCTTCAACCTGATATTTCTGGCGGCGTTTGCCGTGGCCGGACTGGCCGCATCTCCCTCTGCCATGTCGCCGAGGGCCTATTTTGTGGGCCTTATGCTCATGAGGCCCGATGCGGCTTCTCTGCCGCCGGAACTGGTGCCGGCCATCCTCCTGGGAGGACTGTTTCTGATCTACCTGCCCTGGAGCCGGATGATCCATTATATTTCCAAGTACTTTGCCTATCACGCCATCAAATGGCAGAAAAACTGAAACGGAACGACATGTTGCACCCACCGCTCGACCAACAGCCCATCGATCCGGCATATCCCTTCCGCAGCGAATCCCCCCTGTCCCGCGAGGAGCGGAAGGCGCGCTTTCTCGGCGCTCTGAAGGGGATTCTGGAACTGGATCTATACGACCGTCCGCTGAAAATGTACCTCGACACCTGCGCGCGGTGCAACAACTGCGCCGGGCAGTGCCCTGTTTTTCAGGCCACGGGTGACGTCCACGATCTGCCGGCCTGGCGGTCCGACCTCCTGCGGCGGGTCTATCGTCGCTATTTCACCCCTTCGGGACGCCTTCTGGGGAGGCTGGTCGGAGCGAAAAAACTGACGGCCGGCGACATCGACGCCATGGTGGAGGCGTTCTACCGGTGTACCATGTGCCGGCGCTGTGCGGTCCACTGTCCCCTGGCCGTCGACAATGCCCTCATTACCAGGATTGGACGGGTGCTCCTGGCGGAGATCGGCTTCGTTCCGAAGAATATCACCGTGAGTGTCGCAGCCCAGCTTGCCAAGGGGGGGAACACTTCTTCGATTCCCCCGGCGGCGTTTATCGATACCCTCGACTTCCTGGAAGAGGAACTGGTGGACGAGACGGGCATAAACATTCCGATTCCCCGGGACGTCGAGGGGGCGGAGTACTTCTTTGCCGCCCCGGTGAGCGACTACATCATGGAAGCGGACACCCTCATGGGCATCGCCCGCGTCTTCCACGCCGCCGGCGCGTCCTGGACGGTCGGCACGGAAAACTACGACGCCATCAACTACGGACTTTTTTACAGCGACGATAAGCTGGAGGAGATTCTCAACCGGCTCCTGGCCGAGGTCCGGCGCCTGAAGTGCGGGACCCTCGTGATCGGGGAATGCGGGCATGCCACGAAGGCGGCCCTGCTGTTCCACAAGGTGTTCGGCAGATCGGAGTATCGCGACATCCGGATCGAAAGCATTCTCCAGGTGACCCGCCGTTTTCTCGCGGAAGGAAAGATTTCATTCGCCGCCTCGAAGGACCAGGGCTCGGTCACGTATCACGACCCCTGCAATCTCGGCCGCGGCCTGGGTCTCTATGAAGAACCGAGGGAACTTCTGGCGGCCGCCGGCATTGAGGTCGTGGAGATGCAGCCGAACCGGGAGATGAACCTCTGCTGTGGAGGAGGCGGGGGCCTGGTGGTCGCTCCCGATCTCCATGACTGGCGCATGTCCGTCGGGGGGCTCCTGAAGGCGGAACAACTGCGCGCCACGGGGGCTAAAACCGTCGTTGCGCCCTGTGCGAACTGCAAGAAGCAGCTCCGCGAGCTGGTCCAGCATCATAACATCGATATGGAAGTCGCCGGACTCCATGACCTGGTGGGCCGGGCGCTCACGAGGGAAGAGAAGGCCTGACATGCCGATCTTCGCGTCGCTTCTTTTCATAGTCATCGCGATTCTTTTTCCTCTCTTTGCCGCGAGTGCGGGATGGCATGGGCTTCTGGGAATCGTCATTCCCTGCGCCGCCTGGGCCGTTTTCGTTTTCGGCTTCGTCTGGAGAGTCGTTGTGTGGGCCCGATCGCCCGTCCCGTTCCGGATCCCCGTGACCTCGGGCCAGCAGAGGTCCCTTTCATGGATCAAAGCCGACGCGGCGGAAAATCCCTCCGGCAGGTGGGGCGTTGCCCTCCGCATGTTCCTGGAAGTCGCGCTTTTCCGCTCCCTGTTCCGGAACACCCGGACGGACCTGTACAAGGGACGCCCCGTTTATGGGCGGACGAAGAATCTCTGGCTTTTCGGCTGGCTCTTCCACGCGTCCTTTCTGGTCATCCTGGTCCGGCACCTTCGTTTGTTCTCGGAGCCCGTCGTTCCCATGGCCGACACCCTGGCAGCCGTGGACGGCATGTTCGAGATCGGCGTCCCGACCCTGTACCTGTCCGACCTCTGCTTGCTTGCGGCTGCGGCGTTTCTCCTGCTGCGCCGCATCGTCATTCCGCGGGTCCGGTACATCTCCCTGGCCCAGGATTACATCCCGCTCCTTTTGGTCCTCTGCATCGCCGGGTCGGGCCTGCTGATGCGCCATTTCGACAAGATCGACCTGGTTGCAGTCAAGGAACTGGCTTCGGGGTGGATCTGTTTTGTTCCGACGCTTCCGGAAGGGTTGACGGCGGTGTTCTTCGTTCACCTCTTCTGTGTCTCTGCGCTCCTGGTCTGGTTTCCCCTGGGAAAGCTGATGCACATGGGCGGCGTCTTCCTGAGCCCGACCCGCAACCTGGCCAACGACAGCAGGAGGCGAAGGCACGTCAATCCGTGGAACGCTCCCGTGAAGGTCCACACCTATGAAGAATACGAGGAAGAGTTCCGCAACCAGATGAAGGCTGTGGGCCTGCCCGTCGATAAGGAGTAACCGTGTCCTTTGCCAGGATTCCCAAACCGGACGAACTGATAAAGATTGGATACACGCCGCCGAAGACCGCCTGGCAGGACACGCCCGTCGACTTCCGGCCGGGCACCTGGAGCTATGCCGGAGCGGCGAAGAACCTGACGGCCCTGGACCTTCCGAACCCGAGGGCCTGGCAGCCTTCCGACATCGACTGGAAGCTGCCGGACAACTGGCAGGCCGTCATCCTGGAGGGCATGAAAGAGCGCCTGGAGAAGTACCGCTCCTTCCGGCTTTTCATGGACATCTGCGTCCGGTGCGGCGCCTGTGCCGACAAATGCCACTTCTACATCGGCACCGGCGATCCGAAGAACATGCCGGTCCTCCGGGCGGAGCTGATCCGCTCGGTCTACCGCCGCTACTTCACCGCCGCGGGCCGGGTCTTCGGCCGGCTGGCGGGCGCACGGGACCTGACGGTCGACGTACTCAAGGAGTGGTTCTACTACTTCTACCAGTGCACGGAATGCCGCCGCTGCGCCGTCTTCTGCCCCTACGGCATCGACCAGGCGGAGATCACGATGGTCGGGCGGGAGCTCCTGAACCTGGTGGGATGCAATATCAACTGGGTCGTCGAGCCGGCGGCCAACTGCTTCCGGACGGGGAACCACCTGGGTATCCAGCCGGGCGGCATCAAGGACATGATCGAGTTCCTGGCGGACGACATCGAGGACCGGACGGGTGTTCGCGTCGAGGTCCCCCTGAACCGGAAGGGGGCGGAAATCCTCTTCGTCACACCCTCGGCGGACTATTTCGCCGATCCCGGCACGTACACATTCATGGGCTACCTGATGCTCTTTCACGAGCTCGGACTGGACTACACCATGAGCACGTACGCCTCCGAGGGCGGTAATTTCGGCCTGTTCACGTCCCACGAGATGATCAAGCGCCTCAACGCGAAGATCTACGCCGAGGCCCGGCGTCTCGGGGTCAAGTGGATCATCGGCGGCGAGTGCGGACACATGTGGCGCGTCATCCATCAGTATATGGACACCATGAACGGTCCGGCGGATTTCCTGGAAATGCCCGTTTCCCCGATCACCGGCACGCGGTTTGAAAACGCCCGGTCCACGAAGATGGTTCATGTCGTCGAGTTCACGGCGGACCTGATCCGGAACGGCAAGCTGAAGCTGGATCCCTCCCGGAACGACCATCTGCGCGTCACGTTTCACGATTCCTGCAACCCCGCCCGGGCCATGGGTTTCTTCGAGGAGCCCCGGTACGTTATCAAGGAGACCTGCCGGCATTTTTACGAGATGCGCGAGGACACGATCCGGGAGAAGACCTTCTGCTGTGGGGCCGGGGCCGGCCTGGGGAACGACGAGAACATCGAGATGAGGATGCGGGGCGGCATGCCCCGGGCCATGGCCGTCAAAGAGGTGAGGGAGAAGCACGACGTGAACCGCCTGGCCTGCATCTGCGCCATCGATCGGGCGACCCTGACGACCTTGATGGAATACTGGGTTCCCGACGTCGCCGTCATGGGGGTTCATGAACTGGTGGGGAACGCCCTGGTCATGACGGGAGAGAATGAACGGCTGACGGACCTCAGGGGAACGCCGATCAGGGAGAACGGGGACTCATGAAGGGGCGCCGGGGTGGTCTCATCGCGATCGGCATCGGACTGGCCGTGTTCCTGGCTCTGGCTACCTATCCCTTCTGGCATGCCGCCGGAAAGGCGATGCCCGTCCCGGAACTAGATCTCGAAACGCCGGCGATCCGGGCGCTGCCGGCGAGGCTGTGCGTCGCGCCGACCGCCGAAATGAAGACGCGGCATATGCAGATCCTGGACGAGTGGCGCACGGAGGTCGTCCGCAACGGCCGGCGGACCTTCGAGACGCCCGACGGCCGCCGGTTTGACAGGAGCCTCACCCGGACCTGCATGCAGTGCCACTCCAACAAGGAGCGGTTCTGCGACCGATGCCACGACTACGCTGGCGTGAAACCGAAGTGCTGGGACTGCCATATCGTGCCGGAAACGCCGAGCGGGGAGGCTTCCGCTGCCGTTGCGGGGAAGGGGACGTTGAAATGATCGATACGGAACGACGACGGCTCCTGAAAATCGCGGGCACGCTCATCCTGGGATCCATGCTCCCGATCATTCCCTGCTCCGCCTCCTCCCCGGGAAGGAGCGCCTCCGCCGCCGGCGCCGGGCGCTGGGGGATGGTCATCGACCCCCGGAAGTGCCCGGCGGGATGCCGGGACTGCATCGACGCCTGCCACGCCGTTCACAATGTTCCGCACATCGCTGGACCCGGGAACGAGATCCGATGGATCCGGCAGGTGCCGTTTCAGAATGCCTTCCCGGACCAGGGGCATCCCTACCTGGATGCCGGCCGGCGGGATGTTCCCGTCCTTGCCCTCTGCAATCACTGCGAGAATCCGCCCTGCGTCCGGGTCTGTCCCACGAAGGCCACGTTCCGGCGGAGCGACGGAATCGTAGTGATGGACTATCACCGCTGCATCGGCTGCCGGTTCTGCATCGCCGCCTGCCCGTACGGCTCGCGGAGCATGAACTTCCGGGATCCGCGGCCGTTTATCCGGACCGTGAATCCCGACTACCCCACCCGGACACGGGGCGTCGTGGAGAAGTGCAACTTCTGTGAGGAGCGCCTCGCGAAGGGCATGCCGCCGGCCTGCGTCGAGGCCTGCGGGAAAAGGGGCGCATTGCTGTTCGGGGACATGACGGATCCCTCCTCGGAGATCCGCAGGCTCATGAAAGACCGTCCCACGATCCGCCGCCGGCCGGAGCTCGGGACGGATCCCCATGTATTCTATATCGTATCATGACCATGGTGGAGCTATGATCGACCAGACATCCGGCAACAGGCGTATCGAATGGCTCTGGGTGGGAATTCTCGTGATCGTCATCGCGATCGGCGTCATCGCCTACCTGCGCCAGCTTCAGGAAGGCCTGGGCATCACGGGGATGAACCAGAACGTCACCTGGGGCCTCTACATCGCCCAGTTCACGTTCCTGGTCGGCATCGCCGCCTCGGCCGTCATGCTGATCCTCCCTTATTATCTCCATGACTACAAACTGTTCGGGCGGATCACCCTCCTCGGCGAATTTCTCGCCGTCGCCGCCGTCCTGATGTCGGTCACCTTCATCATCGTGGACCTGGGCCGCCCGGATCGGGCCTTCAACGTCATCCTGCACGCGTCGCCCTCGTCGATCCTCTTCTGGGACATGATCGTCCTGACGGGATACCTGCTCCTCAACCTCGTCATCGGCTGGACGGTCCTGGAGGGAGAGCGGAAGGGCGTTCCTCCCCCGGGGTGGGTCAAGCCGCTGATTTACCTGTCCATCCCCTGGGCCATCAGCATCCATACCGTCACAGCCTTCATCTATGCGGGCCTCCCGGGGCGGAGCTTCTGGCTGACGGCCATCATGGCCCCCCGCTTTCTCGCCTCGGCCTTTGCCTCCGGGCCGGCGCTCCTGGTCCTCGTTTGCCTCGTCCTGCGGCGCTATACCGTCTTCGATGCAGGCAGGGAGCCCCTGCAGACCCTGGGCAAGATCATCGCCTATGCCCTGGCGGCAAGCATTTTCTTCGTCCTGATGGAGCTGTTCACCGCCTTTTACAGCGGCATCCCGTCGCTGGCGCATCACTTCGAATACATGTTTGTCGGGATCGAAGGGCACGCCACCCTCGTCCCATGGATGTGGACCTCCGCCGTCCTGGCCGTTGCCGCCCTGGCCGTCCTGCTGATTCCCCGCCTGCGGCGGAACGAGGCCTGGCTGGCCGCGGCCTGCGCGGCGGTGTTCGTCTCCCTCTGGATCGAGAAGGGGCTGGGCCTGGTCGTCACGGGGTTTATCCCGTCGCCCACCGGGGAGATCGGCACGTACATCCCCACGGCGCTGGAGATCGCAATCACCCTGGGCGTCTGGGCAGGCGGCCTTCTGATCCTCACCCTGCTGTACCGGCTGTTCGTGGCGGTCAAGGCGCTGACGGAGCCGGTGGCCGTGAAAGGGGCGGGTGAGCCATGAACATCCTGACCCTCAATTGCGGGAGTTCCTCCATCAAATACAAGCTCTTCGACATGCCGAAGGAACGGGTCATCGCCCGCGGGCAGGCCGAGCGCATCGGCCGGGCCGACTCGATCCTCCACCATGAGATCGAGGGAAAGGCTCCCTTCACGGGGGAACAGAGCCTGTCGGGTCACCGCGAGGCGATCGAACGGCTTCTGAACCATCTCATCGGACCGGAAGGGGGAATCCTGAACAGTGTCCGCGACATCGTCGCGGTGGGGCACCGTTTCGTCCATGGGGGGGAGTTCTTCCGCTCCTCCGTGGCGATCGATCCCGGCGTCCGGGAGACCCTGGAGGCCTGCCGGAATCTGGCCCCCCTCCACAATCCCCACAACCTGACGGGCATCGACGTCTGCACGGAGCTGATTCCCCATGCGCCGCAGGTGGCCGTCTTCGACACGGCCTTTCACCAGACCATGCCGGACCACGCCTTCACCTGCGCCATCCCCTACCGGTTCTACGAGGAGAACCGCATCCGGAAATACGGATTCCACGGAACCTCCCACCGGTACGTTTCCTCCCGGGCGTCGGAGCTCCTCGGGAAGGGAAGGGAAGAATGGAGAATCGTCACTTGCCATCTCGGCAACGGGTCCAGCCTCTGCGCCGTCCGCGACGGGAAGTCGTGCGACACGACCATGGGGTTCACGCCCCTGTCGGGCGTCGTCATGGGAACCCGGTGCGGCGACATCGACCCGGCGCTCCCGGCCCACCTCGTCGAGGCCCTGAACATCCCCCTGGCGGAGGTGATGTCGATCCTGAATCATGAAAGCGGTGTCCTTGGCATTTCCGGCCTCTCGCCGGATTTCCGGGACCTGGAGTCGGCCGCTGACGGGGGCCACGCCCGGGCCCGCCTGGCCCTCACGGTTTACGCCTACAGCATCGCCCGGGGGATCGCCTCCCTGATTCCGGCCATCGGCGGCCTCGACGCCCTTGTCTTCACGGCGGGCATCGGCGAGAACTCCCCCCGGATGCGTGCGCGGATCTGCGCGTTCCTCGCGTGGCTGGGCGTTGAACTGGATGCGCAGGGAAACGAAGGGGGAGTTCCGGAGATCGACGTCTCCCGCAGCGGCTCCCCTGTCCGCGTTCTCGTCATCCCTACGGACGAGGAGCGGTTGATTGCCCGGGACACCGTATCGGTCCTCGGGTACGACGGGGAAATGTCAACAGGCGAACGGCAACGGCTCTCTCCGGAAGCCGTTGGAAGATAGAAACAAAACAACGCGAAACGGAGGTTTGGCGATGAAAAAGGTAAAAATGACGCCCAGCGAGGCAATCGTCGAGACGCTGCTGGCGGAAGGGGTCGATCATGTCTGCGGAATCGTGGGATCGGCCTTCATGGACATGCTGGATCTTTTCCCGACGGCAGGGATCCGGTTCATTCCCGTCCGGCATGAGCAGAGCGCGGGCCACATGGAAGACGCCTATGCTCGGATCACGGGCCGGGCCGGCGTCATCACCGGCCAGAACGGTCCCGGCATCACCAACATGGTGACGTCCGTGGCCGCGGCCAACATGGGTCACACGCCCCTGATCGTCATCTCCCCCTCGGCGGGGACGCCGACGATCGGCTGGGACGGTTTCCAGGAATGCGACCAGGTATCGGTCTTCAAGGCCATCACCAAGGCGACGGTCCGGGTGCCGCACCCGAAGCGAGCGGCGGACTGCCTGCGGACGGCCTTCCGGATTGCCTATGCCGAGCGGGGCGCCGTGCTGTACGACATCCCCCGGGACTACTTCTACGGCGAGATCGAGGAGACGATCCTCAAGCCCTCCCAGTACCGCGTGGACGCCCGGGGCTGCGGCTCCATGGCAAGCCTCGACCAGGCGGCGGCACTCCTTGCCAAAGCGAAGAACCCCGTCATCGTCTCGGGCCGGGGTGTCGTCGACGCCGACGCCCTGGACATCATCCGGGACATCGCCGAGCACCTGACGGCGCCCGTGGCGGTCACCTACCTCCACAACGATGCCTTCTACGGGAACAATCCGCTCTCTGTCGGCCCCATCGGCTACATGGGCTCGAAGGCGGCCATGAAGATCCTCTCGAAGGCGGACGTGGTCCTCGCCGTGGGGACCCGGCTCTCCGTGTTCGGCACGCTGCCCCAGTACGACATCAACTACTTCCCCGACAAGGCGAAGATCATCCAGATCGACATCAACCCCAAGCACATCGCCCGCACCCATCCCATCGAGGTGGGCATCATCGGGGACGCCCGGGAGGCGACCGTGGAGATCCTGAAGCGCCTCAAGGCGGTCGGGAAGGGCCGCAAGGCCGACGCGCGCCGCCTCGCCGCCGTGAAGAAGGAAAAGGACGCCTGGGAGAAGGAGATCGTCAGCGCGGCCATGGTTAAGGGGAATCCCGTCAACCCGCGCCGCGTCCTCCTGGAAATCTCGCGTGCCCTGCCCGACGACGCCATCGTCGCCACGGACATCGGGAACGTCTCCTCCACGGCGAACACCTACCTGAAGTTCAACGGCGGCCGCCGCCACATCGCGGCCCTCACCTTCGGGAACACGGGATTTGCCTATCCCGCCGCGCTGGGAGCGCAGCTGGCCCGGCCGAAGTCGCCGGTCATCGCCATCATCGGCGACGGTGCCTGGGGAATGAGCCTCCACGAGGTCAGCACGGCCGTCGAGCACAACCTGCCCGTCGTGGCCTGCGTGTTCCGGAACATGTGGTGGGGCGCCGAGGCGAAGAACCAGATCGACTTCTACAACAACCGCTTCTGCGGTGTGGACATCCCCAACCCGGAGAGCTTCGTCCCCGTGGCGAAGGCGATGGGTGCCGAGGGGATTCGTGTGGACCGGGTGGATGACATCCGGGACGCCTTCGAGATGTGCATCAAGAGCCGGAAGCCCACCGTCCTGGAGTTCGTCGTGGACGGCACGCAACTCGCGCCGCCGTTCCGGAAGGACGCCCTGGCCCTGCCGACGCGATTCCTGAAGAAGTACGATCACCTGGATTACCGGAACTGGGACTGACGCCCCGTTTCGGCCCGCAACCGCAATGAAGAGCCTCCCGCCTCCAGGGGCGGGAGGCCTTCCGTCTATCCTTTGACGCGTCGGGAATCATTCGGGGGCGGGACCCCCATCGCCAACAAGCGGCATCCGGGAGGCAATGAACCATGGCAGAACAAGAGAAAGCCGATCTCGAACCGACCGTGGAGGGATACAAGAACTTCGTCGCACCCCCCGTGAAGACCACCCTGGTCTGGAACCGGGACCTCCAGTTCACCGGTTCGACGCCGAAGGGATACGACATCGACTTCGACGCCAACGCCCAGTGGGGGTGCATGCCGATGGAGGCACTGCTCCTGAGCCTTGCCGGGTGCATGGCCATCGACATCGTCATGATTCTGAAGAAAATGAGGGTCCGGCTCGCCGGTTTCCGGATGGAGCTGACGGCGGAGAGGAATCCCACACCCCCGCAGTATTTCAAGGCCGTGGAGATGGTTCTCCACCTCGCGGGCAAGGACATCGATCCCCGCAAGGTCGACCGGGCCGTCGCCCTGTCGCATTCCACCTATTGCTCCGTTTACAATTCCCTCCGGAAGGACATGACCGTCACGGTCCGCACCGTGATCGAGGACCGGGACCCCGAAGGCGAACCGGTCTGACAGGCGGGAGCCTGCCTCGGAAAGGTCCCTTTCCTCAGGCTGCGCCGATATCCGCCTTGCCGTCGCAGAGGCGGATATCCCCCAGGAAGCATTTCCCGATGCACTCTCCGCAGCCGGTGCACCGGTCACGATCGATGGCAACCGAGAGGCCCGGAAGCCTCTAGTATGCGCCGTCCAGGGTACAGTAGACACCCCCCTTCAGGAACCCGGCTCTCCGAAGTCGACCCGCTGCCGGACACGTCCCCTCAATTCCTCGATGGCGGCCTCGACGCTGTCCAGGACCATCATCACGGCGCCGCTCGGACAGACCGTCTGGCATTTGCCGCATCCCTTGCATCGGTTTTCATCACGCGTGACGGCATCTCCCTGAAGGCAGAGCGCTTTCATGAAACAGGCCTCGACGCACTGACCGCACCGGGTGCAGCGATCCGGGTCCACGTGCAGGGAGAGTCCCTTGAGCCGGACGATGGAATCCGCCGCCTCCTGCGGGAAGAAGCGGGCCGAGTTCAGCACCGTACAGCAGCAGGTGCAGCAGAAACAGACGGTGAGCAGCCTTCCGGTATTCGGCGATCCGTAGAAGTAGTGGTCCACGCGCACCCGGCCCAGCATGGGAATGAGCCCCCGGGACAATTGGCGGTCCATCAAGGCGATGGCCTCCTCGACGGTCAGGTGGTCTGCGATCCGCGGATCGAGATGCCGCGTGTCGTCGCCCATCTGCAGGCAGGCCTCTGTATACGGGAAATGCCGGCACTGCTTCAATTCCCGGCAGGTGCAGCGCTTGATCATGACACGATGCGGGGAGCGCCGGATGAATTCCTCGATGACGACCCTCGGGATCACGACACTTTCGGCCCCCTGGATTTCCTCATTCACGGGGAGATAGCTGATGTTGAAATTGCGGCCCGAAAACATGGGGACAAATGTCAGGGCGAAAAATCGCCCGACGATGGGCAGGCGCGTCAGCTTCGGAGACAGGTAGGTAAGGGGCCACAGATACTTCAGCAGCGTCAACGTCCATTCGGGTCTTCGAGACATGTTATCGCACCACCCTTTTCAGAAACCTTGGAAGCGGAATATTGATAATCGATTTTGTCGTGCATTGCAATGGCCGGGGGCGGGTATTTCAGGATGATCCTAAGCTGCCTTGAATTCAGACCCGGGGGTGAAAGCCACGGTTTCAGCCTTCACGACCTGGGGTAGAAGGCTCGTTCCCCTGTCAATCGATTGACGAAATTCTCCTGAAATTCGTGATCAAGACGATTCTTTGATGACCGGGTCATACACCACGGCGACCGGCCTGCGAATTCCCGATCGCCTGTCCGCTCAACAGGGACAAGAATTCCGGGCGGCGGGCCTTCCATGCGGAGGCGATGCAAGTTCTCCTGCACAAGCGCCATTCGAGGAAGGCACAATCCTTGCAAAAACATCATTGCCCTGTTCTTTTTTCAGGCCGGATGAAGCCGCTTTGCCCGGTCGATCCGGATTTTTCCCTTGGAGGGAGGCGCTACTCAAACAAGGAGAGTCAGGGGATGATCCCGAATCGTGTCATGCTGGATATTCTGGAAAATGTCGCTAAGGCGGCGGACGCCTTTGTCCTGATTTTTGACGATGCCCTGAACATTGTCTGGATGAACGGCGCATTCGAACAGCGCCTCGGATACCGTCTGGACGACCTTCGGGGTAGGGACCGCATTCCATTTCTATCCTTCGATCGGGAAGAGCAGTTCCTGCTCACGATCCATCAGGCATTGCTTGGAGATCGGCCGGAGGAATTCGAAATCCCCGTATCCTCTGTCGAAGGCCTCCGGAAGAACCTCCACTGGAAAACCATGCTGATCCGGGAAGATGACGAAACCCGACAGAAGATGGTTGTCGCCGTCGGGAGGGCGGCAGGAAACCCTGAACAGGCAAAATCGGATCTGGAAGCGGCGGAAGAACGCTACCGGGTCCTCTTCGAAAACACGGGCATCGCCATGATGTTCATCCGCGAAGACACCACCATCTCCCTTGTCAACAAGGAGTTCGAAAAACTGACGGGGCAGCCGAAGGACCAAGTGGAAGGGAAGCTGAGTTGGACCGACCTGATCGCCCGGGATGAGGATCTGGAGCGCATGAAGATGTTCCACCGTCTCCGCAGGATCGACCCGGAACTGGCGCCGGGTGTGTACGATACGAAGATCAGGGCCCGGGACGGTGAACGGAAGGACGTCATGATTCGCGTGACGATGATCCCGGGAACGGCGTACAGCCTGGCCTCCATGCTGGACATGACGGAGAGGAGGAGGGCGGAGAAAGCCACCCGCGAGAGTGAACAAAAATACCGCAGCCTCGTGGAAAACATGCAGGATACGCTCTACCGGTGCGACCTGGAAGGGAACCTGTCATTTGCCAGTCCTTCAGGAGCCGGCCTTCTCCATTATGACTCCGTGGAGGAGCTGATCGGCAGGAACATCGCGACGGACATTTACATGAATCCTGCTGAAAGAGAGATGCTGCTGCGGGAGCTGCATGAAAACGGGAGGGTGATGAACTACGAGGTGACGCTGAAGAGAAGGGACGGCAGCCCGGTTCTTGTGTCGACCAACAGCCATCTTTTCCGCGACGGGGACGGGAACGTCATGGGAGTGGAGGGCATTTTCAGCGACATCACCCGGCGGAAACAGACGGAAAGGGCGCTGCTGGAAAAGGAGAAGCGCCTGCACGGCATCACCATGAACATGCCGGGGGTTGTCTTTCAATTCTACGCCACCGACGACGGGGAATGGGGAATCAGCTATGCCGGCGAGCGCCTGTCGGAACTCTTCAGCCTGCCGGAAGATGCCGAAAAGCGTTTTCCCGTCTTCATGTCCCATATCCACGAGGAGGATCGGGAAAGATTCCTGGCCTCTGTCCGGAAAGCGGTGGAGACGGTCAGCTCCTGGAGCTTTGAAGGCCGGTTCTTCGGGGCTTCGCCGGACGAAACCACCTGGTTCCAGGGGCTTGCGACCCCGACGCGCCATGATGACCGCTACGTGTTCGACGGGCTTCTGCTGAACATCTCGGAACGGAAACATGCGGAGGAGATGTCACGCCAGTCCGAGGAAAAATTCTCGACCGTCTTCATGACGGCACCCGACTGCATTGCCATCACGCGGCTGCAGAACGGACGGATCATCGAGGTCAACCTGGGGTTCGAGGAAATCACAGGATGGACGCGAAGGGAGGCCGTTGGAAGAACCTCCACGGACATCAATTTCTGGGCGGATCCGGTGGAGCGGGATCACATGGTGGAGGAACTGAAGGCAGGACGCGATGTCCTGCACCGGGAATTCCTGTTCTGTCGCAAAGACGGTTCCTCGCGGCATGGCATCTATTCCGCCCGCGCCATCAACCTCGCAGGCGAACCCTGCCTGATCTTCGTTCTGCAGGACTTTACCGAATGGAGGACCCTGGAGGAGGATCGGCGAAAACTGGAGAGACAGTTGTTTCAGTCCCAGAAGATGGACGCGATCGGGCAACTGGCCGGAGGGGTGGCGCATGATTTCAACAACATCCTCATGGGCATCCAGGGAAACGTTTCCCTGATGCAGATGGAATATGATTCCGGGCACCCGCATTACCCGAGGCTGACCCGTATCGAGGAGCACGTGAAACGCGGGGCCAACCTGACAAGGCAGCTCCTGGGATTCGCCAGGGAGGGGAAGTACGAGGTCAGGACACTGG
>PHBD01000053.1 GCA_002841865.1 Deltaproteobacteria bacterium HGW-Deltaproteobacteria-19
TTGCCCTCGTGCTCCATCTCCTTGAGCCACTTCGGGTGCTGCTTCTTGAGCCATGCCCGGGTCACCCATCCCGTCGTCATCGCCGGCAGCGATCCCGGGGAACCAACCGTTCCCAGGTACAGGTGCACGAAGAAGAATGCGAAGATCGTCAGGAAGCCCAGGGCATGCAGCACGAACATCCACCGCACCAGCACGGACGGGAAGCTCAGGGGAAACCACATGATGAGCCCCGTCACGAACATCAGGACGCCGCATCCCGCCACCGCCAGGAAGAACGCCTTCTGGCCCGGATTGTACTTCCCGACCTCCGGAACCTTGTCCACGTGCCACAGGTACCCGCCGCCGCACATCATCCAGTCCAGGTCCTCCGGCATCGAAAACACCCCCGCCTCCTTCCACCACATTCCGATGGCGAGGACCAGGGATGCACCGAACCAGATCCCCGTGAAGTTGTGAATGTACTTCAATGACCGGAGACCTCCGAAGATCTCCCCGATCCAGTTGAGGGAGTGGAACATCATCCCCAGTCCCGAGATGCACAGGAGCAGGCACGAAAGCGCCAGGCTCCAGTGGACGATTCTCTCAAAGGCGTCCGTCGCCTGAATCAATCCCTTTTTCATGATTCGCCTCCTCCTTTCTGGTCCTGATCCTCATCCGGAGACTTCGGCCCGTGGATGAGGTAGTGGAGGAACGACCCGGCAATGACGCCGCCCGCCGCCAGCAGGGACAGCGGCTTCAGGAAGTCCTTCCAGACGATGATGGACGCCGGGACATGATGGACGCCGGGACGCTCGGTTTCTTCGGCAGCTTCTCGTACACATCCACCTTCTCCGGCAGCACGTAGAGCACATGGGTCCCGTCGACGAACTTGTCGCCGTAGACCGTGGCGTTCCCGCCCAGTTCCTCCGCCCGCTTGTAGGCCGCCTTGGTCATGGCCTTCTTCTCGCCGAACGTGAGAGCCCCCGTCGGGCAGGCTTTCACGCAGGCCGGGTTGAGGTCCGCCTGGATCCGGGAGAGGCACAGGTCGCACTTGTAGATGCGGTCCGTCGCCCGGTTCCACCGCGGAATGTCGAAGGGGCAGGCGGCGATGCACTCCTTGCAGCCGATGCACTTGTCCTGGTTCAGGCCCACCGTGCCGTACTCCGTGTGGTAAAGGGCGCCGCTGGGGCAGACCTTCACGCAGGCTGCGTCGGTGCAGTGCATGCAGCCGTCCTTCCGGAACAGCCACTTGAGGCCGTCCTTGTCGGCCACTTCCTGGAACCGGATGAGGGTCCAGGTGTTCCACTGCAGATCCGGGGGATTCTGGTAGGTACCGTTGTTCTTCGTCTGCCTTGCCGGCATCTGGTTCCACTGCTTGCAGGCCAGCTGGCAGCCCCGGCAGCCCGTACACTTCGAAACGTCAATGACTTTGATGTATTCGGCCATGGTCTCTCACCCCCTTTTCCTGACGTTGACCATGAAGGCCTTGCTCTCGGGGATCATGGTATTGGCGTCTCCGATTGTTGGTGTCAAGAGATTGGCCGCATCCCCTTCGGTGAATACCTCGGGTTTCTTGTCATCCTTGTCGTATTTCCGGTCCTTCGTGGTGATCCAGCCGAAGTGCCAGGGAATGCCGACTTCGTGGATGGTGTTGCCGTCGATGATGAAGGGCTTGAAGCGGGGCGTTACGATGGCCGTGCACTCCACCTTGCCGCGGGCGGACTCGACAATGACCTTCTCGCCGTTGGCAATGCCCTTTTCCTTCGCCAGTTCCTGCCCGATCTCGCACCACATCCCGGGCTGCATCTCCGCCAGCCAGGGGCACCAGCGGGTGAGGACGCCCGTCTGCCAGTGCTCGCTGATCCGGTAGGTCGAGCAGATGAAGGGGAACTTCGGATCGCAGCTGGCCACGCTGGCGTAGACGTCCAGGTCGGACCCTACGCCGGCCTTGTCGAACCGTTTGATGGCCGGATTGTGCTTCTGAGGCGACATGAGGTTCTTTTCCACGGGACATTCGAGAGGCTCGTAGTGCTCCGGGAAGGGACCGTCGGCCAGGCCGGGGCCGTAGAGGCTGGCCACGCCGTCGGGTTTCATGATGAAGGGGGGCCGCCCGGAGCCGGGGTTGCCGGCACCGTCGGGCACGTCGCCCACCCACTTCTCGCCGTTCCACGTAATGACCGGCTTCTTGGGATTCCAGGGCTTGCCGTTCAGATCCACCGACGCGCCGTTGTAAATGATCCGGCGGTTCACCGGCCAGGACCAGGCCCACTCGGGATACAGGCCGAGACCGGTGGGGTCCTTCTGACCGCGCCGGGCCGTCATGTTCGTCCCCGGGTAGGAACCGCAGTAGACCCAGCAACCCGATGACGTGGAGCCGTCGTCCTGGAGCCAGGCGAAGGTCGGAACCGGGTCGCCCTTCTTGAATTCCTTGAATTCGCCCTTCTTGGTCGGGTTCTCGACCTTCTTGTCCTCCAGGAAGAAGCCGTTGATCTCCTTGGCAACCGCGTGAGGATCATAATGGTAGTGGGAGCCGACGAACTTGCCGTAAGGCCAGGAGAGCTTCGTGATCGCTTCCTTCAGCGGTCCGCCGTTCTTCTCGTAGAGCTCCTTCACCTTGAAGTAAATCTCGCTCATGATGTCCCCGTCGGGCAATGCCACTCCGGGGGGATTCACGGCCTTGTATCTCCACTGCTGGAGCCGGCCGCTGTTGGCAAGGCTCCCTTCCTTCTCGATGGAGGCGGCGCAGGGCAGCATGAAGACCTCCGTCTTGATCTTCGCCGGATCCATGCCGGGGCCGCGCCAGAAGGAGCCCGTCTCGTTGTCGAAAAGATTGACGTTCACCATCCAGTCCAGCTTGCCCATGGCCTGCCGGACCTTGTTGGAGTGGGCCCCGCTGCAGGCCGGGTTCATGCCCCAGGCGAAGAAGCCGGTGAACTTGCCCTTGTACATCTGGTCGAAGATCGTGAGCCAGGAGTAGTTGGCCCCGTCGTCCAGCTTGGGCATCAGTTCGTAAGCTTCGTCGATGGAAGCGTTCTTCCCGTACGTGGACCGGAGGAAACTGGCCGAGTACTTGGGGAAGTTCTTCCACCAGTTGAGGCTGTCGGGCTCTTTCGTGGTGGGGGTCCGCTTCTCGTTGAAGGCCTTCAGGGTCGGCAGGGAGCCCGTCGGGGTTCCCAGGTAGCCAGGCCAGATGTGGAAGAGGAGGCCGTGGTCCGTGGAGCCCTGGACGTTGGACTCGCCGCGCATGGCCGCAATTCCGCCGCCGGCGACGCCCATGTTGCCGAGGAGAAGCTGGATGATGCACATTGATCGGATGTTCTGGACGCCGACGGTGTGCTGGGTCCAGCCCATGGCGTAGAGCTCGACACCCGCCTTGTCCGGCTTGCCCGTAGAGGCATACAGCTTGTAGACTTCCAGGAGCTTGTCGACCGGCGTCCCGCAGATCTTGGAGACGATCTCCGGGGTGTAACGGGAGTACTGCTTCTTCAGGAGCTGAAAGACGCAGTTCGGATCCTTGAGGCTCATGTCCTTCTGGATCCGCCCTCCGCCGTCGGTCTGGTAGGACCAGGTCTCCTTGTTGTACTTCGCACCTTCGAGACCCGAGAATACGCCCTTGTTATCCCCGGGGAGCTTGAATGCCGGGTTCACCAGGAAAGGGGCGTTGGTGTAGTGTTTGACGTACTCCTCGAAGTAGAGGTTGTTCTCGAGGATGTACTTGATCATCCCGCCGAGGAAGGCGATATCCGTTCCGGAGCGGAGCGGGGCGTACAGGTGGGCCTTCGCCGCCGACTGGGTGAACCGCGGGTCCACACAGATGATCTTTGCGCCCTTGTCGACCGCCGCCTGGATCCACTTGAAGGAGACGGGATGGTTGGAGGCAGGGTTGCTGCCCATGATGAGGAGGACATCACTGTTTTTGAAATCAACCCAGTGATTCGTCATTGCGCCACGCCCGAACGACTCTGCCAGAGCCGGTACAGTTGGGCTGTGTCAGATCCGGGCCTGGTGTTCAATGTACACCAGACCCAACCCCCTCAGGAATTTTTGGTACGTGAAGCATTCTTCAAGGTCCATGGCGGCGCTGCCGACGGAAGCAATCCCCTCCGTGCGGTTCACCGTCTCGCCCTTGTCGTTCTTGATTTTAAAGCTCTTGTCCCGGCTCTCCTTGACATTGTGGGCGATCTTCTCGAGGGCCCACTCCCAGTCCACCTCTTTCCACTCCGTCGCGAAAGGAGCGCGGTAGAGCGGCCTGCCGAGGCGGTTCTCGTTGACGGCCATCTGGTAGATGGATCCGCCCTTGCTGCACAGGGAACCGCGGTTGATGGGGCTGTCGGGATCGCCCTCCGTGTTGACCACCACGCCCCTGCGGACGGAGACAATGATGCTGCAGCCCACAGAGCAGTACGGGCAGATGGTGGTGGTTTCTTTGGCATACTGGATCTTCAGCGGCTGGGCATAGGCCGATACGGGCTTGAGACTGATCCCAAGTCCGCCCGCGGCAGCCACGGCGCTGGAGAGCTTCAAGAAACCTCTTCTGGTGACTTCCATAAAGCGCTCCTTTCTCTATGATTGCGGATTCTATCCATCGGCTTGCCCATCCCCTCCCCAGGGAGTGAGAAAGCGGTTGCAACTGGGCAGGTCATCCCTCTTCCACGGATTTTCTTCCAGAAAAACCGAAATAGTCTGCGTGATGTTCCTGGATGGTCTGAGGGTCTGAAATTGCCGATCCCCTATATATTTTCTCCCCTTTGGTGTCAATATTTTTATAAGTAATTACGACTACTTATGTCATTTTTGACATAGCTTTAAAACACAGAGATAATCGGACCTTGACATTATGCCTGATTCGGCATAACTGCTCTCGCACTCATGAATTTCTCGCCGGGAAACACAACCCCCGCCGACCCCGGAAAAGGACAGGATAAGATGGAGATGAACGATCGGGACAAAGTGATCGAGAAACTGGAAGCGAACCTCCAGGAAGCCGCGGAGAAAAATCCCCACAGCCGGACGGTCCTGGAGGCCTTCGGGCCGTTGATGATCGAGAGGCATCGCCTCCTCTCCACCTTGGACTGGAAAGGGATCGACCCTTCCGGCATCGACCGGGACAAGTTGAAAGCCGGGGTTCCCGTGATCCGGCAGGTTCCGCTGTTCTTTCCGGAAGATCCCTGGAAGGAAGTCGTCCTCCCCACCATCGCCGCCGCTCGCCAGGGTTTCCCGCAGCTTCATGAAGGCCTGGATGCCTGGGAGGCCTGCGTCGCCTCCGGGGCCGTGCCCTTCCACGACTATTTCCATTCCTGTCCACCGCCGGACGAAACGCTTCCCGCCTCGTGGGACTGCGTCCGGGACATTCCCGCCGGCCTGACGAAACTGATCCTGATGTCCGCCGCGCGGACCGTCCTGGAAATGCGCTCGGCGGCGGCCACGGTCCTCCGGGACGCCGAATGGGACAAGGGATACTGCCCCTTCTGCGGATCCTTCGCCGGCATCGCCCGCATCAACGACAAGATCACCCAGCGCTGGCTCCACTGCCTCCATTGCGGCCGGGACTGGCGCTTCAACCGGATCCGCTGTCCCTATTGCGAACACGAATCCCCCCAGGAGATGAACTATTTCTTCCTGGAGGGGAAAACCGTCGAGTCCGCCTTCACCTGTGAGGAGTGCAAGCGATACCTGGTGACACTGTACCGCATCAGCGACCTGAATGACCCCGACCTGGACGTGGCGGCCCTGAGCCTGATCCACCTGGACCTGATCATGCAGCAGAAGGGTTACCAACCTCTCGACCCCTCGGGATGGCTCTGCATCGAATGACCCCCTTCGGGACCGGGCCGGGATATGCCGTCTCCACCTGCCCGAATTCTTCTTCGCACTCCCCTCTATGTTTTATGTAACAGATTGACAAAACGGGCAGAATCCCCTACCTGTGCCAGGGCTGTCATATGCCACACATGACATAGGCACAGGAGGCTTTATGAACATTACTCGCAGAAGGTTCCTTACCCTTTCGGGGGCCGTCGGCTCGGGGATCGCCCTGTCATCCCTGGGTCTCGACCTGGCTCCGGCGAAGGCGTATGCGGACGAGCTGAACAAGATGAACCGTGTCCGGACGGCGAAGCAGGTCATCACGACCTGCTGCTACTGCTCCGTCGGCTGCGGCCTCATCTGCAGCGTCGACCGGAAGACCGGCAAGATCTTCAACATCGAGGGAGATCCGGAACACCCCATCAACGAAGGATCGCTCTGCGCCAAGGGGGCGGGTTTCTTCGATCTCACGGAAGCGAACAAGTACCGCCTCCGCAAGGTCCAGTACCGGGCTCCGTATAGCGACAAGTGGGAAGACAAGGACTGGGACTGGGCAATGGAAAGGATCGCCCACCTGGTAAAAGACACCCGTGACAAGGAATTCGTCACGAAGAACGCCAAGGGAGAAGTCGTCAACCGCTGCGAGACCATCGGCCACCTGGGCAGCTCCAACGTGGACAACGAGGAGTGCTGGCTCATGAGCGTGACGGCAAGGGCGCTAGGCCTGGTGTACATCGATCACCAGGCCCGGGTCTGACACAGTCCATCCGTTGCGGCTCTGGGAGAGTCGTTCGGCCGTGGTTCCATGACGAACCACTATATCGACCTGAAGAACAGCGACGTCATCCTCATCATGGGGAGCAACGCCGCCGAGCACCACCCCATCGCCTTCAAGTGGATCCTGCGGGCCAAGGAGCAGAACGGAGCCCGGATCATCCACGTCGATCCCCGCTACACCAGGACATCCGCCCGCTGCGATTACCACGTTCCCCTGCGGTCCGGCACGGACATCGCCTTCCTGGGGGGAATGATCCACTACATCCTGAGCAACGACAAAGACTTCAAAGAATACGTCACCAACTACACCAACGCATCCTTCCTCGTCAGCTCGGATTTCAATTTCAAGGACGGCCTCTTCTCCGGCTATGACGCGGAAAAGCGGAAGTACAACAAGGATACGTGGGTTTTCGAGAAGGACGGCCGGGGCATCCCGAAACGGGACATGACCCTCAAGAATCCGAACTGCGTCTATCAGCTGCTGAAGAAGCACTACTCCCGCTACACCCTGGACAAGGTCTCCAGCATCACGGGCGTGACCAAGGAGAACCTGCTCAAGGTGTACGAGGAGTACAGCGCCACCGGTGTGAAGGACAAGGCCGGGACGGAGTGCTACGCCCTGGGCTGGACCCACCACACCACGGGGAGCCAGATCATCCGGACCATGTCCATCATCCAGCTCCTTCTGGGCAACATGGGAATCGCCGGCGGCGGCATCAACGCCCTTCGGGGAGAGCCCAACGTCCAGGGATCCACGGACCACTGCATCCTCTACGGCAACCTCCCGGGTTACCTGAAGATGCCCGTGGCATCACTCGATACCCTGGAGAAATATCTTCATAAATGCACGCCGGAATCCAAGGATCCCCAGTCGGCCAATTACTACCAGAATTATCCGAACTTCTTCGTCAGCCTGCTCAAATCCTACTATGACGAGAGGGCAACGAAGGAAAACGAGTTCTGCTACTCCTGGCTGCCGAAGCTCGACGACGGTCATGCCTATTCCCTCATGCACCTCTTCGACAAGATGTACGAGGGAAAGGTGAACGGGCTGTTCTCCGTCGGCACGGACCCGGCGGTCAGCTCCCCCAACACGGCCAAGGTCCGCAAGGCCCTGGAGAAGCTGGACTGGCTGGTGAGCGCCAACATCTTCGACAACGAGACCTGCTCCTTCTGGAAAGGTCCCGGCGTCGATCCGAAGAAGGTCAAGACGGAATGCTTCCTCCTCCCCGCCTCCGCCACCATGGAGAAGGAAGGGAGCCAGAGCAACAGCGGCCGCTGGGTGACCTGGAAGTACAAGGCCGCAGAACCGCCGGAGGACGCCATCCCCGTCGGCGAGATCTGGATCAAGATGATGGACGCCATCCGGGCCCTCTATAAGAAGGAGGGCGGCAAGTTTCCCGAGCCGATCCTGGGTCTCAAGTGGGACTACACGGACCGGAAGGGACGTTACGACGCCCTGAAGATCTCGAAACAGATCAACGGTTATTTCCTGAAGGACACCGTCATCGAGGACAAGGCGAAGAAGACCAGCACCGTCTTCAAGAAGGGCCAGCTGGTCCCGACCTTCGGGATGCTCAAGGCCGACGGATCGACCTCCGGCGGCAACTGGATCATGGCCGGCAGCTTCAGTGCCGACGGCGAGAACAAGATGGCCAAGCGGGGCAAGGACGACCCGACGGGTCTCGGCCTCTATCCGAACTGGTCCTTCGCCTGGCCCGTCAACCGGCGCATCCTCTACAACCGCGCCTCCTGCGACGTCAATGGGAACCCCTACAACCCGAAGCGCAAGATCCTGGCCTGGACGGGGGAGAAGTGGGTCGGCGACGTCCCGGACGGTCCCTGGCCGCCCATGGCAAACAAGGAGAAAGGAAAGTATCCCTTCATCATGAAGCAGGACGGCCTGGGGGCTCTCTTCGGACCCGGCATGGTCGAGGGGCCCTTCCCGGAGCACTACGAACCACTGGAGGGTCCTCTTGCGAAGAACCCCCTGTCAGGTCAGTTGATCAACCCGGCCATCCAGATCTTCAAGAGCGACCTGGACAAGGTCGCCAACGCGGATGAGAAATTCCCCTACGTCTGCACCACCTACTCCTGCACGGAGCACTGGTGCTCCGGCGCCCTGACGCGCTGGCAGCTCTGGCTCCTGGAGATGCAGCCGGAGCTCTACGTCGAGATCGGCGACAAGCTGGCCAAACAAAAGAGCATCCGGAACGGGGAGCGGGTCCGGGTATCGTCGGCCCGCGGACACGTGGAGTGCGTGGCCATGGTGACCAAGCGCTTCCGTCCGTTCCAAATTGAAGGGAAAGAGATCCATCAGGTCGGCCTTCCCTTCAACTACGGTTGGCTGTTTCCCAAGGACGGCGGAGACAGCACGAACTTCCTGACCCCCACCGTCGGTGACGCGAACACCTTCTGCCCCGAGTACAAGGCGTTCATGGTCAACGTCGTGAAGCTATAAGGAGATCGGCCATGAAAGGGATTGAAGTCGTCAAAATGATCGATACCAGCCGTTGCACGGCCTGTCGGGGCTGCCAGGTGGCCTGCAAGCAATGGAACGAAATGCCGTCCTTCCGGACGAAAAACCGGGGCAGCTACCAGAATCCTCCCGATCTCCAATGGAACACCTGGACCCTCATCCGGTTCCAGGAGTATGAGGACGGCAAGGGAAACTTCAGCTGGCTGTTCCGCAAGGACGGCTGCATGCACTGCACCGACGCGGCCTGCGTGAAGGTCTGCCCCAGCGGCGCCCTGTTCCACACGGAATACGGGACCGTGGGGGTCAATTCCGAGAAATGCATCGGCTGCAAGGAGTGCATCGCCGCCTGCCCTTTCGATATTCCGCGGTGGAACCCGGCGACGGACCGCATCACGAAGTGCGATCTCTGCTACACCCGGCTGCAGGCGGACCAGAAACCCGCCTGCGTCCTGTCCTGCCCGACGGGCGCGATCCAGATCGGCGACAAGAACGCCATGATCGCAGCGGCCTATAAGCGGGTGCAGGTGCTGGGCGGGGACGCCAACGTCTACGGCGACAAGTTTGTCGACGGAACCCACGTCATTTACGTCCTGCAGGAAAAGCCGTCTGTCTATGACGAACTGCCGGAGAAGCCGACGGTCCCGGCGTCCATCATCGTCTGGAAGGACTTCCTGAAGCCGCTGTCCCTGCTGGCGGCGGGCGGCGTCATTGCCGGGTCGTTCCTCCACTACCTCATC
>PHBD01000016.1 GCA_002841865.1 Deltaproteobacteria bacterium HGW-Deltaproteobacteria-19
GCGTCACGTCGAACACCATGTCCGCGAAGATCTGGTCCTTCTTCCTCCGCTCGTACTTCGTCTGCGCTACGCCGACGATTGCAGTTTTGTCCATGTGTCTTCCCTCATCCAGGCGCTTACACGAATTCAAAGGAGTCGATGTCGAGGATGTGGGCGGTGCGCTCTTCCCTGAAGACCGCCTTCACCCGTTTCCCGACCCCGATCTTCTCCAGATCCTTTTTGATCAGGTGCAGAAACCCGACGTCCGCCCCGTCCAACCGGATCAGGGCATAGGCGAACGGTGCCTGTACCGGCTGCACCGGGTGGGCGTAACGAACGACCGTAAAGGCCTCGATCACCCCTTCACCGCCGATCTCCACCCATTCCGTGATGTCGACAAAACACCGGCTGCAGGACTTCCGGGCCGGCACGTAGACCTTTCCGCAGGACCCGCACCGCGTCCCCAGGATCTTCCGCTCGTCCCGCAGAGATTCGAGAAACCGGCCCGCCGTCTCCCCGGCCCACCAGGAATACGGTACCGAGATCTGCCCCTTCTGTGTCAGGGGCTCTACTTCCTTGATCCAATCCGTCATGTTATTCACCTCTACCGTTTTATGGTTCCCATGATCGCCCGGGCCTCGTCGGGTGTGGCCGGCTCGTGGCCCAGAGCCCGGACGATGCGGACCGCGTGCTCCACGAGTTCATAGTTGCCCTTGGCCAGCGCGCCGTCGGGCATCCGGATGTTGTCTTCCAGGCCTACCCGGACATGGCCGCCGCTGAGGATCGACTGGGTGATGGCCGGCCATTCGTCGTTCCCGACGCCGCAGGCGGTAAAGTTGGCTCCCGGCGGCAGCGAGGAGGCCATGGCGATGAAGGTGCCCGGCCGGAAGGAATTCCCGCCGCAGACCCCCCAGACGAAGTTGAAGTTGACGGGATCCGTGAAGGAACCGCCGCCCGCGAGGGCGTGGAAGTTGTCGATTCCCGACGAGGAGTAGACCTCCACTTCCGGTTTGGTTCCGATCTCCTTCATCCGGGCGGCGAATTTGGCCACCATGATGAGGGAGTTTTCAAACGTGTAGTCCACCAGAACCTCGCCGGTCTTCCGGTTCACCGCGGCGAAGTTCATGGTTGCCATGTTGAGGGAGGACATCTCGGGCCGCACCATTTCCATCTGCTGGAGACGGAGCTCCGGCGTCGCCCCCGGGCCGAGGGCCGACGTCATGTTGACGATCAGCTCCGGGACCCGTGCCTTGATGGCGTCGTGGCTTTCCTTGATCCGCTCGATCCGGATCGAATTGGCACCGTCGTCCTCCACAGCGTGGACGTGCACCATGGCCGCGCCCGCCTTGTAGGCCAGCTCCGCCGCGTCGGCGAGCTCCCTGGGCGAGTATGGAGTGTTGGGGTTCTGGTTCTTGCGCGTCGACGATCCGACGAGCGCGCACGTTACGATTACTTTTCTGCTCATAAAGACTCCCGTTCCTTCTATGGATATTCCATGATCCGGCGGCGCCCCGCATCGGTGATGCGGAGCCGTCCGCCGGAGCCGTCCGTTACACCTTGAGCAGCAGCGCCTCTCCCTGGGACAGGCCGCCGCAGATGGCCGCCACGCCGAGGCCGCCGCCGCGACGCCGCAGTTCGTAGAGCATCGCCATGGCGATGCGGGCGCCGCTGGCGCCGACGGGATGCCCGATGGCAATGGCGCCGCCGTTGACGTTCGTCTTCTGCTGCAGGACCTTCTCCTGCCCCGGATCCTTCCCGGCCAGAAGCCGGAGCGATACCAGGGTGACGGCCGCGAAGGCCTCGTTGATCTCGATCACGTCCACGTCGTCGATCTTGTTCCCCGTGCGGGCGAACATTTTTTCGATCGCCTGGGCGGGTACGTTGGCCATGTACTTCGGGGTCCCCGCCGCGGCCTCGCACGCCACGACCTCCCCCAGGACCTCCAGCCCCAGGGACTCGGCCTTGCGGCGCGACATCAGGACGATCGCGGAAGCGCCGGAATTGAGTCCCGGGGCGTTCCCGGCGGTGACCGTCGGGCTCCCGTAGACGGGCTTGAGGGCGGACATCTTTTCCAGATTCAGGTTTTCCCGGGGCGATTCGTCCCGGTCCATGACGAGGGGGGCCTTGCCTCGCTGGGGGATCTCCAGAGGCATCAACTCCTCACCAATCTTGTATTTCCCGGCGGCGAAAGCCTGGAAGTACTTCTGGTGGCTTGCCACGGCCCATTCGTCCTGCATTTCCCGGGTCACGCCGTATTCCAGAGAGACGTGGCCCGCGTCGGTGGCCACGGGCGCAAAGCCCTTGCGGCCATAGCCGAGTTCGAAAAGGACGTCTTCCAGAACGATGGGTCCCAGGCGGTTCCCCCACCGGGCCTTCGAGGCATCGGCGATCAGGGGCACGTTCCCCATGTTCTCCGCCCCCGAGGCGATCACGACCTCGGCGTCGCCGGACTTGATGGCCCGGTAGCCCAGGCGCATCCCCGTCATGGAGGAGCAGCAGGCCCGGTCGATGGTCAGGGAGATGTTGCTTTCCGGAAAACCGGCCAGGAGCGTGATCTGCCGGGCCGGAACGTTCGTGTAAATGGCGTATTCGGCGGGAATGCAGGTCCCGTAATACACCTCGTCCACCTGGGCCGGATCGAGACCGACACGGCGGACGACTTCCTGGAGCACCTTGACCCCCAGGTCGATGCTCAGAATGGAGCGCAGAACGCCGTCGAACCGCCCGAAGGGCGTCCGAACCGCGCTGACAATAACAACGTCGTTGGATTGCATGGTTCTTGCCATTCCTTTCTGTAAGTTTTGATACGCCGCCCCCGCGGGCAACCGTTTCTTCCTTGGCGCGGGTGCTGTCGCGGGGGTTCCCGCCGTCGCGGAGACTTTTCCGCGGGCAGCCTTGCCGGGCCGGATTGCCATCCGGGTGGAAAAGTCTCCTAATCGCTCCTCTGGGAACCCCCGGCCGCGCCCCCGCGGCTGATCGGCCCTGGTAAAAGAAGGAGGTGAAACCCTTTTCCGCAGGAAAAGGGAGCTCCCTTGTTATTTTATGCGTTGCCCCGGCCCGGTCGGCCTTCAAAAAGGCCGCAGGCAAGGCGCGCAAACCCCGAGGAGTGAGGCGTACTTTATGTACGCCGCAGCGACGAGGGGTGCCGCGCAACGCAGCATCCGGCCTCTTTCAAGGCCGACCCTAGCGGATGCCGAAGTCCTTGCCCAGAATCTCCCCCGCACAAATCACGCCCGAGGCGATGGCGCAGTCCATGGCCACACCGTATCCCTTGGCGGTGTCTCCCGCGAAGAAAAGTCCCTTGACGTGCTCCGACCGGACGGGCACCTTCTGGGTCCCCGCCTGGTTGATGCTCTTGGCAACGCCTTCCAGCTTCCAGCAGACCAGGTCGAGCTTCCAGTCGATGCTCTCCTTGAAGCCGGGGTAGATCTCCTCCATGAATTCCGGAAGCCGAGCGACGATCTTTTTCACCAGCTCGGGATTCCGGGACTCCTTCTCCGTCAGGGGCAGGTAGGCCGTGTAGAGGTACTTCCCTGCCGGGGCAACGGAGGGATCCACGGCGGACTGGATATTCCAGCAGATGTACACGTCGTAGTCGTAGCCCTCCGATTTGGGGAGGATGCAGGTGTTCTTGAGGCCCATTTTTGCCTCTTCCTCGGGCATGACGAGCTTGTTGAGGCCCATGTACGGGGCGTAGCTGCCGTAGCCGTACATGGACTCGACCTTCGTCGACCAGGCCTCGGGGAAATACTTCCGGTCGATGACCTTGAAGGTGTGCTGGGCCGGGATGTTGCTGATCACCGTGTCGGCCAGGAACGTCTCTTCCCCGTCGGGGGTTTCGACCCGAACGCCGGTCACCTTGGCATCGTCCACCTTGATCTCCAGGACCCGGGACTTGTAAAGGATCTCGCCACCGAACCCCTTGAGCTTCTCAACGATGGCCTTGGACCACTCCATCGTGCCGTTGCCGACGAACCCGCCGACAAAACCCAGGACGTTCCGCGTCAGCTTGGGACCGAAGGCGTGCTTGAAGTATCGGAAGATGTCTCCCATGGAGATGTCCTTCGGGTCGTTGATCGTCGAGAAGAGGGTGCCCACGGAGTGGAGGTGGTCGAAGAGGATGTCGCTTTTCGTGATGCCCTTGCCCTCCGCCCATTCCTGGAAGGAGACCTTCTCCAGCCGGTCGATTTCCTCCTCCGGGAGTCCGTAGGCTTCGTAATAGAAAGAGAGGAAGGGGATTTTCATCTCCTTGCCGATCTTCTTGAGCTGCGGGTCGACAAAGGTTCCGGCCACGTCGCGGTAGAGCGTTCCCTTGAAGTAGTTCCCGTACATGGCGCCGTGCTTCGCCACCTCCGGGAGCCCGCCGATCAGGTCTTCGAAGTCCAGCATGTAGCCGGCGCCGTTGGCGCTGATGGCGTGATAGCCGATGTCGAGGGTGTAGCCGTCGAGCATCCGGTCCGCCAGGATCTTCTCGATTGCCGGGTCGGAGTCGGCAATGTAGGTGAACTGGGAGGCCAGGACCTTCTTGTACCAGTCGAGACCCTTGTCGGCGATTTCCTTCCCCTGGATGGACAGGGCGCGTCCCCCCGGGCGATCGAGCTGCTCGAGAACCAGGACCTTCTTGCCTTCCTTGGCGAGGAGGGTGGCCACGGAGAGCCCTCCGACTCCCGCGCCGATCACGATGGCGTCGTATTTCTTTGCTGATGTCATGACTTTGCTTTCCTTTCTATGCGGTATGGCCTGTTACAGGACCATGAATTCGTGGAGCAGCTCTCCCTGGACGGTATCCGTCTTTCCGTCGATCTCGATGTCCATCCTGTAGTCGCCGAGGAACCGGAAATAGTACTGGTCCCAGGCGGCGGCCTTGGGAAGCTGCATGGTCTCCACGAGCCGGGTCGTGTCGATGGCCAGTTTCATCTTCACGCCCAGGTTGTCGGTTGTGAGCACGAGGCTGTTTGCGTATTCCTGCCCGATCTTGGGGTCCTTGGTGAAATTCCCGAGTTCCGTGTGCATGATGTTCGTCGACAGGACGATCTCATTGCCCCTGGCGATGAGCAGGGGCGCGAAGACGGGCGCCTCGGGGTCCCGCGGCAGCACCCAGCCGTAGTCGAGGCAGTAGTCGCCGCTGTGGATGCGGCCCCAGTACCAGGAGGAGCAGACCTCGTGCATCCGTGCGTTTCCCCAGTTATGGTCGTGGTAGGCGGCCCCCTTCACGGGGATCGTCCCTTCCTTCATGTACAGCTCGCCCTCGACCTCCGCGTAGGGAACGGGAACGACCCAGCCGGCCACCTTCCCCGTCTCCTCGTTCTTGTAGTTGAATCCCGTTCCCAGCTTCCAGCCGGGGACGACGTTCTTGAGGACGAGCCTTGCGCCTATCTTGTTGATGATCATGGACAGCTCATAACGGCCGTCTCCCAGGTCCTTCAGCCAGCTGTCGCCCATGCGGACGTCGCACCAGTCCGGCCCGGCATAGGTCTCCTCGGGCTTCCACACGGCGTAGCGCGCCGTCTGCGTGCCGTCGGGCCGGTAGATCATGAGCTGGGTCGTGGGGATGATGGGGTTCATGAACTGGTTCCGGTAGTGGTACGTCAGCACCATGTGGTAGCCGTTGTCGAAGGAGCAGTCCACGTACCACCACTCGTAATAATCGCCTTCCGTGTAGATGTGGCTTGCGTCGTCACGGCGCTGGTAGTTCGCGGGATTCCGCACCGCGCCGGGGACGCCGTCGAAGGAGGCCAGGAAACACCGCTTTTCTTTTTCTTCCATGGTTTATCTCCGTTTCCTCAGAGGGGTTTGAAGTATTGAATGTCGAGGATGTTCCCCTTGCGGTCCTTTGCGAATACGGGTTGAACCCGCATGCCGATGTGCACCTTGCCTATCTCGACCTCGTCGAGGAAATGGGCCATGCCCGTGTCGGCGCCGTCGAGCCGGATCACGGCGTAGATGAACGGTGCCGTCCGCGGCTGGATCGGCTCGGAGTAGGTCACGAGGGTGAAGGTCTCCACCGTCCCGAGGGGGCCGATCTCGACCATGTCCTTGAGCTCACCGAAACAGAAGGTGCAGACGGACCGGGGAGGCCAGAAGACCTTGTTGCAGGCCTTGCAGGGCGACCCGAGAAGCTTCTTCTTATCCCGGAGACTCGTGAAGAAGCGGCTTCCCGCCTTTCCGGCCCAGTAGTTTCCATGGGCCGTCAGGTGCTGGTCCACTTCGAAGGGTTTGTATTCCGTCTTGTTTTCCATCTTGTCATTCCTCCCCTTCATCGTGATTTCGTTTGGGGCTTCTTCTGCCCCGGCAGGGGCTCGATGTAGCGGATGTCGCTCAGGTCGCCGATCCGCTCTTCCTTCGGGCGGAGGACCAGCCGGCAGCGCATGCCCACCCAGACCTTGTCCATGTCGGGCTCGACCTCCACCATGTGGTCCAGGACCGACGTGGCGCCGTCCAGCCGGACGGAGCCGTAGACGAAGGGAGGCTCATGGGGCTTGCCGGTGGTGGGGTCCGTCAGGGGAAGGTACATGATGGTGAAGTTCATCAGGGTCCCCTCGTGGGGCAGCTCGACCCACTTTTCATTTTTCACGTGGCATTCCGCGCAGACGACCCGCGGCGGCAACTGGACCCGCTTGCACTTCGGGCACTCGACCGCGAAAATCTTTCCATTGTCCCGGAGCTCCGTCAGGCACTTGGTCATGTACCCCCCCGCCGCGAATCGGTATGGCACATCCACCGTCATGGGGATGGAGATCCATTCTTTGTCTTTTGTCGCCATGGTATCCTCCTTAATCTTCCAGCGTCTTGGACAGGGCGGTCATGACCGTCCAGTTGGTGCCGCCGTATGCCGTCGTCATGGCCCGGCGCACGTCCTTGGGCACCTGATGCTCCCCGGCGTCTCCCCGGATCTGCAGGGCCGCTTCCCAGACGCGGAGCATGGCGGAAGCGCCGATGCAGTTCGTCGACAGGACGCCGCCGGAGGGATTGACGGGTATCGGTCCGTCGATGTTCGTCTTGCCCTGCTCGATGAGCCGGAAGCCCTCCCCGGGTCCGCAGAGGCCCAGATCCTCGTACCAGATCAGTTCCGCCCAGGTTGCCGGCTCGTAGATCTCGAAGACGTCGAAGTACTTTGCCGGGTCGTCCACACCGAGTTTCCGGTAGAGGCGGCCGGCAGCGGCCTTCGAGAAGATCAGGCGCTCCGTCTTCACGTCCCGCCAGTCGAGCTCGAACTGCTCGTTGTGGGCCGTTTCCATGGCCCGGATCCAGACGGGTTTCTTCGAGCGGGCCTTTGCCGTCTTCTCGTCCGCCAGGATCATGGCACAGGCGCCGTTGGAGGCGGGGCACATGTCGAGCATGCGGATGGGCCAGGCCAGCATCCGGGAGTTGAGGGCATCCTCGATGGTGATGTCGAGCTTCAGGTGGGCATACTTGTTCTTCCGTGCATTCTGCCGGGCCTTGACGGCCACCATGGCGGAGTGCTCCTCCGTGGCGCCCCAGTTGGCGATGTAGGAGGATCCCATCATGGCGAAGTAGCCCACGGCCGCACCGGCCATGGAGCGGCCCCAGAGGGGATTGGCCACGCCGCTCAGGATGGCCCCCGTATCGCCTTCCTCCTGCTTCTCGAAGCCGATGCAGAGGACCTTGTCGAAGAGGCCGCTGGCTACATGATGGGCCCCGGCGCAGACCGCCGTGGCGCCTACGGTCCCGCCCGTCGTGATCTTGACGCCCTGCTTGCCGTAGGCCCCCGAGCCGTGGACGAGCCAGCAGTCCGTCAGGTGGACGCCTTCGAAGAACTCCATATTTCCCAGGATGACCAGGTCGATCTCGTCGATGGTCATGCGGGCGTCCTTCAGTGCGGCGCGGACCGCCTCGTTGACCATTTCCGCCTGGTCCACATCGTGGCGGCGCGCTGCATGGTAGGTCTGGCCGCCGCCGATGATGGCTACATTTCGTTTCATGGCTTACCTCCGTCCTTCAGTTTCCGAGTACGACGACGCACTGGTGCTGGCCGCAGAACCCGGTGTGACCCTGGGCAACGGCGATATTCGCCCCCCTGACCTGGCGGTCGCCCGCTTCTCCCCGGAGCTGGAGAGCCGCTTCCGCCACCCGGTTCAGTCCCGCCACGTTGGCGGGAACACCCGACAGGAGCCCTCCCGACGGATTGACCGGCAGCTTTCCGCCGATGGCGGTGGCGCCGGAGGCGGTGAACCGCCCGGCCTCTCCGCGGTCGCAAAGGCCGAGTCCCTCCAGCCAGAGCAGTTCCTGATAGGAGAACTCGTCGCCCACTTCCGCCAGGTCCACCGAGCGCCGGGGGTTTTTGATGCCCGCCATGGCGTAGGCGCGTCCGGCGGCTTTTTCCAGGGCGAAGGTGTCCGCCAGGTCCCGGTCGCCCAGGTAATGGGCGTCGTAGCAGGTCCCGATGCCGAGAATCCAGACGGGCTTGTCGGTGATCTTCCGGGCCCGCTCCTCCGAGGCCAGGATCAGGGCCACGGCCCCGTCGGCGTCCGGCGCGATGTCGAGCTTGTGCAGCGGCGGCGCTACCGCGGGGGAGGAGAGGACGTCCGCGACGGTGAAGTCGCCGGACTGGGAGGCGCAGGGATTGCGCTTCGCGTTGGCCAGGTTCTTCACGACGACCCGGGCCGCGTCCTCCCGCGTAATCCCGTATTTGTACATGTATCTCCGGGCCTGGAGGGCGGCGGCGGAGGTGAAGTCGAATCCGAGCATCCGTGTGTAGATGGGGTCGAATGCGACGTTATTGACGATGTGACGGTTTGTCTGGGACATCTTGGTGTGGGCCATGATCAGCGTGCAGGAATATTCCCCGGAGAGAATTCCGACGGCCCCGTAGAAAACGGCCGTCGATCCGTCCATGGCCATCTTTTCCTCCGCCCGCAGGTGTCCGCCGATGACGTCGGTGATGCCGATGTCCGAGATGGTCTGGCCGTCCCAGATGTCGTGGGAACAGCTGATGGCGCTGTCTATGTCCTCGGGCAGGGCCAGCCCCGTGTCCTTGAGAACCTGGGAAATGGCCTCGTAGGCCATTTCGCCGTAGTTGACGTCGGACCGCTTCGGTGCGAAGCGGGTCTGGGCCACGCCTACAATGGCGACTCGTTCGGTCATGCCTGCCTCCTTCACCGGCGGCCGCAGGCGCCTCCGCCGGGACCGTGATGGACGGTTTCCTCCGGGCGGGAGGTCGGCGTTCGGGCGCCGGTCATGGGTTGATAGCCCGGTGCGCCCGCACGGGCACACCGGGGCCTGGTGGTTTCTTGTCGATTCTATAACCGCTCGAAAATTGTCGCGATTCCCTGGCCTCCGCCGATGCACAGAGTGGCCAGTCCGTAACGGCCGCCGGTCCTCTTCAGGTGATGGAGCACCGCCAGGCTCAGGCGGCCGCCGCTCATGCCGTTGGGATGCCCGAAGGCGATGGCCCCCCCGTAGGGGTTCCATTTTTCGGGATCGACGGCATGGCCGTTCTTTTTCAGCTCCTTCATGACGGCCAGGGTCTGGGAGGCAAAGGCCTCGTTGCATTCCACGATGTCCATGTCCGCCAGTTTCAGGCCGGCCCGGTCCAGGGCCTTCGGAATGGCATAGGCCGGTCCGATGCCCATGTACTTCGGCTCCACGCCGGCCAGGGCGCAGGTGACGAAGCGGCCCAGGGGCTTGAGCCCCAGGGATTCGCATTTTTCCTTCGCCATGAGCAGGAGGGCCACGCCCCCGTCGTTCATGCCCGAGGAGCTGCCGGCAGTGACCGTTCCGCCCTTCTTGAAGACGGGCCTGAGCGATGCCAGCTTCTCCAGCGTCGTCGCCCGGGGATGCTCGTCCCGGTCGAAGACGACGGGATCGCCCTTCCGCTGGGGAATCGTGACGGGCACGATCTCGTCTTTGAAATACCCGGCCTCGATGGCCCTGATCGCCAGGGTCTGGCTCCGGAGGCCGAAGGCATCCTGCTCCTCCCGGGAGATGCCCCACTCCTCCGCCAGGATCTCCGCTACGATTCCCATGGGGGCGTTCGTCTCCGGCGTCGGGCCGACTTCCTTGGTGATGAAGGCGTTGGGTGCCAGGGAGAAGGGGACCTTCTGGCGTTCCATCAGGTAGGGCGCGTTGCTCCAGCTTTCGCAGCCCCCGGCGATGTAGGTGTCGCCGAATCCCGCCAGGATGGCCATGGCGGCGGAGTTCACGGTCTGCAAGGCGGATCCGCACTGCCGCTCCACCGTCTGCGCCGTCACGGTGACGGGGAACCCCGCCTTCAGAACCGCCCAGCGGCCGATGTTGACGGCGGCGTTGTTCGTGCAGGCGTGGCCGATGAGGACGTCCTCCACGATGGCCGGGTCGATCTTCGTTTTTTCGATGAGCCCCTTGAGGGCAAAGGCGGCCAGCTCCTCGGGGCGGAACCCGGAGAGGGCTCCTCCCATCCGGCCGATGGGCGTCCGGACGCCGTCGACGATGTATACTTCTCTCATGTTCAAACCTCCTTACTTGCCCGTGAAGGCGGGCTTCCTCTTCTCCAGGAAGGCGTTCATGCCCTCGACGCGGTCCTGCGACCCGAAGCACATGCAGAAGCAGCGCGCCTCGATGGAAAGTCCCGTCCGAAGATCCGCCTGGATGCCCATGTTGATGGCTTCCTTGCCCATGGCCAGGGCGATGGGGCTTTTGGAGGCGATGCGCTTCGCCAGCTTTGCCACGGCGTCGTCCAGCTCCGCCTTCGGGACCAGCATGTCCACCAGGCCGATGCGATAGGCCTCCTCGGCCTTGATATGCTCGCCCGTCAGGACCAGCTTCTTGGCCATGCCCACGCCGCAGATCCGGGCGAGGCGCTGGGTTCCGCCGTAGCCGGGGATGATGCCCAGGTTGATCTCCGGAACGCCCATGATGGCCGTGTCGGCGGCGACGCGGATGTCGCAGCACAGGGCCAGCTCCGTTCCCCCGCCCAGGGCGATGCCGTTGATCCGGGCGATGACGGGCTTCTGGAAGTGTTCGATGTTCCAGGTGATCTGCTGCCCCGCCGGGAGGCCGTGGATGACGTCCAGGTAGCCGGCTCCCTTGGCCATGATGGAGATGTCCCCTCCCGCCACGAAGGCCTTGTCGCCCGTGCCGGTGAGCACAACCACTCGGACGGCGTCGTCCTTCTCGATTCCGTTCAGCGCATCCTGGATCTCGAACATGGTGTTGTCCCGGATGGCGTTGAGCACTTCCGGCCGGTTGATGGCGATCGTCGCCACGGCCCCGTCCTTCGTTACAATGATGTCTTTGTACTCCATGGAATGATCCTTTCTTTCCGTTCTTTCCGTGTTTGATAGATCGCCTTCATCCGTTCCGGGAACGGTCCGGGGGAAGCGTCCGTTTCACCCGCGGGGCCTTGACGGCGCCGAATCAGAAAACCTTGAAGGGTTTCTTGGTCCCGTCCGGCAGGTAGTCGTAGAAGCCCTTGCCGTTCTTGAATCCCAGGCGGCCCGCCTCGATCATCTTGCGATACAGGATGTTCAGCTTGTCCGCCTCCGAGTGGGTGTACTCGAAGACCGAATCCTGGGCCATCTGGATGACGTCGAAGCCGCCGAAGTCGGCCAGTTCGCAGGGACCCATCGGGTGTCCCGCGCCCAGCTTCATCGCCGTGTCGATGTCCTCCGCCGTCGCCGTCCCCTCGAGGACCATCTGGGCGGCCGTCATGTAGAGCGGGCCCAGCAGGCGGTTCACGATGAACCCAGGCGTGTCCTTGACTTTGATGGGTGTCTTGCCGAGGCGCTTCATTGTATCCAGGGCGATCTCCACGGTCTTGTCCGCCACGCCGACGGGGCAGATGATCTCGACGAGCTTCATCACCGCGGCGGGGTTGAAGAAGTGGGTCCCCACGACCTGGTCCTTCCGGTTGGTCGCCCCCGCCACGGCCGTGACCGACAGGACGGAGGTGTTTGTGGCCAGGATCGTCTCGGGCTTGCAGAGCTTGTCGAGCTCGGCGAAGATCTTCTTCTTCAGGTCCAGGTTCTCCGGGACGGCCTCGATGACGAAGTCGGCGTCCTTCACGGCCTCCGCCAGGTCTGTGGAGGTTTTCAGGCGGCCCAGGATGGTCTTCATCTCGTCTTCCGCCATCTTTCCCTTTGCGACGCGCTTGGCGAGGCTCTTCTGGATCCGGGCGGCTCCCTTCTCGACGAACTCCGCGCTGACGTCGTAGAGAACTGCATCAAAACCTGCCTGGACGGCGGCCTGGGCGATGCCGTGGCCCATGGTGCCGGCCCCCAGAACGGTGAATTTTTTTACTTCCATGATGATGACTCCTTTCTTGGGTATTCCCGTCCCCGTCCACCGGGACGGGCATCGGGCTTTTTCAGGCGCTCCCCCGGGGATGACGGGCGGAGGGTGGCTCCGGAGGGGTGGAGGCCGGTCCCTCCCTCCCGTTCATCCAAGGAGGATGGCGCAAAATCTCATTTTAAATCGGGTTTACTTCCCAAACTCCTTCTTTATTTCGTCATAGAGGTCGAGTTTCTTCACTTTGCCCAGCAGTGTCAGGGGAAGCTGGGCCCGGAAGATCACGTCCTCGGGGATCTTGTAATTCGCCAGCCTGTCTTTCAGAAACGTCTTGATTCCCTCGGCTGTCGGGTTCGTCCCGGGCTTCGGCATGATGTATGCGCGGCCCACCTCACCCATGACCGGGTCGGGCCTTCCGACAACGGCACTCATCATGACGTCGGGGTGCTTCGCCAGGGCCTCTTCCACCTCCGGCGGGTAGACGTTTTCGCCGCCACGAATATACATCTCCTTTTTCCGGCCCACGATGGCGAGGGAGCCGTCCTCTTCGATCCGCCCCATATCGCCGGTATGGAAATACCCTTTGTTGTCGAAGACCCGTTTGTCCTCGTCGGGCCGCTTCCAGTAGCCTTTCATGACGGGGTCGCCCTTGAGGGCGATCTCGCCCACCTGGCCCATAGGCAGGACTTTGTTCTGTTCGTCCATGATGACGAGGTCCACCCCGGGGATGGGCCGGCCGACGGAATATTTCAGTTTCTCCTCGCCATGGTCCGGGTGGGTGAAGGTGATGGCCCCGCTCACCTCGGTGAGCCCGTAGGCGTTCCGGGGCATGACGCCCATTTTGCTCCGAATCGCCAGGATCAGCTCCGACGGGCAGGGCTGGCTGGAGACGATGGCCACCTGAATGGACGTAAGATTGTACTTTTCCACGTTGGGGTTCAGGAGCTCCAGGGCGTACTGGGCCGGCACCTGGCCGATGACGGTGATCTTTTCCTTCTCGATGGTCTTGAGGGTCTCCTCGGGGTTGAACATGTCCATCATGACGACGGTGTTGCCCGCGTTCAGGCAGGCAATGACGGCCATGACGGCGCCCCCGACGTGGTTCAGGGGGATGTTCAGGAGGAGCCGATGGTCTCCGGAGAAGCCGGTACTGGCGATCTGGCCGCCGGTGTAGGAGATCAGGTTCCGGTGGGTCAGGACGGAGGCCTTGGGCACACCTGTGGTGCCGGAGGTATAGATGAACAGGGTCGGATCGTCGGGCTGCACGGCCGCCTTGGCCTTTTCCAGGGCCGGTCCCGGTTCGGCCAGGAAGTCGTCGTACGGAATCATTCCCTCCGCTGCCTTGTCCCGCTCCAGGATGACGACCTGGCGAAGGGAGAGAAGCTCGCCCCGGACGGCGGCCAGGTTCTGAATGAAGTCCATGCCCATGAATCCCGCTGTCATGGCGAGGACGGAGATCCCGGCGTCGTCGATGACGAACCGGATCTCTTGAGGTGTGAAGCGCCAGCTCACGGGAACCGCCACGGCGCCGATCTTCACGGCGCCAAGATAAACGAAAAGGTGTTCCGGCCAGTTGGGAATGTAGATGCCGATGCGGTCACCCTTCCGGACCCCGAGCTTGAGCAGCCCGGTGGCGACGCGGTCCGTCATCCTGTCGTAATCGCGAAAGGTAAAGCGCCGGTCCTGGAAGACAACGGCTTCCCGGTCCGGACGTTCCGCAGCGTATTTCTTCAGAAAATCTCCCAGCACCATGATGTTGCCCTCCTTTTGTCTGGCTCCCTGCATGGATGTCGGTTGTTTTCCCCGTCGCCCCGATACGGACGGGCTCTCCGGTTTTGGAGAAGCCCGCCCGTCGGGAAGGATCCTTTCCGCCGGCGCCGCCCCGCCCGTTCGCCTTTCCGCTGCCTCAAACCCCGCGCCTTGGGGGGAAACGGTTGCGCCGGAGACCGGTCGTCCGTTTCCCCCGCCGGTCGGGGAAGGGAGGCGATGGCGTCGCCTTACATTCTTTCTTTTTTCTGTTCAGGCGGGTTTCCCGGACCACCCGGGCACAGATTTAAAAAATTACCCTTCCTGAACTTTTTCGTGCCTCTTTACGCTTCGTCCGCGGGGGCGCGGCCGGGGGTTCCCAGAGGAGCAATTGGAAAACGTTTCCGTCTCCCAGGCTCTTCGGTTTCAGAAGGCGAAGAGCGGAAACGTTTTCGCGACGGCGGGAGCCCCCGCGCCCCATGGGCCGTCCCGTCTCCCGTCTGATCCCTTTCTCATTCCTTCGGCCGCTGGTCGACGATCCGGGTGGCCTTCAGGGTCTGGCCCGGATTGAATATCTCCGCGAACGGCACGAACTCCACCTTCGGCGTCAGCTCCACGGCCCGTTTGACCTTTTCCTTCAACTCGCCTTCCAGTCTGGCCTTGTCCACGCCCTCGTCGGCCCCGACCTTCAGAAGCAGGAGGTCCATGGAGTAGGGATCGTCGGCCTTTTCCTTGGTCACGATGAACTGGTACTCGATGACCCCCGGGGTGTTGGCCACGGCGTCCCGCATGGTCTCGGGGTTGATGAGGGTCCCCTTGACCTTCATGAGCTCGCTGGTCCGGGTGCCGTAGGTGCTTCCCACGGTCGTCACGATCCGCTGGTCGTTCCGGCCGCAGATGGGGCAGGGCTCGTTCGAGATGGCCACGATATCGCCCACGAGGTAGCGCAGCAGGCAGGTGCCCCGGCGGTCCAGGTGGGTGATGCACAGGAGCCCCGGTTCCCCGTCGGGTTTGCGCTTCCCCTTCTCGTCCACGGCCTCGAAGTAGTACATCTGGGGCACCCCGCAGTGGGCCCCGCCCAGTTCCGCGCACTCCTGGAAGGCCGTCTGCCCCTCGGTGAATCCGAAGGCGTTGCTGATGAAGACCTCGCCGGCGCCCATCTTCTGGAGGCGCTTGCGCATGTCGTCCCGCATGCCCTTGGGAACGGCCTCGCCCAGGGCCTGGATCTTGTTGATCCGGGAGAGGTCGCGCCCCTGCTCCTCGGCGGTCATGATGAGCCGCCGGATGTAGGAGGCGATCCCCGAGAGGGCGTTGACCTTTTTTTTCTCGATGTCCTCGATGGCCTGCTGCATGGAGCGGTGAATGCTGTAGGGGAATCCGGGCAGCGGGGCGCCGGTGAAGCCCCAGCACATCGTCATCCCCACGGCGGAAGCGAAGTGGACCGTCTTGTAGTACCCGATGTGGGGGATGAAGTGGAACGGGAAGAGGTTCATGAGGATGTCGTCGGGCTCGAGGTAGGTGATCTTGCAGCCGATGCGGAACATCCAGGTCTGCAGGAACATGTCGTACGTCGTGTTGTAGAACCTTGACGGAAGCCCCGTGGTCGTCCCGGTGGTGTACGTGATCTCGTAGAGGATGTAATCCATGATCTTGGCGAAATCCATGTCCAGCTTGAAGGATTCGCCGCGGTCCTTCATGTAGTCGGCCTTGCTTGTGACGGGGATCTTTTCCAGGTCGTCGACGCTCCGGATCGACTTGGGATCGACGCCCCACTCCTTGAACTTCTCCCGGTAGAAGGGGCTCTGATTCTCCAGCCGCTCCATCTGCGCGACCAGGTTGGCATCCTGGGCGCTCCGGATCTCTTCCTTGCTCTTGAAAGCGAGATCCAGCGGCTGGTCCCCTTTGTACAAGGGGATGCTGTCGATCCAGGCCATAATCTCTTCTCGGTTCCGCGGTACTTTGAACGCTTTCGACATGTTGTCTCCTCCTTTAAGATTGACTGGTCAGTCATGTCTGTCTGCACAAAGAACGCTGCTTCCAAAACGGGATGAATGGCATTACACGGCCTTCAGGCTCCGTGCGGTGACGCGGCGGGCCCGGACTGCGTCGCAGAGGCCCTCCATGTCGGTGATGGGGTCCGGAAACACCGTCCGGCAGAGGCCGACGCTTCGGAGATCATGGGCGTCGCTGCAGCCGATGCCGGCAAGGTTCCGCTTTCTCATGGCTTCCTCCGCCAGGGCGATGCTCTCACGGTCGTAGGAGGGGTGAACCACCTCCAGACCATCCAGGTTGTAGTCGTAGACCCGGAAACCGGCCCCGTAAAAACCGCCGCCGTTGGAGGATACGATTTTTTTGAAGGGGTGAGCGGCGATGACGACGCCTCCCTCCCCGTGAACCAACTCCAGGATCGTCTCCAGGGAACGGCTCGATCCGAGGCTGCGGGGATAACCGAACAGCAGAAATTCCCCCTGGAATTCCCCGCGCTTCGTGTAGCAGGCCACTTCCTGGCCCGCCAGAACGAGCAGGTCCTCCACGCCGCTGGCTTCGACGAGTTCCTGAAGGTTGTCATCGGACCAGCGGATGCCGTGCTCCGTCAGGACGATGCCGCCCAGACCCGCTTCCCGGGCCTTCCGGAGAAGGCCCGACGGGGGCAGGTTGCTGCAACCGGAGTAGCGGTTGGTGTGGATGTGAAGATCCATCTCCATGGATGTGTATCCCGGGCCGCTGAAAAATAACCGTCTGCTTCGTTTCCCTCATCCTGCGCCGCTCAACGTACCTTGAAGTACGCCTCGCGGCCCAGGATTTCGGGGGCCTTGCATCCGGTCATTTTTGAGCAGCCCTTTCTCTTGTTCATAAACCCATTTGCTTGCTGATCACTTCATTCATGATCTCATAGGTTCCGCCACCGATGGCGAAGAGGCGCGAGTCGCGATAGAGCCGCTCCACGAGGTATTCCCGGCAGTATCCGTAGCCGCCGTGGATCTGGACGGCATCGTAAACCACCCGGTCGCAGACCTTCGTGGCGAAATTCTTCGCCATGCAGGCCTCCTTGTAGGCGGGCAGGCCGTTGGCGAGCCGGGCGGCGACGCTGTAGCTCATCTGCTTGGCCGCCTCCACCTGGGTCGCCATCTCGGCGAGCTTGTGGCGCGTCACCTGGAAGCCCGTCAGGGGCTTGCCGAAGGCGATCCGCTCCTTGGCGTACTTGATCGATTCCTCGAGGGCCATTTCCGCCACGGCGTGGGCCTCCACCGAGAGGTAGAGACGCTCCTTCTGGAAATTCACCATGATCCCGGCGAACCCCTTGTTCTCCGCCCCCAGCAGGTTCTCGACCGGGACCTCGCAGTCATCGAAGCTCAGCTCCGCCGTGTCGGAGGACCACCAGCCCATCTTCTCGAGTTTCTTCGAACAGGTGAATCCCGGTGTGCCCTTTTCAATGATCAGGAGGCTGATGCCGCCGTGTCCCGGCCCGCCGGTCCGGACCGCGGTGGTCACGTAGTCCGCCCGGCTGCCGCTGGTGATGAAGGTCTTCGACCCGTTGACGACGTACTTGTCACCCTTCCGGACGGCCCGGGTGAGGAGGTTCGCCACGTCGGAACCGCCGCTCGGCTCCGTCACGCCCAGGACGGCGATCTTGTCGCCCGCCAGGACGGAAGGAACGAACTTCTGCTTCTGCTCTTCCGTGCCCAGGGCCAGGATGGGAGGTACGGCGATGGCGCTGGAGCCGAGGCTCGACGGGAGACCCACGGCGCCGCAGCGCATGATCTCCTCCGTGTAGGCCACCTGGTGAAAGATATCGCCCGGTGTTCCGCCGTACTCCTCCGGATAGCCGAGTCCGATGAAGCCGCCGTCGCCGGCCTTCTTGTACAGCTCCAGGGGGATGATTCCCTCTTCTTCCCATTTGTCGAGATGCGGTGCAATTTCCCGGGCGACGAACCGCCGGACGCTCTCCCTCAGCATGTCGTGTGATTCACTGAAATATTCGTTGTACATGGATCTTCCCTCTTGGCTCCGGAATCTCGCGGATCCCGTTCAGTATATGTCCGGGCTGCCTTCCCTGGCGCCCGGTAAATGGATTTCGTAACCGTCTCCCGGAGGACACTCCTCGAATTTTTCCCTTCTCCTCTGCTCTTCCGCAGCGCTGGTCCCGCCGAGAATGAACGGGGGGCTGCAGCCTGTCGGTCCGGCGGGGTCAAGGCACAGGACCGCCGCATCATCGAGGACCTGACCGGGCCTGTCGTACAGGTCGAACAGGCGATCCGGGATCTCTTCTACGGGATACCGTCGGCAGATCTCTCCGAGTTCCTTCCCGTTGCCCTCCCCCGAGGGGAGCAGGGCGGCGAAGCCGTCTGTGGCAAAGATCAGGCGGGACGACGCCTCCAGGGAAAATTCCTCGACCTGCGAAAACCGGTCGGCCCGGCCGACGAACCAGAAGTTGTTCTCCGTCAGCCGCCGCACCGTGCCGTCTTCCGTATCGATCCGGTACAGCATGCTGTCTCCCGCGTGAAACATCAGGCCCTGAAGGCCGTTTCCCGTCCTGAAGAGCAGGACGCCGGTGAATGTGCAGCCGTCGGACGGGCAAAGATCACGGATCAGCATCGCTGCGGCGAGAGGCACGCTTTCCCGGAGGATCGCCGCTTCATCCTCCCGGTAGGTCCGGCCCGCCTTGAGGTCGGTGAGTCCATCCAGGATCGCGCTGAAGCCTTCCATGACCCGTCGGACCGCCCGGGGATTCCGGTCGGAGCCGTCCCCAATGGCAAAAAATGCCTTGTCGGGGTGAATCAGGATCCCGTCGCCGACTCCCGCAGTCGGCGGGGATCCGGTTGACCCCGCCCGGACCCGCGCTCCGAGCAACCCTGGGCGACGGACCGAGCGGCGGTGATGGTTAAAGAGATAGCCGGAATCTTGCAACGTCTCCTGCTCAGCCTTTCGGTTTTCTCCCGCAAAGGGCCCGCGTCGTGTAGATGACCACATCCTCGCCCCGCTGGTTCTTGATGGCGTTCTTCGCGACGATGACGCCCGTCTTGTCGTCCTTCGGATCCAGTTTTTCCACGGTGACTTCACAGTGGATCGTGTCTCCGATTTTGACGGGGCCGGTGAACCGGACGGAATCCATGCCGTAAAAAGCGATGAAGGACTTGGGCAGGGCCACGTACTGGCCGAGACGGAAGATGAGAGCGCTGCCGATGCAAAGGCTCAGCATGCCGTGGGCGATCCGCTCGCCGAAGAAGGCTTTTTTGGCGAATTCGACGTTCGTATGAATGGGGTGCCAGTCCCCCGTCAGCATTGCAAAGAAGGTGATGTCCGTCTCGGTGATGGTTCGAGCCGGCGATTTCAGAACTTCTCCTACTGCGTAATCTTCCAAAAACAGCTTCTCCATGACTTCTCCTCTCTTGAAATGGTCTCTTCCCTTATCCGGGATATAAGGGCGTTGGCCTTTATATCCTTTTCATTATCCTCCTACAAGCTGTCTTCAGGAATCCGGACGGCCGAGTCGTTCTCGATCTTGATGATTCTTGCCCGCCCGAAGACCTGGGGGAGGATGTTGTTGGCATAGTAAGCTGCCGTATGCCGTTTCCCCTCGTAGAACGCCCGATCCGCCGCATTGATGTCCTGTTTCCGGAGTTTGCCTTCGGCGATGAGGGCCTGTTCCAGGAGCAGGTGGGCAATGGCGACCTCGGCGACGCAGTCGAGGAAACGGGTCGCCGTCAGGGGAACCAGATCGATCTTTCCTTCCTTGAGGTAGGAGTTGTAAAGCAGGGCGAGTTCCATGACCGTCTCGAGGGCTTCCTCCAGGAGAGTGAACTCACCGGGGAACCGGTTATCGGCCCGCCCTTTCCGGATCAGGGCCAGGACTTCATCCATCCAGTCGCGGAAGATCTTTCCGCCCTCCATGTTGAGCTTCCGGCCGATGAGATCCACCGCCTGGATGTAGTTCGTGCCGTCCCAGATGGACAGGATCTTGGAATCCCTCGTGTATTGCTCCACCGGGTATTCCTTCGTGAAACCGTAGCCGCCGAGGATCTGGATGCCTTCCCGGCCCAGTTCGAAAATCCGGTCCGAGCCGTAGGCCTTCACCAGGGGGGTCAGGAATTCCAGCCTCCCCCGGGCGATCTTCCGTTCCTCCTCTGTGGCTGCCGCCTTGGACAGGTCTTCCATGAAGTAGGCCTTGAAGACCAGGGCCCGCATGCCTTCCGTGACGGACTTGATGTTCATCAGCATCCGCCGGACGTCCACGTGCTCCACGATCCGCACCCGGTCTCCCTTCTTTCCGAAGGGCACACCCTGGACCCGCTCCTTGGCGTAGGCCAGGACGTTGGCGTAGATGCTGGTCCCGAAGGCTACAGACTCGAGTCCCACGGCCATCCGGGCCAGGTTCACCATGTCGAACATGTAGGCGAGGCCCATTCCCTGCTGGCCGATAAGGTACCCGCGGCACTTGCCGTTCTCGCCGAAGTTCATGACGCAGGTGGCCGATCCGTTCAGTCCCATCTTGTGCTCGATGCCGATGCAGGCCACATCGTTGGGCTCCCCGAGAGAGCCGTCCTCGTTCACCCAGATATTCGGAACGGCAAAGAGGGAAACCCCCTTGGCTCCTGCCGGGGCTCCTTCGATCCGGGCAATGACGAGGTGGATGATGTTTTCCACCAGGTCGTGGGCTCCGGACGTGATGAAGATCTTCGTTCCCTGGATCCGGTACAGGTCCCCGTCGGGGGTCGCCTTCGTCGACACCATGTGGGCGTCGGAGCCCACCGCCGGTTCGGTGAGGCACATGGATCCGCTCCACGTCCCGTCATACATCTTCCACAGGAAGCGCTCCTTGAGCTCCGGCGTTCCGTACTTCTCGATCATCGCCCCATTGCCGGGTCCCATGCCGGCGTAGCACCCGAAGGCGAAATTGGCGCTCATGAAGAATTCCTGGGCCGCCTCGGCGATTACCAGGGGCAGACCCTGCCCACCGAAGTCGGTCTTGGTGGCGAGGGCGAACCAGCCGCCCTCCTGGAAGACTTTCCAGACGTCGTGAAAGGACTTCGGAGCCATGACCCGGCCCGCTTCAAACCGGGCACCTTCCCGGTCTCCATCCTGGAATGTCGGCGCCATGACGTCGGCGGCGATCTTCTGCGCCTGGGTGAGAATCATGTCGAAATCCTCCCGGGTAAAATCCCGGTAGGCGTCCAGCTCCAGGAGCCGCTCAATCCCCAGTTGTTCGTGCAGTACGAACCGAAGGTCCCGGTCGTCCCGCTTGTAAAAGTTCTGACCCATTCAAGCCTCCCTCTTGGAAAACCCCTGCTTGAGCATCTGCACGATCTGCTCCTTGGCCTGCTCGATGGGGAAATCCTCATGGTTGAATTCGGGGTTGTAGACGTACTGACGGATCGTCATGTCCACGGCCCCATAGATGATATATGACGCGATCAGGGGAGAGATGCCCTGGCAGTAGATGCCCTGCTCCTGCCCTTCGCGAAAGACGTCTGCCAGGTTCTTCAGGAATGCGTTGTACACCTTCCAGTTTTCCGGAGAATAAAACTGGGAATGCCGGGGCACGTCCATGATCAGCACCTTCATCATGTCGGAATTGTGCTGATAGCTTCGGAAGATGAAGTCGATGATGGCCAGGATCTTTTCCCCCGGCTCGCTGATGGTCTGGTTGATCTGGTCCATCCGGTCCAGGAGAACGTGCCAGCGTTCCCGGAAGATCGACAGGAGAATTTCGTCCTTGCTGGAGAAGTAGTGATAAAGGGAGCCGTAGGCCACGCCAGCCTCCGTCGAGATGTCCAGGGTCCGGCTGGAGTAGTACCCTTTCTCGGCGAAGACCCGGACGGCGGCATCCAGGATGATGTCCCTTTTGGAGGATGATTTATCCGTCATGACAATTCCCCTCTCTCCGGGAGAAATGGCGCAGTTGATTCCCGGTGCGCCGGCGGCCCGGCCGGATGAAGGGCTTCCGGCCGGGCCATCCTGGTATCAGCACCCGGCCTGCGAAGGACCGATCTCCTTCGACAGGCATTCCTCGGGACGATTAGACGATCCCCTTGTCCTTCAGGGCGGCCAGCTCCGCCTCTCCCATTCCCAGCAGCTCGCCGAAGACCTCAGCGTTGTGCTGGCCGACATCCGGGGAGCTCCCCTCGACAGGGAGGATCTGGCCGTCGATCTTGATGGCCACGCCGGGGACCTTCACCTGAAGGCCGCTGGAGTGGGTTACTTCCGCGACCAGGCCGCGCGCCTGGGCATGCGGATTTTTCAGCATGTCGCCCGCATTCTGGATCGGCGAGCAGGGTACGCCGTTTTTCATCAGCATACCAAGCAACTCCATCGTTCCGTGCTGAACCGTCCAGCCAACGATGATTTCCCGGAGGTCGGCCTCATGCACACAGCGCTGGTAGTTGTCGGCGAATTTCGGGTCTTCCATCAGGTCCTCGCGTCCCATCACTTTGGCGAGGGCGCCGAAGTTGTTGTTGTTTGCCGTGGCGATCATGAGCCAGCCGTCCTTCGTCTTGAAGGTGTCGAAGGGGGTGACGTAGGCGAGGCGGTTGCCGAAGCGCTGGACTTCCTTGCCCAGGTTCATCGGGCTGAGGAACGGAACGTCCTGGGTGTTGAGGACGCAGTCGAGCATGGCGACGTCCACGTGCATGCCCTTCCCCGTCGTCCGGGCCTGGAGGACGCCCATCACGATTCCGAGGGCCCCGAAGGTCCCGGAAAGGTAATCCACGGCGGCGTTGCCCGTTCTGGTGGGGGCGCCGTCGGGGAAGCCCGTGGACATCATCATGCCGCTCATGGCCTGGATGACCGCATCGTAACCCGGCAGGGGGGAGAGGGGGCCGAACTGGCCGAACCCGGAGATCGAGCAGTAGACGATTTTGGGGTTTACGGCTTTGATCGTCTCGTAATCGATATTCCAGCGCTTCATCGTCCCGGGTGTGTAATTCTCAAGGATAACATCCACTTTTGCGGCCAGCTTGCGGAAGAGCTCTTGCCCCTCCGGCTTGTTCAGGTCAATCGACAGGCCCTTTTTGGCCCGATTGATGCTAACGAAGCCCAGCGGAACACCATCCTTCTGGGGGGGGAACAGCCGCGAGTCCTCTCCCCGGCCCGGCCGCTCCAGCTTGTAGACCTCCGCGCCGTAGTCGGCCAGAAGGGCGCCGCAGTACGGCCCCGAAATTGAGCTGGTGAAATCGATTACCTTTACGCCTTTCAAAGGTTTCATGATTCTCTCCTTTCCCATTGACTTTACAGGATGATCCTGTGAGTTGGTGAAATGTGACTGACCAGTCAGTCAGACACCGAATAACGACTTCGGGATATCTTGTCAAGAAAAATCTTCATGGGAAAATCGCCTAGAATTTGCTTGACAAGGTCCAGGTTTTGTCCTTTATTCAGCCCTTTCTTCCGGTCGAGGTTTTTCTATGCAAATCCCCATCGGACAGATTCCCGAGGATGGCAAGGCCTGCTCCTTTAATAAAGGAGAGGGCTGGCTGGCGGAACTGCTGGATGGAAGTGAGCCGGTCGAATTCACGATGGGCGATGTCCAGGTCGCCTGCGTCCTCCGGAAGGTTCACGAGGCGATTTATGTTGAGGGCTCTCTGGCGACGGAAGTCCGGGGAGTGTGCTGCCGGTGCCTGGAAAATGCGAGGTTGCGTATTCAGTGCGAATTTCGCTATATATTTCTGCCTGAACCGGATATACACGCGGAGGAAACGGAGCTGTCCAGGGAAGACTTGGACTGCGTGTATTACCGGGAGGAAATCATCGATCTGGACCCGGTGATCTATGAGCAGATCATGCTACAGGTTCCGATGAAGATGCTCTGCCGGGATGACTGCCGGGGGCTGTGCGGATCCTGCGGGGCCAACCTGAACCGCGAGGACTGCGCGTGTCCCCCCCGTGAGGGCGACGAGCGCCTCGCCGTTCTGAAAAAACTGAAACTGAAAAATTCTTGAAAACGAGGAACATCGGTCATGCCAAACCCAGTCAAGAGACATTCCAAGACGCGCCGGAACAAGCGGAGAACACACGATTTCCTGACCCCGACCCTGGGTTCCGCCTGCCCCCAGTGCGGGGAGACGAAACTTCCCCACCGCGTTTGCCCCAACTGCGGCACCTACAAGGGCCGTGAGGTCGTGCCGGCGGAAAAACTGTCGTAGTCCGAACCGGCCGTTCAAGAGAGGGCCGTCCATGTTCCGACTGGGACTGGTTTTCCCCGGACAGGGCTCACAGTACGTAGGGATGGGAAGCGACCTGTACCGCGAGTTCACCGCTGCCCGTGCCGTCTTCGACCAAGCCCGGGACATCCTCGGTATTGATGTGGCGTCCCTCTGCTTCGAAGGACCGCGGGAGGCCCTGGACCTGACGGTCAACACCCAGACGGCTGTCCTGACACTGGATATCGCCATCTTCGAGGCCTTTCGCCGCGAGATGCCGCTGGTTCCTGCCGTCCTGGCGGGCCACAGCCTGGGGGAGTATGCGGCGCTGTACGCCGCCGGCGCCCTGTCCCTGGAACACCTTCTCCCCCTCGTTCGAGCCCGGGCCCGGTATCACCAGGAAGCCGTTCCCGTCGGGGAGGGGGCCATGGCCGCAATCCTGGGACCCGGTGAGGAGGCCGTTCGGGCAGCCTGCGCCAAGGTTTGCGTGGAGGGGGAAGAGGTTACGCTGGCCATCCACAATGCCCCCGGCCAGACGGTTGTTTCCGGGCATACGGGAGCAGTGGAGCGGGTGGTGGAGGAGATCCGGCGGTCCGGCGGAGCCCAGGCGGTGAAGCTGCCCATCAGCGTTCCCTGCCACTGCAATCTGCTAGCCCGGGCGTCGGAGCGCCTCCGGGAGGAACTGGAAGGAATCCCCTTCGGGGAATTTTCCGTTCCCGTCATCCCGAACTGCGATCCCGGCGTTTTCTATGCCCGGGAAACGGCCCGGGATCTCCTGTGCCGGCAGATCGTCCAGCCGGTCCGCTGGAAGGAAACGGTAGAAAAAATGGCCGCTCTGGGAGTGGATACCATTCTGGAAATGGGACCCAAGCGTACCCTGTCGGCCCTCATCAAGCGCATTGACCGGAGTTTCCGTCTGCTGAACGTGGAGAATGCGGATTCCCTGAGGAAGACCGCTTCGCTCCTCGGCGGGGAAGCGAAACCGACACTGCAATCCTGAAGGAGGAAACGGTTCATGACACTGGAGGAAAAGGTCATCAATATCATCATGGAGCAGCTCGGCGTGACGCGCGAAGAGTGTGTCCCAGAGGCGGCCTTCATCGAGGACCTCGGTGCCGACTCTCTTGATCTGGTCGAACTGATCATGGAGATGGAAGAAAACTTCGGCATCACAATCGCCGATAACGAACTGGAAAAGATCCGCACCATCCAGGATGCCATCGCCTTCCTCAAGAGCAAGGGCGTTTCCTGACCATCCATCGACCACAGGCGGATTTCATGACGAACAGGAGAAGGGTTGTCATCACGGGCCTGGGGGCCGTCACCCCCGTGGGCAACTCTGCCCGGGAAGCCTGGGAAAATGTCTGCGCGGGGCGATCCGGCATCGGGCCCATCACCCGGTTCGATACCACGGGTCATCAGACCACGATTGCAGGCGAAGTGAAGAATTTCGACGCCCTGGCCTTCGTCGACAAGAAGTGGCTCCGCCGCCTCGACCTCTTCATCATTTATGCCCTCGCCGCCTCCGACATGGCCATGGCCGATGCAGCCCTGACGGGGGATACGGCCGGGGGGGACCGGGCCGGAACGATCATTGGATCCGCCATCGGAGGTCTCTCCAGCATGGAGACCGCGAAGGAGGCCTTCGATCGGGGAGGCCCCCGGAAGATCTCCCCGTTCGCGCTTCCGGCGGCCCTGGGCAACCTCGCGGCGGGTCACGTGTCCATTCGGTACAGCCTCCGGGGACCCATCAACTGCACCACAACCGCCTGCTCCGCCGGAAACCACGCCATTGGGGACTCCTATCGGATCATTGCCGGCGGCTGGGCGGATGTCATGCTTGCCGGCGGTGCCGAGGCGGCCGTCACGCCCCTGGGGATCGGCGGCTTCAACGTCATGCGGGCCATGTCGCTCCGCAACGACGAGCCGGAAAGGGCCAGCCGTCCTTTTGACCGGGATCGGGACGGATTCGTCATCTCCGAAGGATGCGGACTCGTCGTCCTGGAGGAAATGAACCGAGCCCTCGATCGGGGCGCCCGGATCTATGCTGAAATCGTCGGTTACGGCTCCACGGCGGACGCTTTCCACCTGGCGGCGCCTCCACCGGGACATGCAGGGGCGGCCCGGTGTATGCGGGAGGCCATCCGGGACGCCGGCCTCCGGCCGGAAGACATCGATTATATCAATGCCCACGGGACCTCAACGCCCATAAACGACGCCTATGAAACAGCGGCCGTCAAGGACGTCTTCGGAGAGCACAGCAGGAAAATCGCCATCAGCTCGACGAAATCGATGACGGGGCACATGCTCGGGGCCACCGGTGGGGTCGAGGCGATCTTTACGGCCAAGGCCGTGGAGGAAGGAATCCTGCCTCCAACCATCAACCTGGACAACCCCGACCCGGAATGCGACCTTGATTACGTGCCCCATCGCGCCCGCCGGCAGGAGATCCGGGTCGCCCTGTCGAGCACGTTCGGCTTTGGCGGGGCCAACGCTGTGATTGTCTTACGAAAATTCGTACCATGAATATGAAGCCGCTCATCCTTGGAGCCGACCACGCCGGTTATGATCTGAAGGAAGCCGTCAAGGCGATTCTTGCCAAGGCCGGCATCCCTGTGACGGACGCCGGCACGGATGGTCCGGAGCCCGTGGATTATCCCGATTTTGCCCGACCCGTGGCGGAGGCCGTCTCGGCGGGCCGGTTCACCCGGGGCATCCTCGTCTGCGGCTCCGGTGTGGGGATGTCCATTGCCGCCAACCGCTATCCCGGTGTCCGGGCCGCCCTGTGCCTGGACGAAGAGACGGCCCGCATGAGCCGACTCCACAACGACAGCAACGTCCTCGTCCTGGCGGGACGCAAGACGGATCCGGAGGCGGCCCGGCGAATCGTCAGGACCTGGCTGGAATCGGAATTCGAGGGGGGGCGTCACGCAAAGCGCCTCGAAAAGATCCGCGCGATCGAAGATGCCCTGCACCTCAAATAACCCATAGCAACGGGAGGAAGACGGAACCCATGACGCACCTGAAAAAGACCGATCCGGAAATAGCCGACGCCATTCTGCAGGAAACCGTCCGGCAGGCCGGCAAGCTGGAGATGATCGCCTCGGAGAACTTCGTCAGCGAGGCCGTTCTGGAGGCCCAGGGCAGCATCATGACGAACAAGTACGCCGAGGGTTACCCGGCAAAGCGCTACTACGGGGGATGCGAGTACGTGGATGTGGCCGAGTCGCTGGCCATCGAGCGCTGCAAGAAGCTCTTCGGCGCCGACCACGCGAACGTCCAGCCCCATTCGGGCACCCAGGCCAACATGGCCGTCTACTTCGCCACCCTCCAGCCGGGCGACACGGTCCTGGGCATGAACCTCTCCCACGGCGGGCACCTCTCCCACGGCAGCCCCGCCAATTTCTCGGGGAAACTCTACAACGTGGTCGCCTACGGCGTCCGGAAGGACACGGAGACCATCGATTTTAACGAGGTGGAAGACCAGGCGAAGAAGCACCGCCCGAAGCTGATCGTCGTCGGCGCCAGCGCCTATCCCCGGACGATCGATTTCGAGGCCTTCCGGCGGATCGCCGACTCGGTCGGGGCCGTCGTCATGGCCGACATCGCCCACATCGCGGGGCTCGTGGCCGTGGGGCTGCATCCATCGCCGATCCCCGTCTGCGAGTTCGTCACCTCGACGACCCACAAGACCCTTCGCGGACCCCGCGGCGGCCTCGTCATGTGCCGCCAGGACTTCGCCCAGGCCCTCAACAGCCGCGTTTTCCCGGGCATGCAGGGCGGGCCGCTGATGCACGTCATCGCGGCCAAGGCCGTGGCCTTCCAGGAAGCGCTGCAACCGGCCTTTCGGGACTACCAGGCCCAGATCGTGAAAAACGCCAAAGCGGTGGCAGACGCGCTCATGAAGGAAGGGTTCCGGATCGTCTCCGGTGGAACGGACAACCACCTGATGCTGGTGGACCTCACGGATGCCGGCGTGACCGGCAAGGATGCCCAGGAGGTTCTGGACCGGGCGGGCATCACCGTCAACAAGAACGGCATTCCCTTCGACACCCGGGGACCCATGGTGACCAGCGGGATCCGGATCGGTACGCCGGCCCTGACGACCCGGGGCATGAAGGAGGATGAGATGCGCCTCATCGCGGGCTGGATCGCCCGGGTTCTTCGGGATCCCGGGAACGAAAGCCTCGTGACGAGCGTCCGGGCGGACGTCGCAGCCCTCTGTGAGCGATTTCCCCTCTATGCGGAGCGGATCCGGGCAGGGTCATGACGGACGAAACCCGGCAGCGCCCCTCATGGGACGAGTACTTCATGGACATCGTCGGGGTTGTCGCCCGGCGCTCCACCTGTGTGCGGCGGAATGTCGGGGCGGCGCTGGTCCGGGACAGGCGGATCCTGTCCACGGGGTACAACGGGGCTCCCTCGGGAATGGTCCATTGCCTCGACCGGGGTTGCCTCCGGCTGGAAATGAAGGTCCCCTCGGGAGAGCGCCACGAGTTGTGCCGGGGGCTCCACGCGGAGCAGAACGCCATCATCCAGGCGGCTCTCCACGGCGTCAGCGTCCGGGGGGCGACCCTGTACTGCACGAATCATCCCTGCGTGATCTGCGCCAAGATGATCATCAACGCGGCGATCGTCCGGATCGTCATCCGTGACGGCTACCAGGACGACCTGGCGGCGGAGATGCTCCAGGAGGCAGGCATCGAGGTGTCCCGGTCATGAAGTGTCCCTTCTGTGCCAACGGCGAGAACAAGGTCATCGATTCCCGGGTGAGCAAGGACAGCAACTCCATCCGCCGCCGGCGGGAGTGCCTGGCATGCGGGAAGCGCTTCACGACCTACGAGTACGTCGAGGAGGTCCTGCCGGTGGTGGTCAAGAAGGACGGCCGCCGGGAGCCCTTCGACATGGTGAAGATAAGGAACGGCATCAAGAAGGCCTGCGAGAAGCGGCCCATCCCTACGGAGTCGATTGAGGAAATCATCGAGCGGGTGGAGCAGGCCTGCCAGGAATACCAGGGAAAGGAAATTCCGTCGACGGCCATCGGGGAGCAGGTCATGAGGGAGCTGAAAGGCCTCGACGGCGTGGCTTACGTGCGGTTTGCCTCGGTGTACCGGTCCTTCAAGGATGTCGGGGACTTCATCGAGGAGCTGCAGGACTTCCTCCAGGTAAACAAGGAAAAGCAGAAATAGCCGGAAGGCCGGGGAATGCGGGTCATGTTCACGGGAATCATTCAGGGGGCCGGCACCGTCCGGGGGCTTGTGAAAAAGGGCTCCGAGGGCCGGTTGGAAGTGGAGGCTGCCCTGGACCTGTCGGACATCAAGACGGGAGACAGCATCGCCGTCAATGGCGCCTGCCTCACGGTGACGCGGCGGGACGGAAACCGCTTTGCCGCCGACGTCTCGGCGGAGACCCTGGAGCGGACGACCCTGAAGGGTCTCCGGCCGGGGGAGCGGGTGAACCTGGAGAAGGCCCTGCGGCTGACCGATTTTCTCGGGGGGCACCTCGTCCTGGGGCACGTGGACGCCGTGGGACGGATCGTCGAGAAGACCGACCGGGGTTCCTCGATCGTCTTCGGTTTCGAGATTCCCAGGGAACTGGGAAAGTATGTGGTGGAGAAGGGTTCCGTCGCGGCGGACGGCATCAGCCTGACGGTAAACCGTTGTGAAAATAACCGTTTCTATGTTAACGTCATCCCCCACACGGCACAGGAGACCACCCTGGGATTTCGAAAGGTGGCCGACGCTGTGAACATCGAGACGGATATTCTGGGCAAATACATCGAGAAGCTTCTCGCGGGAGGAAAGGGCGGCCGGGGGATCGACCGGGCCTTCCTGGCGGAGCACGGCTTCGACAAGGGATATTGAAAAATGGCAGTCAGTTCGATCAAGGAAGCGCTGGAAGACATCCGGAACGGCCGGATGGTCATTCTCGTCGACGACGAGGACCGGGAAAACGAGGGCGATCTCTGCATGGCGGCCCAGTTCGCCACGCCGGAGGCCGTCAATTTCATGGCCCGATACGGACGGGGCCTCATCTGCCTGACCCTGACGGAAGCGGATGCCGACCGGCTCCGCCTGTACCCCATGGTGCGGGACAACCGGTCCCGTTTCGGCACGGCCTTCACCGTCTCCATCGAGGCGAAGCACGGGGTTTCCACGGGAATCTCCGCGGCCGACCGGGCCACAACCATCCGGACGGCTGTTGACGACAACGCCCGGCCGGAGGACCTGGTCAGCCCCGGGCATATTTTCCCGATCCGGGCCCGCAGGGGCGGCGTCCTCGTCCGGACCGGACAGACGGAGGGATCCGTCGACATGGCCCGCCTGGCGGGGCTCAAGCCCTGCGGCGTCATCTGCGAGGTCATGAAGGACGACGGGACAATGGCCCGCATGCCCGATCTGGAGATATTCGCCGCGGAGCACCACCTGAAGATCGTCACGATCGCGGACCTGATCGAGTTCCGGATGCAGCACGAGCGCCTCATCCACCGCTCCGCCTCGGCGCTGCTGCCGACCAAATTCGGCGGCGATTTCCGCATCACCGTCTATGAGAACGACGTGGACGACATCCTCCACATTGCCCTGGTCAAGGGAGAGATCGGGCCGGAGGATGAGGTCCTCGTCCGGGTGCACTCCGAATGCGCTACCGGCGACATCTTCGGGTCTCTCCGCTGCGACTGCGGCGATCAGCTCCAGACGGCCATGAAGATGGTGGAGAACGAGGGCAAGGGAGTGATCGTGTACATGCACCAGGAAGGACGGGGCATCGGCCTGGTCAACAAGATCAAGGCCTACGAGCTGCAGGAGCAGGGCCGGGACACCGTGGAGGCAAACCTGGACCTGGGGTTCAAGGCGGACCTCCGGGACTACGGCATCGGCGCCCAGATCCTGGCGGACCAGGGCGTCCGCAAGATGCGCCTCATGACGAACAACCCCCGCAAGGTGGTCGGCCTGGAGGGGTACGGCATCACCATCACCGAGCGGGTTGCCATCGAAATTGAGCCGACCGACAGCAGCATCCGGTACCTGTCGGCGAAAAAGAAGAAGATGGGGCACATGCTGGAGGGAGTTTAGACGGATTCGGGGACGGATGGAAACCCGTCCTCTCGGAGGGGACAAGACCTTTGCCCCAGGCTGTTCAAAAAGGGTTGGATGCAAGGCGCCCTAAATCCTGAGCCGCGAGTCGTGCCGTTCCGTCCGTCGAGTGGCGAAGGATGAGGGGAACGCAGCAGACAGCCGTTTTTCAACAGCCCTGGATGGGAATGGAGAGGAGTCATGCCGAAAACAGTGGAAGGAAAGATCGTAGCCAAGGGGATGCGGTTCGGTGTCATCGCCAGCCGTTTTAACGACTTCATCTGCGGCCGCCTCATCGAGGGGGCCCTGGACGCCCTTGTGCGTGCCGGCGCGGACGAGAAGGATATCCAGGTCTACAAAGTCCCCGGAGCCTTCGAACTGCCCCTGGCGGCGAAGAAGATCGCCAAGAGCGGCCGGTTCGACGCCGTCATCTGCCTGGGGGCGGTGATCCGGGGGGCCACGCCCCATTTCGAGTACATCAGCGCCGAGGTGACCAAGGGAATTGCCATGGTCGGCCTGGAAACGGAAGTGCCTGTCGCCTTCGGGGTCCTCACGACCGATACGATCGAACAGGCCATCGAGCGCGCCGGGACGAAGTCGGGCAACAAGGGCTGGGATGCGGCCATGACGGCCATCGAGATGGTCGACCTCTTCCGGAAAATCTGAAAGGCCCGCCGCCGGCGGCATCACGCCCATGCAAGTCAGAAGAAAGGCCCGGGAAGCGGCCGTGCAGATCCTCTACGGCCTCGACGTCCAGGAACGGGACCCCTGGGAAGCTCTTGAACACTATTGGCAGAACTTCGACCGTTCGGAAATGCCGGCGGAGGCGCGGGAATTCGCCGCGGAGCTGGTGACCGGCACCTGGGAGCGGCGGGACGAGATCGACGGGCTCATCGGCAGCTGTTCCGAGCACTGGTCCCTTCCCCGCATGTCCAAGGTCGACAAGGCCATCCTGCGGATGGCCGTTTACGAACTCCGGTTCTGCCCCGGCATTCCCCCCAAGGTAGCCCTCAACGAGGCCATCGACCTGGGGAAACTCTTCGGCTCCGAGAACTCGGGGGCCTTCATCAACGGTATCCTCGATGCCCTGCACGGCCGCTTCGCCCGGGAGAACAGGCCCCCGGAGCCGCAGCCCGGCGCGCCGGCATCCGGTGAAAGCGAATCGAAGGGTTCGGCATCCGATCCGGACTGACGGTCCGCCGCCCCGCAATATCCCGTTTTTCCCCAATCCTGTTGAAAGAAGAAGTCCGTTGTGTTACGACGGGACAACATCTCTACGGCAAGGGAGCCCGCCATGAACATCAAGTACAACCCCTGGGAAATCGAAGAGAAATGGCAGAAGAACTGGGAGGCGAACAAGACGTTCCACGTCCATGAGGATCCCGCACGGAAAAAGTATTACCTCCTGGAGATGTTCCCCTATCCCTCCGGCCGGATCCACATCGGCCACGTCCGCAACTACGCCATCGGCGACGTCGTGTCCCGCTACAAGAGGATGAGAGGGTTCAACGTCCTGCATCCCATGGGCTGGGACTCCTTCGGCATGCCCGCCGAGAACGCCGCCATCGAGCGGGGCATCCATCCCGCCGCCTGGACGAACGACAACATCGCCAACATGAAGAAACAGCTGAAGCGAATGGGCTTCAGCTATGACTGGGACCGGGAGCTCTCCACCTGCGAGCCCTTTTACTACAAATGGGAGCAGCTCTTCTTCCTCTGGATGTACGAGAAGGGCCTCGCCTACAAGAAGACCTCCACGGTGAACTGGTGCCCCAAGTGCCAGACCGTCCTGGCCAACGAGCAGGTAGAGGCGGGGCTCTGCTGGCGCTGCTCCTCCGACGTGATCGAAAAGACCCTGGACCAGTGGTTTTTCCGGATCACGGCATACGTGGAGGAGCTCCTGGAAGGCTGCGACCGCCTCCCCGGCTGGCCCGAGCGGGTTCTCACGATGCAGCGCAACTGGATCGGCAAGAGCCACGGCTTCGAGATGATCTTCCCCATGGCCGACGGCAAGGGCGAGATCAAGGTCTTCACCACCCGGCAGGACACCATCTACGGCGCCACGTTCATGCTCGTCGCCGCGGAGCACCCCCTGGTTCTGGAGCTGGCGAAGGGCAAGGAGTGCGAGAAGGAAGTCCAGGAGTTCGTCGAGAAGATCAAGCGGCAGGACAAGAACCTCCGCACCTCCGACTATTACGAGAAGGAGGGCGTCTTCCTCGAGTCGTACTGCCTCAACCCGGTGACCCACAAGAAGATGCCCATCTACGCCGCCAACTTCGTCCTGGCCGATTACGGCACGGGCTGCGTCATGGCGGTGCCGACCCACGACCAGCGGGACTTCGAGTTTGCCAAGAAGTACAACCTGCCGCTCATCGTGGTCATCCAGCCACCGAACCGGGCGCTCAACGTCCAGACCATGACGGAGGCCTACGTCGACGAGGGGATCCTCGTGAACTCCGGACCGTTCAACGGCATGGAGAACATGAAGGCGCTCGACGCCATCGCCGACCACCTGATCTCGATCAACCGGGGGCAGCGGACCATCCAGTACCGCCTCCGCGACTGGGGAATCTCCCGCCAGCGTTACTGGGGCGCTCCGATTCCCATGGTTTACTGCGACAAGTGCGGCACCGTCCCGGTTCCCGAAAAAGACCTGCCGGTGGTCCTGCCGATGGACGTGGAGCTGACCGGCGAGGGCGGTTCGCCCCTGGCGCGGCACAAGGCCTTTGCCGAGACGTCCTGTCCCGGCTGCGGCGGTCCCGCCCGGCGCGAGACGGACACGATGGACACCTTCGTGGAATCCTCCTGGTACTTCGACAGGTTCTGCTGCGCCACGCACGACGTCAAACCCGGCCTGGACCGGAAGGCCCTGGACTACTGGATGCCCGTGGACCAGTACATCGGCGGGATCGAGCATGCGATCCTGCACCTTCTTTACTCCCGCTTTTACACGCGGGTGCTCCGGGACCTCGGAGTCATCGGTGTGGACGAGCCCTTCGCGAATCTCCTGACCCAGGGTATGGTCTGCAAGGAGACGATGAAGTGCCCCGAACACGGCTTCCTCTTCCCGGAGGAGGTGAGCGACGGCAAGTGCTCCACCTGCGGCAAGGAAGTCATCATCGGCAAGACGGAGAAGATGTCGAAATCGCTGAGGAACATCGTCGATCCCGACTATCTGGTGAAAAAATACGGCGCCGACACGGCCCGGGCCTTCTGCCTCTTCGCGTCGCCGCCGGAGAAGGACCTGGAATGGAGCGACCAGGGCGTGGAGGGATCTTTCCGTTTCCTTGGCCGCATCTGGCGGATCATCACGGAAGAGTACCTGGAAGACATCCGCGACGTGGCCCCCTTCGACGGGAAGACGCCCCTGGAGGGAGACCTGAAGAACCTCCGCCGCAAGACCCACCAGACGATCCGCAAGGTCACCGGCGACCTGGAAGACCGCTTCCGTTTCAACACCGCCATCAGCGCCGTCATGGAACTGGTGAATGCCCTGTATCTGCTGAACAGACCGGATAAGGGCGACAAGCTGGCTCTCTCGGTGATCCGTGAGGCCGTAGAGGCGGTGCTCCTCCTGATGGTCCCCATCGTTCCTCACATTACCGAAGAGCTGTGGGAAATGCTCGGCGAGAAGACGCCCCTGGCCGACATGCCCTGGCCGACGTGGGACCGGGAGGTGGCCTCCGAAGAGGAGATCACCATCGTGCTCCAGGTCAACGGCAAGGTCCGCAGCCGCATCACCGTGCCGGCCGACGAGGAGGAGGACAAGATCAAGGCGCTTGCCCGCGCGGAAGAGAAAATCGGCAAGCTGATCGAGGGGAAGCAGGTGGTCAAGGAAGTCTATGTCCCCCGCAAACTCGTCAACATCGTGGTCAAGGATTAACGGGGGATCAGCACAGATGCAGCTATCAAAACGGCAGGTTTTCTGGCTTATTGTTCTGGCAATGACATCTCTGTGGGCTTGCGGGTACCATTTCGTCGGTACCGGCGGCGACGGCATCGACCCGGCCATCAAGCGGGTTCATGTCCTGACATTCGGAAATGCCACCAACGAGCCCAACGTGGAAACCACATTCCGGTCGGCTTTCATCGACCGGCTCATCCAGGGCGGTCGCTTTCAGATCGTCGACCAGGCCGCCCAGGCGGATGCCGTCCTGAAGGGAAACATCAAACTCCTGGTCAAGACCCCCTTGGCCTATACGGCGGGAAACCTGGCGTCGGAAGAACGCTGGTCCACAACCGTGGACTTGTCCTTCCAGGAGCGGGAGACGGGGAAAATCCTCTGGGCAAACAGCGACTTCAGTCTGACGGCGGATTATAAGGTGAGTTCTTCGAGCCTCTCGGTAACCGAGCGGAATAGAAAAGAAGCCCTCGTCAAGCTGGCCAGCGACACAGCCGAGAGGGCGTATTCCATGATTCTGTCCGGTTTCTGAACAGCCGGGTTACTTCTCGAGAAGGGTGTTGACCTTCCTGGTGAGGCGGGAGACCTTGCGGGAGGCGGTCTTCTTATGAAAGGCGCCCTTGGCGGCGGCCTTCTGAATGGCCGGAATCGCTTCCTTCAGCGCTGCTTGCGACTCTTCCATGTTCTTGCCGGAGACGGCCCCAAGTACCTGCTTGATCGTCGTCTTGACGTCTGATTTCACCATGGCGTTTCTGAGACGCCGTTTCTCACTCTGCTTGCTTCTTTTGATCGCGGATGCGTGCGTGGCCAAATGCCTTCCTCCTTGAGAAATTAAGGTTGAAACCACTATCCGAATTACCCCGTCCTGTCAAGGGTAAAGTGCCAAAAGTCGTCAACAATCACTTGACTTGCCACTGCCGATTGGGTATGGTGCCCTCCGCAACAAGCCAATCCGACCAAGACGTGGGGATGTAGCTCAACTGGGAGAGCGCGGCGTTCGCAATGCCGAGGTCAGGGGTTCGATCCCCCTCATCTCCACCATTTCTTTTTACACCTCATCTTTCGCCCCCGTAGCTCAGGAGGATAGAGCACCGGATTCCTAATCCGGGTGCCCCGCGTTCGAGTCGCGGCGGGGGCACCATTTATTTCAAGGGGTTGGCCGATAAGCTTTGGAAGGGAGTTCGTATTTCTTTGATTTGGTCCCGCTATGGTCCCGCCGGGCTTGAGGATGTCTTCCGATAATTTAAATTATTTAATGACAATGCTTCCATCCTTAACGCCTCTTTCAAACGATTTTGCATCGAATGAAAACCTTTTTGCGTTTTCAGGATATATATCAATCATCATAAATTTTCGATAGAATTTAATTAAATAAGGTGCATGCGGTTCTTTTAAGGCCTTTTTAATGAGTTTTCTCTCATCTTTAAGTTTTTGCTTCAATCTATACCAATTCCTTGATACAGTCAATAAATCTTCTACTCTCTTTTTCCGACCAGAACCACTACAATAATACTTAATGTACTTATATGCTCCTTTTCTAAATATTTCGTCGGAAATAATGAGTGCAAATTTTGAACTATCTATTGCATTTGAAAATGCGTCCAATGAAATATCAAAGTTTTTTGTATGGATTAACTTTTCATAAAAAGCAGAAAAACCCTTTTCTACTTCACCTGCGGTCACTGTTGTTTCAGGAGCGAGCAAGCCCCAAACGGGGCACGCTTCTGTTATAGATACTTCCCTGTACACATAGGCTGATTTGCATGCGCCACTGGATAGAAATAAATTATTTTTACATGCAACGTTAATCGCTCTCAATAAAGTGAACACGCTACTCCACTCGAGATGTGATCCATCCGGAAATGACATTGCTTCGCGTCTCGCGTGCCCTTCTATATGCAAAATGGGGATGGTTCCTTTGCAAATAACATCGTTACGTATTCTAATAAGAATATCTTTGAAATTTTTTGAATTGGAACATATGTGTCTTTCACAGGGCATTTCTTGTTTTGTATGTATTAACCAATCAGTCATGTCCTCGTGAAGTCTACGCCCGGTCTGTAAATCAGTTGCTGGTACAGCATCAATGATGATAAATGCATCTGCAAAAAAGGTCGCAGTCATGAGTGTAACCTATTGAATTTATATTATGTAGAATTCATTTTCTTGAATATTCTTTGCATTAATGTGCGTGGATCATTACTGTCCGGAATAATCCGTGAATAAGTTCAGCTGGTTAGAACTATTATCCGTGTCGTTTGTGTAGTCGTAGAATGTAAGTAGCTGAAACATGGGTGTTCTTTCAAATAGGGAGACGCTCAACACCTGTAAAATTGTGTAGAGACTTTCCTGGAGATTCAGCCGTTTTTTGATGATCGCAACGATCAGATAGACGGAAATGGCAATCCAGATCTGGGTTTTCACGGCGTTCTCCGAAGTGCCGTAAAAGCTCTTGATGCGCAGATTCTGCTTGATCCACTTGAAGAAGAGCTCCACCTGCCATCGTTGTTTGTAGAGTTGGGCGACGGTGATGGCGGGCAACAGAAAGTTGTTGGTAAGAAACATCAGGGTTTTGTCGGTCTCGGTGTCGTAATATCTCACTCGGCGGAGCTTGTCGGGATAATCCCCGGCCGACTTCGGAACAGTCAGCCGAATGGATTGATCGCAGACAACCCCTGTGGATTTGTCTACCGGATGGGAGTAGAGCCTGCGGCACTTCAGATTTGACTTGGCCCGGATCACGAAGAAAGCGGAGGCCCGGGTGACAGAATGGAGTCTGGAGAAGTCCAAAAAGCCGCGATCCATAATGTAGAAGGCGCCCGTTTCCAGAGGGATCATATCCAGGACGTTGACCTCGTGGAGTTTTCCGTCGGAGATATGGATAAAGCTCGGGATATTGCCCCGCAGGTCGAGCAGGGTATGGAGACGGACGGCCCCTTTTGTCTGCCGGAAGCATGCCCAGGGAAAGAGGGACAGGGACAAGTCGATCGTCGTGGCATCCAGGGCATAAACCGTGTTCTGAAGTTCCACGGCCAACGGTTCCTTGTGGTAGAGCTTCCTGGCGATGCCGATCAGATGATGGGCAAAATCGGCGTAGATGCGCCAGCCCCGCATCTCGTTCGCTTCTGCCAGGGTGCTGCGGGAAACCTTGCTGCGGATGCCCATGTGATAGAGCTTGTTCTTTTGCGCTCGAAGGCAGGCCTCGATGTCCCGCAGGCTCTCCCGATACGCCAGTTGTGCGAAAGCCATGGTACGGAACTGATCCATGCAGGTGAAATGCTTCACGCTGAAGTTGCCGCGGTATCGTTCCACACAGCGCTGAAAGGTTTTCAACGGCATGAAGTCCATGATTTGGGTAAACACAAGCGGGCCTGAATACATGAGCGTTCCTCCCCGGAGAAAATCCTCGGGAAGGTTTGCAGAATCCGCTATGCGTTTTCAAGTCGAGGACAGACATAAATTGCATCTTTCGTGATAGATGTTAACCCTTTACAAATCTTAATTGACGATTATTCCGGACAGTAGTGATATGGGCCAGCTATTTCTAAGATTCTATATGCAAGTCTTCTTAAGGTCTGGATTCACCTCTTTTAAAACCTCCGCGATGCCATATATACTGGATACACACATATGCAAAATCATGAATCCTTGAAAAATAAAGGGCTTGGTATCATCAACTTTCGCTAAAGTGTAACTTTCTTTTAACGTATTACTCGGCAAATGAGCGTCCGCTAGTCTTAATTCATATATACCAACCAAGGGACTCAACAGCGACCTTGCCTCTTGAGGTTCAATATATTTAGCTAGAACGTTCTCAAGAGATTTCAGAGAACCCCATTTTTTCCCTTCTGGTGGTTTAACTATTGTTTGTAGTGAGTCTGTATTGATGCTATCCGCTGTTAATCTAGCGAGATCTTTAGCGAGAGACAAAAACCCTGATAGGTCAATTGACCGAAATCTATGACAGATTTTTAAGAGCTGAGATTTGTGTTCATGTTCTCTGAAAAGCCGAAAATTGAATTTCGCTAAAGTGACTTCATTTGCCAGATCTATTCCTTTGCTGAGAAATGGCTCCGGCGCATGTGTTCTCGCTGGTATAGCTCTCATTTGAGAGGCTAATAGTTCTTCCGAGACCTTGCCATCTGGGCCTACATTGTAGCCAGCCCATATTTTCTGTTGCCATTCAGGAAGGAGTGAAATATCTTTAGCATATACATTGATTAGTCCAAGTTGATTAATTCCAAAATGTATATTGTAGTCTGGTGAACATTTTACTCCTCCCGTATCACATGTGTACCATTCTAATGATCCCCCTCGGCGGTGTGCCAATGCCATAATGACATCTGGCTTAAACCAGAGCCAACGCCCATGTTTATCCAATGTTTCTGCATCCTCTCGTGTACCAGAGGAATCAGTTATAAAATAAACCGTTGCCGGCGATTTATCGCCACGTATTCTGTGACTTAGAGTGCTAGGATTGACCCACTCGTTTCGCCATAATTCGCCCTCAATGATATATAGCTTACGTCCCTTATCTTCTACAGTCCATGATGTTGAAACAATATTTTCATTTGCCGGAAAATCGAAAGTCGGTACATCCTCTTCTGGGTCAACATCGGTCCGTGATGCATGAAAAATTGCTGTTTTAGCGCCATATGCGCTGCCCCCTTCATGTATTTCAATAACCCGTCCTTCCCAACGATCACCTTTGCTTATTTGAGAAATCGGGTTGTCAGTCCACTTTATAAAACTTGGATTATCGACAACGATCATTCTTGTCCTGTATGAAGTTAAATAAAGCGCCATGTCTCTTGCACAAAGATAATCCTTTAAGTGCTCTGCCCGGATTTCTAATAGGCAGGGACTACCATCTTCTCTTCTTCTTAAGTGTGCAACATCTACATAACCCTCATCCGGACTAACCCAAACATCATCTTCTCTCTTTAAACCAAGAGCAATAACAATATCTTGGTGTAAATGCCAAATACTGTGTTCATCACTATTCCCACGCTGCGCAAGTAAAAGGTGAATGCCCGTGAATGTGCCTTTATCGTCCTCAAAGATATCAGATTGATGATATTTCCCATTATCAACATATGATCCATGATCGTGACTAATTCCAACTTCCATCCAACCTAGCTTTTCAGTGTCCGATTTATTCTTTAATGGAACAGCCAGAGACCCTGCACCAAAGAACTCTCTCTTGTATCCGATATATCCGTATTCCCCTTCCGATAAAATGTCAAAAGCAGCCCTGAGTGGAACCCAAACAGCCGTATCATAAAACCTTTTTCTTATATCCAGCATTTCAAACCATTCTTGATTCATATATATATCCTTTTTAGTTTTTTATTCTATAATACTCAGGTTCAATACTTGTAAGGAGAGCATTTATTCCATTTTTTATAATTATATCAATATTTATGATGTAGGCCAACCTGCATGCTGTCTATAAGTTATTTGATGCTAGTAATAACATTTCTTATTCTCGGACGTATAACAATTTTAAAAAATCCATTCTTTTTAGTTTATTATTTTAATTGTCTTCATTATATTTTGCTTACAGTATTGTACTGTTATAAAAAGTTTAGATATAATTGAATTTTTTTAAAAAAACCTTTTTCGTAATAGATCATCAATGGTTAGATTTATTTAGTCTAAGCAATATGTTATGATATTCTTGCGAGCAATATTATCTATTGTTATTTGACAAAATATATTTTATTCCTCTCGCACTTTTCTCTCAGATACGAATAGAAAGGATAGATTGAGTAAGGCCTTCGCGTATGGGGGTATTCTTTGAATTTGATATTCCCAAGCTGGCTGGTCAGGAACAGCTAAGAAGAATTTTTCTTCACCCCCTTGCATCTTTAGCACCAGTTGACCTAACGCAGAGTAGATAGCCTGATCCTTTTGACGTGACGAATCACCCTCAACTTCGCCAATAAATGTTTCTTTATCAGGGTGTATCGCTACGATATCCGTGCGCCCATATCGTGGATGAGTGCCGATCGTTGCACCTATATTCTTCAAGGCATTTTCGGCTATACGCGCACGCGTGGCTTTGTCTGGTTTGTGTTGTCCACCATGGGCTCGTTCCATGGGATCGATGTGGACGAACACATTCCAGCCGTTGTTTGGAGGGAAATGGTGTTGAATAAGCCAGCGCTTTACTTCGAGTTGGTACATGGATGATGTGCTCCCGTGAAGAATGAGACATCACGTTGCATATACCTGAAGCCGACTAATGTGGAAATGGTTCCGGTGGGACTGACTGACGGTCAGGAAGTATAGGAGGCGATGATCAGTCTGTCAATGCAAATTTCCAAGATGCAAGCGAGGTGATTCAGAAAAAAATTACCCTTTTGTGACATCTACGTCCAGATGGTTACTATTTGATCTTTGTATTACCTGTCTTACTATCGTTACCATTGTCGTAACAATATGTTATTGTTGATTTATCTTCCATGCTGTTTTTTGTTCTTCTGTTTTTTGCAAAGGACATCGAAAAGCATCTTAATACATAGGTAACATATAGGGTAGCAATTTATGGTTTATAATAGGTATTTGAGAGAATCATGAGTAGAATCAAAGCGTTGATAATAAACGTCGTGGCTGTAGCCAATGGAAGCCAGTCAAGCCAATTGTTTGTAATAAATAAAAAAATAGCAAAAGAATCTCATTAAACTTTTCTCTCTAGTTCACTACTGTCCCAATGTTAGTCGAACAAATTCAGCTGGTTGCTGATATCGGTGTCTTCGAGGATGTAACCTGTATTTGAAAGTGCCTGAAAGATGTGGGTTTTCTCGAAGAGGGTGACACTCAAAATCTGTAGAATTGTGTAGAGACTCTGATCGATTTTCAGGGTCTTGCGAACGATGGCGACCAGGACATAGACGGAGATGGCGATCCAGATCTGGGTCATCACGGCGTTCTCGGTGGTGCCATAGAAGGTCTTGATCCGGAGGTGTTGCTTGATCCACTTGAAGAACAGTTCCACTTGCCAGCGATTCCGGTAGAGATCGGCGATGGTCAGGGCGGGCAGGGTGAAGTTGTTGGTCAGGAAAACGAGGGTATGGTCGCTCTTTGCATCGAAGTATCTGATCCGGTGAATCTTTTCCGGGTATTTTTTCTTCACGACGGATCCCGTGAGGGCAACGATCTGATCGCACTGAATGCCGGTGGTCTTGTCGACGGGCCGGGAATAGAGGCGCTTTCGGCTGAAGTTGGCTTTCGCCCGGGTCACGAAGAAGGCCGGTGTCTGCTGGATCCGGTGAAGCCGGCTGAAATCCAGATAGGCCCGATCCATAACGTAAATAGCCCCCGGCTCGAGGATCAGATCGTCGAGGATGTTGACGTCGTGAACCTTCCCCGCCGTCACGATGACGACGGAAGGGATGTTGCCCCGGAGATCCAGAAGGGTGTGCAGTTTGACGGCGCCCTTGTGTTTCCGGAACTCGGCCCAGGGAAACAGGGTCAGGCAGAGATTGATGGTGGTCGAATCCAGGACGTAGACCGCTTGATCCAGTTCGATGCTGAAAGAATCGGTTGCATAGAGGGTTCTTGCCTTGGCGATCAGGAGGGAAGCGAAATCGGCAAAAATCCTCGCATCCCGGACTTGATTGGCGTGAGCCAGGGTGTTGCGGGACACCTTTCCCCTGATGCCCAGGTGATAAAGCCGGGATTGGGCTGCCCGTAGACAGACTTGGATGTCCCGCAGACTTTCCCGGTAGGTCAGTTGGGCGAAGGCCATGCATAGAAATTGATCCCAGCAGGTGAAGCTCTTGACCTTGTAGTTGCCGTTGTATCGCTCGACGCACTTTCGGAACTCGTAGGTGGGGACAAAATCCATCAACTGGGCAAAGATCGTTCTTCCGGAATGCATCGACAGCCTCCTCCCGCGGTGATGGCGGAGACTGACACAGCCGGGGAAAAATTTTCAAATCGATAAATGACATTTTTCGTCAATAATGATTTTTAATTAACAGGTTAGGTCACCCCGAAAAACGAACGTTGGGACAGTAGTGTGGCTGCATATGTAATCGCCCAAGTAGAAGTGACTGATTGGGACAAGTTTAAAGAATACCTGAAGGAAACGCCGATTGTGAGTGCCCAATATGGAGGGAAATATATCGCACGAGGCGGCGAAATGGTTGTACTTGAAGGAGATGATTATTCAAAGAGGGTGGTTATAATCGAGTTCCCTTCTCTTGCGAAGGCCAAAGAATGGTATAGCTCCAAAGAATATAGGGAGATAAAGAAACTCCGTGAGGGAGCAGCAAAAGGGTTACTGATTGCTATTGAGGGGTGTTGAAGGGATTCGTGAAGAGCCCCAATTCGACCGGACAACTTCGATTCTTACTGGAGTTGCCCCTAATTTACCGGACAAGTCTCTAACTTAACCGCAAGTCTCCGATATTCTCGGGGAGACTTCATTTTCAGGCCCTTGTGGGGATGGAACTCGTTGTAATCCTCAAACCATTTCGGCAACTGCGCCAAGACGAACCGGGCATTGTACAGAGGGTTGACGTGAACATAATCGCGTTTAAATGTCTTGACGAAAGCCTCCGCCATCCCGTTGGATTCGGGGCTGTAAAACGGTGTCGTACAGACGATGAATCCGACGGATTCGGCAAACGCAACGGTCTCTCTGGCAATATAGGCAGGTCCATTGTCACTGAGCCATTCGATGGGCTCCGGGAGTCGATCAATCATACCATGCCGGGCCTCCGTCGATTGAACGATCAGATCCCGGATCATCTTTCCGTTGATTCCGCCCGTCGTCGCCACATAACTGATGATCTCCCGATCGCAGCAGTCCAGAGTAAAAGCCACCCGGATCCGTTCCTTGCTCCAGCAGGCGATCTCGAAAACATCGGAACACCACCGCAGGTTGCTTCGTGTTGTCACAATGGTACCGTCATGAACCCGCTGGGAGTGCCCTGTCGACTTTTGCAGCAACAGGCCCCCGATCTTCATGAGCCGGTAGATCCGCTTGGGGTTCACTGGTGCCTGCCCATGACCGTGCAGCATGCGATTCAGATGAGCCGTCACTCTCCGGTAACCGGAAGTAACCCGGTGATTGACGATCTCCCGGATCAGGACGAGGTAAAAGTCATCCTCGGCTCTCCGGTAATGTCGCCTTCGCGGCCTGGTTCCTTCCTGGCGCTTCTCATACTGGCGGGATCTCGATACGCCCAGCGTCTCACAGAGCGCCTTCATGGGATGTCGTCCCTTTTGAGCAAGGGCATCCGCGAGATCAGTTTTTTTTCGCGGGCGATCTCCAAGGCGTCTTTCAGAATCTCATTTTCCAAGGTCTTGCGACCCAGCATCCGCTCCAACTCCTGGATCCGACGCTTGAGACCCCGGACTTCCGATGAAGGAACCAGCTCTTCCTCTGCCCGGACGGCGACCAGTGCCCCCTCGTGGAACAACCGACGCCACCGAAATAGCTGGCAAGGATGCACTTCGTATTTGCGCGCCACGATGGAAACTCTCATCCCCAGCTGCTCCGCTTCGAGCACCATCGCCTTCTTCTGTTCCGCGCTCCATCGCCGCCGGCGCTGCACACTAGTAATCACTTCGACCGGTAACATGGACAACCTCTCTCCCTGGTTTGAGTGCAAACACTATATCTTGCACTATGACCTATTTCCAGTCTGAGAGTGTCCGGTCGAATTGGGGGCTACTTCACAACTTCGATTCTTACTTCACCGCCAAATAGAAAAAGTCCCAAGATATAAAATCAAGGGACCTTTTCATTTAGACTAATATATCGATTTCTTGTCTCTCTTATTGTCGGAACCAATTATCAGTACCAACAACCTTCCCATTAGGATCTAAAGTCTTTTTGACCATTCTGTTATCATTAATTCTTTCATAAACAAGGAAGCCATAACTGTTGCTGCTCACTTTTGTAAGATAATTATATACGAGCAACAACTTGTTTTCTTTTACATAACCGGTTGCTTCAAATTTTCCGTAAGCCGATTGAAAACTGCAGGAGCAGGCATTCCCCAAACAATTCACCTTGAGTTTTGCGTCTGTGCGTCCTTCAATGCCCCACATACCGGTTGGATCCCAAGCGTAGCATGTTGTTGCAATTGTCAAGACCATCAGCATTGCCAGACCGATTTTTCGCATATCCTTTCTCCTTCAATTAATGGGGTATGTTGCCTTTCCTGCTCGTCTTCCAGGATCACCTTCAAGACGTGAATGCATAACACATTCGATTTTACATTTCATTAGGAAACTGGTTGATTTAAGAATACGGAGTTGTCCCTGAAAAGCGCAATATGTAAAACGTTCTATGATAAAACAACCTGAAATTAAAACAAATGCTTCAAAATTACAATGACTTGCAAAAAGGGGGTTTGGAAGGGGTACTATCGGGAAATCAGGAGTAAAATCAACGGTATGTAGTCGTTTTCATTGTGTTGTTGGGTGAATTCCTAATCCAGGTACCCCGCGTTCGAGTCGCGGCGGGGGTACAATTTGTTTCAAGAGGTTAGCCAATACGTCCAAGCCGCAATGCCATAATGGGTAATACATGGGTAACTTTGCATCTTGATGGTAACTCCAGCCTGTTTTCCCTCGCCATGAGGTTTTTGACGGCGATGGGCGTCCACGTCCCGGCTTTCTTCCTTGATGTCAGAATTCTGCGGTCGTTGGTTAGCCGGAATTCTTACGCAGAATCATTTCTCTATTTGAAGCACAGACTTCATTCTGGCTGGGTTTTGATGGATAATTTCTACAAATTCTTGGTCTTGCTTCATATACACGACAAGAATAGTCGCCATTATTCTCATTTAAGAAAAAACAATCTCCATTTTCTAAAAATTGCAAAAAATATTCTTCAACCGCTTCGCTTTTTCTGTTCGTAAACACATCAAAAGACAATCCTGTCAGCTTTTCTAACTCATACATTTCATTTTGGGATAGTTCTACAAATGGATAATCTTTACAGCATAAAGCACATTTTCTACATGTCTCACTTAATATTATGTTATCCATGGCTTGATAAATCCTGTATGTATTGCATGTGTATCTTGAAAAGGTCACCTGTCCCCGAATCACGTACCGCACCCGGAGCAAGATTTCTGCTACATTAGGGATCGTTGACTGTGGGGCTTCCTCAGCCGTCTGTTTTCGGTGCCTTCCACCCAGTATCCTGATGCCCTAATATTCTGGCTGAACGTCCTTCAACCCGTTCTTCTTGAGCCAGTTGTACAGGTTCGGCTGGGTGGTACCGTACTTCTTGGCAATGTATACCTGCGTTGAGCCTGTCTTCAGAAGGGCAACGATTTCTTCCTTATAGGCATCCAGCTTTGACTTGCCAGGCCCCTTAGGCCTACCCAACTGCTTGCCCTGAGCTTTGGCAGCTCTCAATCCTTCCATCGTCCTTTTCTTGATCAAATCCCGTTCAATCTCGGCTGCTATACCGAATGCCATAGCCATGACTTTACTCTGAATTGTATCATGCAATTCAAAGCCGTTCTTGACATCGTAAACTGCGATCCCTTTTCCCTTGGCCATGGACATGATCTCCATTATCTCCAACAATGACCGGCCCAGCCTTGAGAATTCTGGAACGATCAGCCTGTCCCCTTCGCCTAACTCATCTATGATCCCCTTGATCTTGCGTTCCTTCCAGGACCTTGCCCCTGACGCCTTCTCTTCCATAAAGTCGACTTGGCCGAAGCCCCGCACATTGACAAATTCCACGATGTCATGCCTGTTTTTCGCGGTGTCCGGGTCAACTGTACTGACCCGTAAATAAGCCACTGTCTTTGCCACGCCTGTCTCCTATAAGCAAAAACATAAGATACGGCTTCTTGTTATGCTATTTATAAGCATATGTCAAGCGTTATCGTCTATTCTTTTGCCCACCGCAAACGTCTCCCCCAGTATCGTGTTCGCACAGATCGCTCGGCACATGGGAGCGTCCGCGGTCAGGAGGAGGTGCTCATTCACATTGCGGAAAGATGGAAGCGCAGGATACTACGCTTTTGTTGTTTATGGGACGATGTTGATCAAAACTCCAGCGGAGACTGGAATCAGTATTAGAATGATTCATGTTATCCTTTGACATGACGGAATGCACTCTCTATACTTCGCGCACGGCGGTGTAGAAAGGATTGTACTTGAAACAACTGTTGAGTCTTATTGGAAAATTTCTTTATCTCCTGATGGGGTGGGAATTTGAACCACTCCCAGACTATTTTTCTCACAAACATGTGATCATCGGCTTCCCCCATACATCTAACATGGATACGATAAGGGCCTTCATTGGATATTGGATTGTAAAGCGCACCGGGCATATCATGATAAAGAAGGAATGGTTCTTTTGGCCAATGTCTGTCGTTTTCAAGATGATCGGGGGGATTCCGATTGATCGCAAAGCATCGCGGGGTGCCGTGGAACAGATGGCCGATATTTTTAAAGACAGGGATGAGTTTCTTTTAGCCATTGTGCCGGAGGGGACACGTAAAGAAGTAAAGACAATCAAAACAGGATTCTGGCACATCGCTAAAGCCGCTGATGTTTCCATAATCTGCTGGTTCCTGGATAACGCAAACCGAAAAACTCGTTGGTTGGGCGAAATCATTCCCGGTGAGAATATGATGGATGATCTGATCCGGATCCGGGATATCTATGAGAAGGCTGGTTATCGATTCCCTCTGGAAGTTGTATAACCGGGTCATGGGGGAATAACTGCTGGCGCTGACAAAATCTGCTGATCAGGGTTTTCTTTTCCGGGAGGGGCACTACGAAAGAAGTTTGCAGGACAGCCGCCAGATCCCCAAGAACGAGGAATGGCATGTAGGATCTGAAAATCTATGCATAAATCTTAGCCGCCCCAACCGATTACAGGGCGGCTATTACAAAACACATCACTGCAGAATGAACCGGACGGATGACATTTTACCGACTTGATGCTGCCGTTCCAGCCTATCTCTTTAGAATCACGATAATCACCAACTCCTGAGGGACCGAGCACCTTGCGGGGGCACCGCTTTGCCGGGCTAGTGAACCGACTCACATGAAAAGAGCCAATTTGGGCGGGGGGTCCCCAATGGAAAGGTCCATAGGGACCATTGAATGGCGCACGCAGTGGGAGGCGCCTTTTATCGCGACAAGACCAGACAACCATGACGCCGATGCCTTCCGATAATCTCACCGATCTTCAAGGGCAAATCGAAAGAATCACCTTCACCAGCGAGGAAACGGGTTATACCGTCGCCAAGATAAGGGTCTTTGGACGGCGAGAACTGGTGACTATCATCGGGAGCATCGTCAATCCAACGCCCGGCGAAATCATCAAGATGAAAGGCGAGTGGGGAAACCACCCGAAATACGGTGAACAATTCAGGATTGTCTTCTGTCAGACAACCACCCCTGCCAGTGTTCACGGGATTGAAAAATACCTGGGATCGGGGCTTGTCAGGGGCATCGGTCCGATCATGGCGAAACGGATTGTCAAAACGTTCAGGGAGAAAACTCTTGATGTCATCGAGAACGAGATCGAGCGGCTTGCAGATGTAGAAGGCATCGGCAAGAAACGCATCGGGATGATCCGGAAGGCGTGGGAAGAGCAGAAAGAAATCCGGGCGGTCATGATCTTCCTTCAGTCCCACGGCGTCAGTTCCGGTTATGCCGCCAAGATCTTCAAGCAGTACGGGAACGATGCAATCAAGATCGTTCAGGAGAATCCCTACCGCCTGGCCACGGATGTCTTTGGCATTGGTTTCATCACTGCCGACAGGATTGCCGAAAAGCTGGGATTTGAGAAAGACTCTGATCTGCGGGCATCCGCGGGAGTCCTCTACGTCCTCCATGAGCTGACCGATGAAGGCCATGTCTTTTACCCATACGAGCCGCTGATCGAGAAATGCAAAGAGATGCTGGACATCGAGCGGGATGTCGTCGTCAAGGCGATTGGTGCGACTGCCTTTGACAAGAAGATCGTGATTGAAGACATCAGCCAGGATTTTCTGGAATTCCAGGAAAACAACAAGGCTGTTTATCTCGCCGGGTACCATCTTGCGGAAAGCAATCTGGCCGTCCGCTTGAAAACGCTCACGAGCGCTCCCCAAGCCATCCGGAAGATAGATTCTGAAAAGGCCATCCAGTGGGTTCAGGAAAAACTCTCCATCACCCTTGCCGACAAACAGGTTGAGGCTGTCCGGTGCGCTGCGGAAAATAAGGTCATGGTCATCACCGGGGGGCCCGGAACAGGGAAAACGACCATCATCAATGCCATCCTCAAGATCTTTGCAGCCATCAAAACGAAGATCATGCTGGCTGCACCCACGGGAAGGGCTGCCAAACGCATGAGTGAAGCCACAGGAAACGAAGCAAAGACCATTCACCGGATGCTTGAGTACAACATGCGGAAGGGCGGTTTTCAGAAAAACGAGGAATCCCCTCTGGATTGCGACCTGCTGATCATTGACGAAGCATCCATGATCGACACCTTGCTGATGCATCATCTTCTGAAGGCGATCCCTGTCACCGCCACATTCATCATGGTCGGAGATGTCAATCAGCTCCCCTCTGTCGGTGCCGGCAATGTTCTCAAGGACATCATCGATTCCGGCATCGCTCCTGTTGTTCCGTTGAATGAAATCTTCCGCCAGGCCAAGGAAAGCTCCATCATTGTCAATGCCCATAAAATCAATGAAGGGATCATGCCGAACCTCACGTCCAGTCAGGATAAAGTGGATGATTTCTATTTCATTCCCCAGGAGGATCCCGAAAAAGCGCTGGAAACGATCATCAATCTTGTCCGGCAGAGGATACCGAAACGGTTTGGACTCGATGCCGTCAACGACATCCAGGTCCTCTCCCCCATGCACAGAGGAACCGTCGGCGCCGGCAATCTGAATATAGAGCTTCAGAAGGCTTTGAATCCCGGAGAGGAAGGAGTCTTCCGAGGCGGACGTCTCTTCAAGGTCAACGACAAGGTTATGCAGATCGTGAACAATTACGACAAAGAGGTCTATAATGGCGACATCGGCAGGATTGCCTCCATTGATGAAGAGGCAAAGGAAGTCGTCGTGGTCATCGATGACCGGAAAATCGCCTACGACTATTCAGATCTCGACGAGCTTGTCCATGCCTATGCCGTATCCATCCATAAATCCCAGGGATCGGAATACCCGGCAGTGGTGATGCCGATTCTTACACAGCATTACATATTGCTCCAAAGGAACCTGCTGTATACCGGAGTGACCAGGGGGAAGAAACTGGTCGTCATCGTGGGAACAAAAAAGGCAATGGCAATCGCCATCAAGAACAACAAGACCGAGAAGCGGTATACTTTGTTGAAGCAGAGACTGCAGCAATAGGGGACCCATCGCAAGAGCCGAATGCCCGGCACCCGGATCGATCATCCGGTGTGAATTTCATGACGCAAATGTACGGTTCGGCTTCGTCGATACCAAGATGGCCAAGGGCGACGTGAAACCGTTCATGATGAGTGTCGAGAAGGCCGTCGACCACCTGGAACGCTGCATCAGCAGGAAGCCGGCCTGTTATACGGCCCCTGGAATCGTTATTCCTCTCATCAAATTCCGAAAGCTGATGCTCAAGATCGGATAGGGAGGTGAGCGGGACGGTGTCCGGGAGCCCTGCGTTCAAGTCGCGGCTTGCAGGGCACGACTTGTCTTGCCGATTCCCCCTTGACACAACCGCTGTAAGCCTGCTTATTTCAAAGTCCCTTTAATCCGAGGAAATTCGTATGTCTACGGTGCTCAGTTCAATCGATGAGGAAAAGGTATTTCCCAATAGGATGATCTCAAGGAGACGTCGGGCATTATGAATGGAAAACCGTCCGCGGAGCGTGACAGGGGGATCACGGGCCTGGATGCCGTTGATCTGTCGCGGGCCATCCGTGAGAGGCAGCTCTCCTGCCGGGAAGTCATGGAAGCCTTCCTCGCCCGAATCGACCGTCTCAATCCGGAGGTCAACGCCATCGTCTCCCTGCAGGATCGAGAGGGGCTTCTCAGCCAGGCCGATGATCGGGATCGACAAATCGCCCGGGGAGAATACCTGGGCTGGATGCATGGATTTCCCCAGGCCCCCAAGGATCTGGCCCTGACCGCCGGTATTCCCACCACCCTCGGATCCCCGATTCTCCGGGACAACATTCCTCTCCAGGATGCGTTCATTGTCGAACGGGTCAAGCGGTGCGGAGCGATTATCATCGGCAAGACGAACACCTCGGAGTTCGGCCTGGGCTCACAAACCTACAATACGGTCTTCGGTACAACCCTCAATGCCTATGACCGGACGAAAACAGCGGGTGGGAGCAGCGGCGGTGCGGCGGTTGCCCTGGCTTTGGACATGCTCCCCGTCGCCGACGGCAGCGACATGATGGGTTCCCTGCGAAACCCCGCGGCTTACAACAACATCTTCGGTTTTCGCCCCTCCTTCGGCCGTGTTCCCTACGGGCCGACCAATGAAATCTTTTACCAGCAACTGGCAACGGAAGGTCCCATGGGGCGGACCGTTACGGATCTCGCCATGCTTCTGTCCGTGCAGGCCGGCTTCGATTCCCGGGTCCCCCTGTCCAACAGCGAGGATCCGGATATTTTCACCCGCTCCCTGAAAAGGAATTTCAAAGGTGTCCGGGTGGCCTGGATGGGTGATCTCGGCGGCCATCTGCCCATGGAGCCGGGCATTCTGGATTTGTGCGGCAAGGTCCTGAAGACCCTTGAGACAATCGGCTGCACGGTCGAGGAGGCCCTCCCCGATTTTTCTCCTGAACGCCTGTGGCAGACCTGGCTGACCCTGAGGGGATTTCTGATTGTGGGGATCGCCGGACCCTTTTACAATACGCCCCGGTGGCGGGCCCTGATGAAACCCGAGGCCGTGTGGGAGGTTGAAAACGGCCTGAAACTCACGACCGATGACGTCTACAAGGCCTCCGTCGACCGGACGGCCTGGTATCTCGCCCTCGACGCCCTGTTTCAGAAATACGAATACCTGCTCCTGCCCAGCGCCCAGGTGTTTCCCTTTTACGCCGGAACATCCTGGCCGAAGGAGATTGCCGGAAAATCGATGGATACCTATCACCGCTGGATGGAGGTGGTGATCGGGCCGACCCTGGCCGGACTGCCCGCGATCAGCGTGCCTGCGGGCTTCAATGACGCCGGACTGCCCATGGGCGTGCAGATCATCGGAAAAGCCAGGGCGGACCTTGCCGTACTCCAACTTGCCTTCGCGTACGAACAGGCTACGGACCGGGTCCGGCCGAAGCGATAACGAGAAGTCACTTCTTAACGTTCTGTTTCCACCGGTTTCATTGCTCCAATAAATTCAAGGATATCCATATGTCCATGGCACTCCGTCCGATCGAAGAGGAAATCGTGTTCCTCAAGGCCATAAAAGAGATCATTGATTCCATCGCTGGGGAATTTACGAGTACCTGAATCCGGTGTCCCGGCGCAGCCAGGTCTGGGAGGCAAAAGGCTATCCGATGTATCGCTATGACTGCCCGGACGGCGTTACCAATCAATACGTTCAGCAATGCTTTTCAAGTCTTATGGATGAGGTCCTGCAGGAGCCGTCCCTGCGTCGTTTTCAAGTCACAAAATGGTTGAAGGTCAGATATTGACCCATTGATGGCCGGCGATTTCCAACGCAAAACCATCGGGGGAATCAATGAATCAAGATCCCGTTCAGTCCCACAGCGCCTTTATCGGTTACGTCTTGTGGATCTTCGGTTTCACCGGATCCCACCGGTTCTATTTCGGGAAGCCCGTTACGGGGACGATCTGGTTCTGCACCCTCGGCCTCCTGGGAATCGGCTGGCTCATTGACGTTTTCTTCATTCCTTCCATGGCGCGCAAGGCGAACCTGCGGTTCCTGGACGGGAAGATCGACTACAACGTTGCCTGGATTCTGCTTACGTTCGTCGGCGTGCTCGGGATTCATCGCATGTACATGGGAAAGTGGATCACGGGCATCCTGTATCTGTGTACGCTGGGGCTCCTGGGAATCGGGTACATCTACGATTACTGGACCCTCAACGACCAGATCGCGGCAATCAACCGTTCAGTTAGCCCAACCTGACCGGACCCTGTCAACACGGTAACCCTGGAATTGAAGAGATTTGATCGGTGATAAAGGAGGATGCGCCCGTGAACGTGCTGGTCGAAAAGAAGGACAGCGTCTGTACGGTCATCATCAACAGGCCGGAGAGCCGGAACGCCGTCGATCGGAAAACGGCGGAGGAGCTCGTCGCGGCCTTCGAGGAGTTCGAGCGGGACGACAGCCTGCTCGTCGCCGTCCTGTGGGGCCGGGGAGGAAACTTCTGCGCCGGGGCGGACCTCAAGGCCATAAACAGCGGGGATTTGAACAACATCAACAGCCTGGATTGGGACATGTCCAGGCCCGGTCCGCTGGGGCCCAGCCGCATGACGACGACGAAACCCGTCATCGCAGCCGTGTCGGGCCATGCCGTTGCGGGAGGGCTGGAGCTGGCCTGCTGGTGCGACCTGCGCGTCGTCGAGCGGGACGCCTATTTCGGGGTCTTCTGCCGGCGCTACGGCGTTCCCCTGATCGACGGCGGCACCCAGCGCCTGCCACGGCTGATCGGCATAAGCCGTGCCCTGGACATGATCCTCACGGGACGCGCCGTGGGCGCGGAGGAGGCTTTTGCCATGGGGCTCGCCAACCGGCTCGTGGAACCGGGCAAGGCCCGGGAGAAAGCGGAAGCACTGGCCGCCCAGATTGCCGCCTTTCCCCAGACCTGCATGCGCAGCGACCGACTGGCCGTATACCGCGGATTCGACCTGCCCATGGACGAGGCGATGATTCTGGAATTCCGCCAGGGTATGGACGTGCTTGCCAGCGGGGAGGTTCTGGAGGGTGCGAAGCGTTTTTCCGAGGGAATCGGAAAGCACGGCCGTTTCTGACATGCGGCGCAGGCCTGTGCGTTGAAAGGATGGCTGATATGCCGCCGGGCATGCCGTGTTTGTCCCAACGGAGAGGGTGCATCATGAACACAGGCGAAAAAACAGCGGAATGGAAACGGGAAATATCGGTCCTGGAACAGAAAATCAGGGTGCTGGAGCAGTCCGATGCCGAACGGAAGCAGGTGATGGATGCGCTCAGGATCTCCGCGGCCGTCCTGGAGAGCGTTGTCGAAAACAGCCCCTCGGCCATCTGGATCTCGGATGAAAAAGGAACGATGATCAGGATGAACCAGGCCTGCCGGGACCTTTTTCAGGTCTCGGACGAAGAGCTGGTCGGGAAATACAATGTCCTGGAGGATAACATCGTCGAACAGCAGGGGGCGATACCCTTGGTGAGGCGTGTCTTTGAGAAGGGAGAGACCGTTCGCTTCACCCTTCAATATGACAGTGCGCAGCTCCGGCCGGTTCAATTGGGGAAGACAGCGCTGCGAATCCTGGAAGTGACGATCTCCCCTGTCCTGGATTCCCGGGGGCGTTTCATCCACGCCATCATTCAGCATCTCGACATTACCGAACGAATGACCAATACGGAACAGATCAGGCAGCTCATCAATGAGCAACGGGCTGTCCTGAACACAATCAGCATGGGGATCTGTTTCGCCAGGCATCGAAAGGTGCAATGGGTCAATCCCTCGTTCGCCAGGATGTTCGGTTATGAGCCCGACGAATTGCCGGGAGTGGATACGTCCATCTTCTATGCGGACCAGGAAGATTACCGGCGTGTGGGCAAAGAAGGATATGCCCGGATCAGCAAGGGCGATATTTATGCGACCGAAGCATGGATGATGAAAAAGGACGGCACCCCTCATATCCTGTGCGACATTACGGGTCAGGCTCTCAATCCACAGAACCTGGAGGAAGGTTCCATCTGGGTGCTCCATGATATCACCGAGCGCAGGCACGCCGAAGAGGCGCTCCAGGAGAGCGAGGAGCGCTTCCGGCGCCTCGCCAATGCGGCACAGGAAGGAATCATTATCCAACAGGGAGGCGTTATTCTCGAGGCCAACGAGTCGGTCTGCAGGATGTTCGGCTTCGAGCTTCAGGAGGCTGTCGGGAGAAATGTACTCGATTTCCTGGCCCCCCAGTCGGTGACGCCGGCCGTGAAGATGCTCGGGCGGGAAGAAACCTATGTCGAGGCGCTGGGTATCAGGAAGGACAAAACCGTTTTTCCCCTGGAGCTGTTCGGGAAGACCATCACGCTTCGGAATGGAAAGGCCTGGATCATCGCCGCCCGGGATCTCTCAAAGCAGAGGCATGCGGAGGAAGCCCTGCGGAGCAGCGAGGAGAGGTTCAAGCGACTGGTGCAGAACTCCAACGACATCATCGCCGTGCTGGATGAAAACGGGATGCTGACCTCCGTCAGCGAGTCGGTGGAGAGGATTCTCGGTTATCAGGTGGAGAACCTGATCGGCGTGGACGCATTCGATTTCATCCATCCTGATGACCTGCAAATGACACGTCAGATTTTATCCGAGACGGTGGTGCAGAAGACCGGTACTACCCATTGGGCGGAATTTCGATTCCGGCGCAAAGACGAAAACTGGGCCGTCATGGAATCCGTGGCAACGAATCTGCTGAAGGATCCGGTCGTCAGGGGAATCGTGCTGAATGTCCGGGATATTACGGAGAGGAAAAACGCGGAAAAGGAAAAGCACAAACTCCAGGAGCAGCTTCAGCAGGCCATGAAGATGGAAGCGATCGGGCGGTTGGCGGGCGGAGTGGCCCACGACTTCAACAACATCCTCACGGTCATCACCGGTTATGTCGAATTGGCCAGAATCAAGCTTCAGCCGCCGGATCCGCTGCTCCGTGCCGTCAACGGGATCCAGAAGGCCGCCGAGAGCGCCGCGGCCCTTACCAAACAGCTCCTCGCATTCTCGCGCCGGCAGATCATCGAACCGAAGGTCGTGAACCTCAACGACCTTGTCCGCAGCCTTGTGAAGATGCTAACCCGCCTGATCGGTGAGGATGTGGAACTCGATACGGTTCTGGAAGCACAACTTGGGTCCGTCAAGGTGGATCCCGGTCAATTCGAGCAGGTCCTGGTGAATCTGTCGGTCAATGCCCGCGATGCCATGCCGGACGGCGGCAGGCTGGTCATCGAGACGGCAAACTGCGAGCTTGACGAGGAATACTGCTCCCGCCATCCGGAAATGCGGCCCGGCAGATACATTCTTCTTGCCCTCAGCGATACGGGGCATGGTATGAGCGACGAGGTGAAGCGGCACCTTTTCGAGCCGTTCTTTACGACGAAAACCATGGGGCAAGGGACCGGCCTGGGGCTGGCGACGACATTCGGCATCGTCAAACAGGCGGGGGGTACCATCGAGACCTATTCCGAGGTGAACCGGGGAACGACCTTCAAAATCTACCTGCCCAGGGTTGAGGAGCAAGCGGTGCGGCTGATCAAGGAGGCTACCGAGCTTGAACCGGTTCATGGAAAAGAGACCATCCTCCTGGTTGAAGATGACGATGGCGTGCGTGACGTGGCCCTGAACCTCCTGGAGCATCTGGGATACAATGTCCTGACTGCCGCAAACGGAGGCGAGGCACTCTTGCTGGTGGAGAAACACGGTGACGACATCGCCATGCTCATGACGGACGTGGTGATGCCGGGAATGAACGGCCGGGAGCTGGCCGAGCGGCTGCTCAGGCTCAAGCCGGAGCTGAAAGTGCTGTTTACCTCGGGATACACGGAAAACGTGATCGTTCATCATGGAATCTTGAACAGCAACCTGAATTTCATCGGCAAACCCTATACCCTGCAGGCCCTGGCGAGGAAAATGAGAGAAGTTCTGGAGCCGGAGAAGAAGTGAACGGCAACGCTTCCCATCACGGATTCTCGGATATTTGGATATGATTGACTTTAAAAAGGCGTTGAATTTGGGGGTTGTCCTTCTGCTGGGAATTGCGGCGATCCTGTTTGTGTTTAACCTGCTGACGCCCAAACCGTGCCGGAAACCTCTAACATACCGCATTGTCCAGGTTGATGGGCGGTTCGGTCTCACCCATTCGGATCTTGCCATGGCTGCCCGGAAGGCCGCGGCCGTTTGGGAAAAGCCTCTCTCCCGTGAGCTGTTTCGAGAGGATCCCCGGGGAACGATCGAGATCAGCCTCGTCTACGACTATCGCCAGGAGTCGGCGGAGAAGTTGAAGCAGATCAATTCCCGGATGGCGGGCACACAGGGGACCCTGGAAAGCATGAAGATGCGCTATGATAGCATGAAGTCGGAATTCGAGCGGAATCGCGCATCTCTTGACAGCGACCTCCATGCCTACAATTCCCGGATCAATGCCTTTAACGCCGAAATCGAGTCGTGGAACAGGCAGGGTGGCGCGCCCGAAACGCATCGCAGCCGACTGGCGGCGGAAAAAAACGCATTGGCCGCCACCGGCGAGAGCCTCAGGATCCGCCAGGATGAAACCAAAAGGATGGCGGACGAACTTAACAGCATGATGCTTGGCGTCAATGAAATAATCGGCAGGCAGAATCAGGACGTGGGTCATTACCGGGATGTCGGCAGCCGGCTGGGCGGTGAATTCCAGGAGGGGTATTATAAGAACAAGGAAGGCAAGCAATCCATTACGATCTACCATTATGACAATGAAATCAGGCTGGTCCGGCTGCTCACTCATGAGTTTGGCCATGCACTGGGATTGGACCACAGCAACAATCCCGATGCGATCATGTATCGGCTGAATCGATTCGATACGGCCGAGCTGACCGCGGATGACATCGCCGCCCTGAAGTCGAGATGTATAGGCAAATAAAGCCGAAGGTACTTCCTCTTGCTGGTAACTTATTGGTTATTGACAGGAATCTTCCATTGGGTTATGGGAGGCCTGACTCAGGACAAATATTCTCCGGGCAGCTCTTGGATGGAGTGTGAACGTCCCTTGTCACAGGAGATCTTTCGCTGATCGTGAAGAGTGGATGACAGCCTGGAACCCCGGCTTCCAACGAGGAGGAGCACAATGGAAAAATACCAGGAATACCTGTCTGTTGGAACTTATGATGGTGCAATTATCGAAGGAACGGCTTTATTGTATAACAAGAGCCGATTATCGGAACTTTTCAATGATGTAACTTCCCGTTTTATTGTAATGGATGATACAAAGGATGATACGGGAAGAAAAAACGAAAGGATTTTTTTGAATAAAGATATGATTATCTGGGCTGCACCCAAAGAGGTAAAACATAGTTCCAATAACGCTTTGTTTGGCGCTACGGAGTATGTCGAAGTCTTTATTAAAACCATTAAGAATATCATCATTGAGGGAAGGATCAATCTTCAGGTGTTTGATAATATGTTTGATATGTTAAGGTATACGGGTGCGGCGCCGTTCATCGTATTGATCAATGCCCGGGATACAAATGGTGAATTGCATCATACGTTGTTCGTCAATAAGGCAGCGATTATTCATATAGAGTGCAGCGCTTCGTAAAGAGGGTGAAGATGGGAGCCCGGTTGCTCCACATGACGGCTTCCCCTGTATGGCGGGCAGGCGCCGGATTCTCCAGGGCAACACACTTTCCTGCAATGACATTCCGGCCCATTATTCCGACATTCGGGACGAATGCGGACTTACACCACAAAAATGAAGGAGATGGATCATGCTGGGACTCATCGCGAAACTGAAAATCAAGGAAGGAAAGATGGAAGAGGCCCTCGGCCTGTTCAAGGGCCTGGTGCAGGATGTGAAGAAGGAGGAGGGCACGCTCTCCTATACGGTCAACAAGGACACGGCCGCCCCCAATGTCATCGTTGTCGTCGAGCGTTACAAAGACGCCGAGGCGCTCACGGTCCATTCGTCCACACCCCACTTCGCCGCTTTTTCCAAGCAGATCGCCGGCCTTGTCGATGGCCGGATGGAAATGAGCATCCTGGAAGAGGTGGCATCGATTTTATAGAAGCCGGGCTGCGTCAGGGAACTGTTCGCTGCAGAACCAGGATCAATGCTGCAATCCGCGGCCTGATTCCGGCCCCGCTCGTGCGAGCGGGGCCACAGGTTGCGCCTCCTCCCCCGGAAGGGCGACACACCCCTTGTTTCTGTCTCCAATCCCCACCCGCCGCCTGAAGCGGTAATGATACCTCTTCCCTCTCGCGGAAATAACCTTTGCGGAAAGGCAGGAAATCCTTTAGTCCGTGATGCGGCGGCCCCACAGGGTGACCGGGAACACTGTTTTGCTGAGATGAATGGATCGCGAAGGACGACCGGCTTCGAGATTCAGGGTATTTTTATAAGGATCATTTTACTGGTATCAGGCCTGCATAGATGTTGGTGGATCAACAAGCGGCGGACGATCTGGGCCGCGGAAAAACAGGAAGGCTTCTGCTTCAATACTCCATCCCCGCCATCGTCGGGATGGTTGCAGCGTCTCTCTACAATATCATCGACAGGGTGTTCATCGGGCAGGGAGTGGGAGCGCTGGCCATCTCCGGGATGGCGATCACTCTTCCCATCATGAATATGGCCGTGGCATTCGGCGCGTGGATCGGTATCGGCGCCTCGGCCATGGTTTCCATCCGGCTGGGAGAAAAGAAGGGAAAAGAGGCCAACCTCATCCTCGGCAATGCCCTCGTCCTGAATATCATCATCAGCATCGCCTTTTCCGCTGTTGCCCTGATTTACCTTGACCGAATCCTGTACCTGTTCGGCGCCAGCAGGGAGACGCTCCCCTACGCGAAAGAATTCATGCAGATCATCCTGATCGGCAATATTTTCACACACATCCTCTGGGGTCTGAACAGCATCATGCGGTCTTCCGGCTACCCCCGGAAGGCCATGGTAATAACGCTGGTCACGATAGGGATCAATCTGGTGCTGGCGCCGCTTTTCATCTTTGCATTCCGGTGGGGCATCCGGGGCGCCGCCGCGGCGACGGTGCTTTCACAGGTCGTGGGAACCGTCTGGGTCGTCATTCACTTCATGAGCGGGAAGAGTCAGGTCCATTTCGAACGCGGGCAAATCGGACTCCGGGCGAATGTGGTCCGGGACATCCTGTCCGTTGGAATGCCGTCGTTTTTGTTGTACTTCTGCGCGTGCTTCATCGTCATCCTCCTGAATTTGAGACTGGTGATGTACGGCGGAGATTTTGCCGTCGGGGCCTTTGGAATCATCAACAGCATCGTGATGTTCTTCATCATGGTCGTGATCGGCCTCAATCAGGGGATGCAGCCGATTGTCGGCTATAACTACGGTGCACGTCAGGGTGAGCGGGTTTTCAGGACATTCCGATATACCGTTATCGCGGCAACCGGTGTCACAGCCGCAGGCTTCCTGATGGCCGAGTGCATTCCCGGGCTGATTGCGCGTGCATTTACAACCCACCAGGAACTGATCGACCTGTCCACAACGGGCATGCGGATCGTGTTCGTGATGTTTCCCCTCGTGGGCTTTCAGATGGTTTCATCCAACCTGTTTCAATCCATCGGCAAGGCGAAGGTCGCCATTTTTCTTTCCCTTTCCCGACAGGTCCTGTTTCTGATCCCGCTCTTGTTTGTGCTTTCCCATGCCTTCGGACTCGAGGGTGTCTGGGTCGCCTTGCCCGCATCGGATATCCTGGCATCCCTGCTGACGCTCGTTGTGCTCAAAATGCAGGTAGGAAAGATACGGGCGGAGTGCCGGCAGACAACGGGGGAGAAACCGGAATCCGGCGCTTGCTAGCACGGATTGCGGTAGGTGATGGACCGATCACAGACCGGAGCATGCCGTTCAGATCCGTTCGCAACGGCCGCGAGACAGGCAAACCTGTGCGTCATCCGAATCAATGCTATCGGCATGGCGGGCGGAATGATGGCTTCGTGATCATGGAGTGCTTCGTCGTGAAAGGTGGTTCGGATTCGGCCGCGGGATCGGCATACGCGTCAAGGCAGGGATTCGAGAACTTCGATTTCGTTCGAGATCGTTGTGACAGGCATCTCCTCGAACGGCCGGTCGCAGAAGTCGATTTTGATCCTGTACCTTCCCGGTGACAGTTCTGCGGGCAAGTCGAGATGGATGAATCGGGATGTTTTTCGATCTCCGATCCTCAGGCACCGGGCATCCTCAGAGGTCTGGCTCAGCCTCGTCGGCACTTTGGCGACCGTCCTGGTTCCTTTGGGATCCTTGACGAAAGACGCGACGGGACGGATCCCGAACCCGAAATCGCTTACGGAAGAGAGGGAGAGCCGCACGGGGTCACCCGGCCGATAGCGGTCGAAATCAGTGGATACATAGACCTTCCGATTGTAGTCGCTCTCCCTGGTCTTCGTCTTGGATGTAGCCGCCTTCCAGAACCGGGGCCTTGCCGAATCCAGGTGAATGGTCGCCCCGCCGTAATGGCCCACTCCGCAGCACTCCCTGCTCCTGATGATTTCCCACAGTTCCTTGCCGTTCACCCCTTCGATGCGAAAATCGATAGCCATCCCGTCTATGTGCTGGCTGGTCCTGGCGGCGTTTGCGCCGGCACTCCGGATCCCGGCGTTGTAATCGGGACTCCTGTAACCCGAGAGCAGGATGATTGTCTTTCCCGGGGCCACCTGGTCTGAGAAGTAGTCCAGCATGAACATGAGCCGGGGAGAGATATGCTCCCCTTTTTCCAGGGTTGGGAACCAGAAGACTTCATCGATCATGGTGAACCCCTCCTCGTTGAGGGACCCGTCGATCTTGAGAAGATCCACCCGGGCCTCTTTTCCACTCCGAGCATTTTTAATGTGGATCTTCCCGTCACCCGCGAGAAAGAAGCGGCCCGGCCCGGTTCCCGCTTCCGCCACCAGGCCGATGGGAAGAAGGAAAAGACAGATCATAATGATTTTGAAAAAAGTGCGCATGAAATCCGGGGCCTTTCCGTTCAAGAATCCTTCCCGCGTCGATGACGGGCTTTTTTCATCTTTCATCCCGCCTCAAAACACGCCGGCCTGGAAATCCCCTATCATCTCCCGGTGACAAAATCCACAAACCCTCCTCCGGCAATTTCCCGTTGCATTGCCCTGCCTTTCCGCTATAACGGGAAGACCTCCACGATATGGTCGGCATCACAGGCAAGAACGGTCTTTCCTGCGGGCAGAGCGGGAGGCATCCGGAGCAGAGACGATGTCGAATGTATTCATTTTTCCCGTAAGTGATGCGGCAGCCGGTGAGGGGACAGGCATGTCAAAGGGAGCCGTTTGCGACAAGGACACCCTGTCTTCTCTGATTCACGATGAAATGCTGTGCGGGGATCTGCAGCGGTCCTACCCCGACGGAACCTGCTACTTATGGGGGATTGAGGAAACAAAAGGCGACAACCTTGCGATATGGAGTGATATGGCTGCAGGGGACCTTGTCCTTGGCTACCGTGATCGTTCCATCGTATCTGCTTCTTATGTGCTGATAAAGGCGAATAATCCGCAACTCGCGATGAAGCTGTGGAGCAGGGATTCGGAAGAGCCGTTCGGACTGATCTGTTTCACCGACAAGCCCCACGTGGGAGAGGTCCCGATCATCCCGCAGATGTCCCGGTATCTCGATCCCGAGTACAATGGATTCGTGATGCTCCCTCCCGAAAAGGTCAGAAACATCTCCAGCGACTATGGATCCCTCGAGATGTTCGTCCAGCTTTGCCTGGGGTATGACTTCCCTTTCAGTCTTCGCCATACGCAGGACTAGGAAAATAAGTCTGACTCCTTTTCCTGTTGTTTCCTCAATCTACTCATGATGTACCTGCCTTGAATTGCCTGCCCATCTGCACCCCAGGGTTTCCCGGCTTCTGATCATCCCTGCAGCACACTGTTCATGGACCCTTCTCCGGCAATTTCCCGTTGCATCGCACTGTTTTTGCGCTATAACGATGCAACCTCTGCCGTTACATAGGCATCATATATGAGAAGAACCGTCCATCCTGTTGCCATCTTTTGCTTTTTATCCATCTTAATTCTTTGTGTCACTCCGATCGCCATTCGGGCCGAGACATTCAGGAACATCCCCTACGTGGACGTTTATTTCTCCCCTCGCGGCGGCTGTACCGGGGCCATCGCCGCGGAGATCGACAAAGCCCGCTCGGAGATCATGGTCCAGGCCTACTCCTTTACCTCCGTTGTGATAGCGAAGGCTCTCATCAACGCCCACAGGCGAGGCGTGAAGGTCATGGCGATCCTGGACAAGAGCCAGCGCAGCAGGCAATACACCTCCGCCGCCTTCCTGACCCATGCCGGGATTCCGGTCTACATCGACAGCGACCACGCCATCGCCCACAACAAGATCATGATCGTCGACCGTAATACGGTGATCACCGGTTCGTTCAATTTCACGAAGGCGGCGGAGGAGAAGAACGCCGAGAACCTGCAGGTCATCCGGTCGGAGGACGTGGCGAAACTGTACCTGAAGAACTTCGACTGGCATCTGGCGCATTCGAACAGGTATCAGCAATAGAATGAGAGGGAAAAACGGGTCGGATCTATTTTTCCCTATAGCCCCGTCACAAGCCGGATCCCCCACATCGCTGCCATCCCCGCAACAATCGTCACCCACACGTTCTTCGTGCGCCAGGCCACCAGGACGGCCACGATTCCCCCAAGCAGCTTCGGATTCAGGAGCGACCAGTTGACCACGCCGTTCCGGATCATGATCTCAGGCAGCGTGATGGCCGACAGGACCGCGACGGGTACGAAGGTCAGCATGCGCTGAAACCATTCGGGCATGCTCACGCGGCCGTGAACGGCAATGAAGGACAGCCGTGTGAGGAACGTGACCACGCCGCACGCGATGATGGCCATCCAGATGCTCAGCGCCCCGTCCATCGTGTTCCCATCCATCCGNNATCCGAAAACAGCCATTCCCGCCGCGATGCCCGCCATCGAGGCGACGATGTAAGCCAGTTTGAAGGGCAGCGCGAAGGCAGCGACCCCACCGACCGCAGCCACGAGAGCCGCCGTCACGTGGGCGCGGTGCTTCACCATGGGCACTACGATCGCAATGAACGTCAGCGGCAGGGCGAAATCGAGGGACCATTCGGGTGGAATCCGGGCGCCGATGAAGATGCCGATTGTAGTGCTGGCCTGCCAGGACGCCCAGAGCGTAATGCCCGCCCCGAACAGGAACCAATGCCGATTCGCCTTGTCACCCGGATCCAGGAAATGCGCGATGCTGACGGCATAGGCCTCGTCGGTCAAGAGGTACGAGAGAATGACTTTCCAGGAAGGCGACAGGTGTTCAAGGAACGGCGCAACCGACGCGCTGTACAACAGGTGGCGCAGATTTACGACGAAGACGGTCAGGATGAGAACCAGGGCAGGCGTGGAGGCGACGATCAGTGGCGCCGCGATGAATTGTGCGGATCCTGCGAAGATCACCGACGACATGGCCTGGGCGATTGAGGCGGGCACACCCACCTGGACGGCGAGGGCGCCATAGATCAAACCGAAGGGCACGACGCCGAGCAGGAGCGGCAACTGCGCGCGGACGCCGGAAAAGAATTCGAAGCGGGAAGCGTTCATGAGAGGAAATTCACGGATTCGAGAGAACCGAGGAACATGGCCTGTTACCGAAAGCAGCTCAAATCACTCAGTTTTATTAAGGATTTTTGTCAAGGGACTATACGGGGAACGACCCGGCATGTCAACGGAAGATTGAGTGCGGCAGGGGATGGGCAGATGATCAGCCAACAAAAAAGCCCCCCCGTGACGGGGGGGCTTTTCAATGCGAGGCGAACCTCAGTTCTTACAGCTTGCGAACATTTTCCGCTGCCGGACCCTTGGGGCCGGCAACAACATCAAAGCTCACCCGATCACCCTCGGCCAAGGACTTGAAGCCCTCTGCCTGGATGGCGGAATGATGTACGAAAACGTCTTTCCCCCCGTCTTGCTCGATGAAGCCAAAACCCTTCGAATCATTGAACCACTTCACTTTTCCTTCGGACATCTTTACTGCTCCTTTTTGTTTGGTTCCTCCAGGGAACCTTTTGATTTTTTGCCGATTACAATCGGCTTTTTTCCTGTTTGCGCAAACAAAAACCGCACGTTCCATTTCATTGGTCTGTGCGGTCGACTCTTTCTGCAATTTGTGAGCTACAAACAGATACTATATATCGACTGTCAGACACCCTATAGGACAGTTAATGGAAAAGCAAGGTTTATTTTTTAATATTTTTAGGAAGTTTCGTTTTGGTGGCATCTTCAGTCGTGCTGCGCTATACAGCGTACATCGATAAAATGGAAGGGGGCTTTCCCTATGAAGAAAGCGGTCTTTTGGGCGGCGATTTTCATTGCCTTCCTCAGTCTGGTGTCGGCTTCTTCCGCCGCCGACATCAGCGGCATCTGGAAGAGCAACGGCCAGACGATGAACGGCACCTGGGGAACCGTCTTTCAGCCGGTCATGGGAAACTGGTCCCTGCATCGCGTCGGGCCGTGAGGAGTATGATCATGGATTATGCAACCCTGCTCCGGAACCGCCGCTCGATCCGCGATTATCTGGATAAGGATGTCGATCCGCAGCTTCTCCGGGAAATCCTGGACGAGACGTGCCTGGCGCCGACGGCCGGCAACAACCAGCCGGTGAAGTTCATCGTCATCCGGAAGAAGGAGGTCATGAAAAGGCTTTCCGACGAGAGCCGGAGGAACTTTCTGGCGGAAGTTGTCAACAACCCGAGATCTCCGATGAAACGTTACGAGCCGGTGCTCCGGGACGAGTCATTCAACTGTTTTTACAACGCTCCCTGTGTGGTCTATTTCGTCGGGCCGAGAGATATCAAGTCTCTGGATGTCGATATCGGCCTGACGGCGGCGTACTTTATGTTCGGCGCCGCGGCAAGAGGGCTGGGCACATGCTGGATCGGAATGGGAGCGAACATCAGGGACAAGGGACTCCTTGCCGGGATCGGCGTTCCCGGGGACTGCCGGATCGTGGCCCCCATTGCCATCGGCTACCCGAAGGAGATCCCTGCGGCAGCGGAGCGGCATGCGCCGGAGATCGTGAACATCATTTAGAGCAGACATCCGGCGGCCGGCAGTGGCGTCAGGCGAGCCCGCGGTCCCGGCAAAGGAGCGATCATGAAAAAGCCTCTTTTCAACGCTCTGCTGGTCATATTGATGCTCGGTTTTTTTGCGTCTTCCGTTCCCGGGGCGGATGAGTTCCCCGCCCACCGGGGGCAGATCAACGACTTCGCCGACCTCATTCCCCCGGACGTCGAACAGCGGATGGAAACGAAGGCGAGGCAAGTCCTTGCGACGACGGGGACGTCTGTTGTAGTCGTCACAATGCCGACGATCGGGGAGAATTACCTGTCCGATTACGTCAACCGCCTCTATCGCGCCTGGGGCATCGGGAAGAAAGGGGAGAACAAGGGCGTTCTCATCTTCTTTGCCCAGAAGGAAAAGAAAATCCGCATCGAGACCGGCTATGGCGTAGAGGGGATCCTGCCGGACGGGAAGGTGGGCGAAATCCTGCGCCGTGATGTGGCTCCCCACCTGAAGAAGAAGGATTACGGAACCGGATTCGAAAACGCACTCCTTTCCGTTTCCCGGGTGATCGAGGAGGACGCGAAGGCATCCGGGGGCGCGAAGCCGTCTCCGAAAAAGCCCCCGGTCAGCCCGCACGCCGTCTTCCTTGTGGCCACGTTCTTTTTCTTCGGCATCATCGCCCTGGTCGTCTTCGTGATCGTCATGCTCAAAAAGGGCCGCCGGGGCGTGAGCAGCACGAGTGACCGCTACGAACCGATCAGCTCGACCAGCAGTTTCAGTTCGAGCGACTCCGGCAGCAGCGATTCCAGCAGCAGCGACAGCGGCGGGTTTGACGGAGGCGACAGCGGCGGCGGCGGCGCGGAATGCAGCACCGACGACTGATGATTGGTTGATCCGTTTTCCCGTCTACAGTTCGTCGCAAGAAAGAGGAGGATCCTGATGACCATCAATGAAAAGGCCGCCGTTACGTTGATCGTGGTCGGGATCGTGCTGTTTCTTGTCTCGCTTCCCCTTTACGTCGGCAAAATAAAGAGGAACTCAATCTACGGCTTTCGAATTGCCAAGGCCTTCGAGTCCGAGGAGAACTGGTATGCCGTCAACCGGTTCGGGGCGGGGGCCATGATGCTCTGGTCGGTTGTTCTGGCCATGGTCGGCATCGCCTGCCTGAATGTTCAGCCCCAGAATGTCATGACGGTCTCGAATGCCGGTTTTCTGTCCATTGGCGTTCCGATTGTGCTGACCATCCTGCATGCCCGAAAACTGTAACGGGATGTTGATGAAAAGGATGTCTGAAGCGTTCCCCTGACCTTTCGCCGCTCAATGGACACCGGAATCGGTTCACAAAACAAAATGACCCAGGATCCCTCCGCCACACCGAAAGACACAGTCCTCTCCGGTAATGTCGTTGACGTCGTCCGATCTGAGATTTATCCCGGTACGGTCGTTGTCCGAGGAGGCCGGATCGCCGAGATCGTCCGGGACGGCGGGACCTACGCCCGGTATCTCGTCCCGGGATTCGTGGACGCCCACATTCACATCGAGAGTTCCATGCTGGTTCCCACAGAGTTCGCCCGGCTGGCGGTGGTTCACGGAACGACCGCCACGGTCTCGGATCCCCATGAAATCGCGAATGTTCTTGGCGTTCCCGGTGTCCGGTTCATGATCGAGAACGGCCGCCGCGTGCCCTTCAAGTTCCACTTCGGGGCCTCCCCCTGCGTACCCGCAACGGGTTTCGAGACCGCTGGAGCCCGTCTCGACCTTCACGAGGTCGAGTCGCTCCTGGATATGCCCGAGATCCTGTACCTGAGCGAGGCCATGAACTATCCAGGCGTCATCGCCCGGGATCCGGAGGTCATGGCCAAACTCCTGGCGGCGAAGCGGCGGGGAAAGCCCATTGACGGCCATGCGCCGGGATTGATGGGTGCAGACCTCGAGAAATACGCCGCTGCCGGCATCACGACGGACCATGAAACGTACATGCTGGAAGAAGGGCGGCAGAAGGTCCGGCTGGGGATGAAGGTGCTGATCCGGTGGGGATCCGCAGCCGACAACTTCGACACCCTGCACCCTCTTCTCGGGGAGAGCCCCGGCTCCTGCATGTTCTGCAGCGATGACCGGCACCCCGATGACCTGGCGGAGGGACACATCGACGCGATGGTGCGGAAGGCCTTCCAGCTCGGGTACGACCCGATGACGGTCCTCAAGTGCGCCACCCTGCAGCCGGTCCGCCACTACGGCCTTCGGGCGGGGCTCCTTCAGCCGGGCAATCCCGCCGACCTGGTCGTCCTGGACAGCCTGGGGAACGATTTCCGGGTGCTTGAGACCTATGTGGACGGGCGCCTGGTGGCAGTTGAGGGCCGCAGCCTCCTTACGTCCCTGCCGGTCGAGGTGATGAACGACTTCCGGGCCGGGGAGAAAAAGCCGGGGGATTTCGCCGTCCCGGTCCGGGGTTCCCATGTCAACGTCATCGACGCCCTGGACGGCCAGGTAATAACCGGCCGGAGCCTGGAACCCGTCCGTGCCGTGAACGGTTTTGCCGCGGCGGACCAGGAGGCGGACGTCCTGAAGGTCGCCGTCATAAACCGCTATCGGGACACGCCGCCGGCCCTGGGATTCGTCCGGAATTTCGGCCTGAAGCGGGGCGCTATCGCCTCTTCGGTGGCTCACGATTCGCACAATGTTGTTGTCGTAGGGGCGACCGACGAGGCCATGGCCCGGGCCGCCAACCTGGTGATCCGGAACCGGGGCGGGCTTTCCCTGGCCGACGGGGAAGGTGAAGACATCCTCCCCCTCCCGGTTGCAGGACTTATGACGACGAAGGACGGCTATGCGGTGGCCGGTCAATACGCGGCCTTGACGCGGAAGGCGAAGGAAATGGGCTCGCGGCTCCGGGCGCCCTTTATGACACTGTCCTTCCTGGCGCTCCTGGTCATTCCCGACCTCAAGCTCAGCGACCGGGGGCTCTTTGATGGCCGGACCTTCCGGTTTCTGGACCTCTTTGCCGCGGAAGAATCCGGTTGACCGGGCATCCGTGACCGATGCCCAGCAAACCCTTTGTGGGTGAGTCTCCGGACCCGTTCCTGACCGGAGCCTGAAAAATATTTTCTTGACAAGAAGAGCGGCCGTGTGTTTTCCTCGCGGCCTCTTAAGCGAAAGAAGAAAGGAAAAGGCAGCATCCTCATGGCGCCGAAACTGAATCTCACTTATTGGTTTGGTTTTTATTATTTCGGCCCACAGGTCTGCCTGGTGCTTGGGAGGAGGTAAGCAAAACCAAATCAAACCAAAACAAGCCATGGGCAGTCCGAAAGGAGCCGCCCATGGCTTTTCTTTTTGGGCCGTGGCGGCTTCGACGCTCCACGGCCTTTTTTATTGCGGAGGCAACGAACCATGATCATCCTGATGAAAAGAAACGCGACGGAGGGACAGATCGACCATGTCACGGCGTGGGTCGAATCGGTCGGCTACCACACGCACCTGTCCCGGGGCGTGGAGCGAACGATCATCGGCGCCATCGGTGACGACCGGGGCAAGACCCAGTTGAAGTCGGCGGAATACCTGCCCGGCGTCGAGAAGATTGTCCCGATCCTGAAGCCCTACAAGCTGGCCAGCCGGGAGTTCCGGGAGGAAAACACGCAGATCCGCGTCGGCGAGGCCGTCGTAGGCGGTCCGAAATTCGTCGTCATGGCCGGCCCCTGCACCGTCGAGAGCGAGGAGCAGCTTCTGGAGTCCGCATACATTGCCCGGAAAGGCGGGGCGGACATTCTGAGAGGCGGAGCCTTCAAGCCCCGAACCTCGCCCTACAGCTTCCAGGGCATGGAAAAGGAGGGGCTGAAGCTCCTGAAGAAGGTCCGGGAACGGACGGGCCTGCCCGTCGTGACGGAGGTCATGAGCCCCGCCGACGTGGACCTGGTGGAGGAATACAGCGACATCCTGCAGGTCGGGGCCCGGAACGTGCAGAACTTCGCGCTCCTGAAAAAGGTAGGCAAGGCGCGGAAACCGGTTCTCCTGAAGCGGGGGATGATGACCACCATCGAGGAACTGCTCATGTCGGCGGAGTACATCCTCGCGGAGGGGAATGAAGAGGTGATCCTCTGCGAGCGGGGCATCCGGACCTTCGAAACGGCCACGAGAAACACCCTCGACATCAGCGCCGTCCCCGTTCTCAAGGAACTGACCCACCTGCCGGTGATCGTCGATCCGAGCCACGCCTCCGGCCACGCCAAATACGTGATTCCCCTCTGCCGGGCCGCCGTCGCTGTCGGGGCCGACGGGGTGATCGTGGAGATGCACCCGGAACCGGAGAAGGCCGTCTGCGACGGGCCCCAGTCGCTCCGGCCGGAGTCGTTCTACGAGCTCATGGAGGAGATCCGGCGGCTTTCGTCCTTCATGAACAACGGGATGGGGGTGCGGTCATGAACCGGATCCGCGTTCATCTCGAACACAAAACGTCGAATTCCTACGACGTTCACATCGGACGGGACATCCTGGACCGGATGGGGCTGATCCTGGCCAAGATCGCCATGGTGAACCGCTACATCATCGTTACCGATACCGTCGTGGATGCCCTGCACGGCGAACGGGTCGCAGCGGTTCTGCAGAAACTGGGGCTGAAGGTAGACCGGATGTCGATCCCTCCAGGGGAGGCCTCGAAGGACATCCGGACGGTCCTGGAGACGGCGGAGCGGCTGACCGCCCTCGGTGCCGACCGCTCCTCTGCCCTGATCGCCCTGGGAGGCGGGGTCGTGGGGGACCTGGCGGGATTCCTGGCCTCCATCTACATGCGCGGGATTCCCTGCATCCAGGTCCCGACGACGCTGATGGCCCAGGTGGACAGCAGCATCGGCGGGAAGACCGGCGTCGATACGGTGGCGGGAAAGAACCTCCTAGGGACGTTCTATCAGCCCCTGGGCGTGTTCATCGACACGGCCTTCCTGGACACGCTGCCCGAGCGGGGGTACCGGGACGGGATGGCGGAAATCGTCAAGTACGGCGCCATCGAACAACCGGAGCTCCTGGACCGGGTGGCGGAAGGGCTGGGAAAAGCGGAAAACAGGGACCCCGCCATCCTGGAGGAGATCATCACCGCCTCCTGCCGGATCAAGAAGGGTATCGTGGAGATCGACGAGAAGGAAAAGGGGCTCCGCCGCATCCTGAATTTCGGCCACACCGTCGGCCACGCCGTGGAGGCGGCGTCGGATTACGCATTGTCCCATGGCGAGTCCGTCTCCGTCGGAATGGCGGCGGGAGCCGCCCTGTCTGTGAGGCTGGGATACCTGCCGGCGGAGGATCGGGAGCGGCTCGTGGCGGTACTGAAAGGCGTCGGACTGCCCACGATGATCCCCGGCGGGATTTCCCGGGAGCGGATCCTGTCCCACCTGAAGACGGACAAGAAGAAAACGGGATCGGTCATTCACTTCGTCCTCCTGAAGAAACTCGGGATCCCATTCCTGAACGGGGGCGTCCCGGAAAAGAGCGTGACGGAAACAGTGGAGGCGCTGACGGCATGAGTAAGAGCAGCCTGCAGGCCCTGCGCACCCTGGTGAAGGAGAAGGACGCCGCCATGGTCCGCCTCCTGAACGAGCGGGCGTCCCTGGCCGTGGAGATCGGCCGTCTCAAGCGTCTCGAAGGATGGGAGATCTATGACCCGGCTCGGGAAAGCCATGTATACCGCTGCCTCGAGGAGATGAACGAGGGCCCCCTTCCCGACGAGTCTCTCCGGGCGATCTACCGTGAGATCCTCTCGGCGTCCCGGGCCCTCCAGGCGCCCGTTACCGTGGCCTTCCTCGGTCCCGAGACTTCCTTCAGCCACCAGGCGGCCCTCCGGCACTTCGGGCAGGGTGCCCTCCTCCGGCCCCAGGCGACGATCGCCGCCGTCTTCGACGCGGTGGAGCGGGGAACGGCAGGTTGGGGTATCGTTCCCGTCGAAAACTCCGCCGAGGGGTCCGTCAAATCGACCCTGGACGGCCTGCTCGCCACGCCGCTGACGATCCGGGCGGAGGTCTACGGGCGGATCCGCCACTGCCTTGTCTCCGGGGGAGAGGAGACGGACCGGATCGAGCGGGTCTACTCCCATCCCCAGGCCCTGGCCCAGTGCCGGGGCTGGCTCCGGAGGAACCTGCCCCGTGCGGTGCTCGTGGAGACGGAAAGCACGGCCACGGCCGCGCGGAAGGTTCTGGAAGACCCGGCGGGTGCCGCCATTGCAAGCCGCCTCGCCGCCGACGCGGGGGAACTCCGCCTGCTGGCCGAGGGGATCGAGGACAGCCCTCTGAACACGACCCGCTTTCTGGTTCTGGGGACGGAGGGAAAGGCGGAAAAGGCCGCCGCCGTACCGACGGGCCGCGACAAGACCTCCATCCTCTTCGGGACGGCCCACCGGCCCGGTGCGCTCCACGAGGCCCTCGCGCCCTTTGCGGCGGAGGGGGTGAACCTGACCCGGATCGAATCCTATCCGGCGCGCGACCGGATGTGGGAATACCTCTTCTTCGCCGATTTTGCCGGACACCGGGAGGAGGCCAAGCCGAAGAAGTGCCTGGAAGAACTGGCGAAGCGGACCGCTTTTTTAAAGATTCTCGGGTCCTATCCGCGGGGGGACGAACAGTCGTGATCTGCATTCCCGTGAACGCCGCCTCGACGGAAGCGGCCCTGAAAAAAATGGAGCGGGCCTATGCCATGGCCGGAATCGTGGAGCTTAGGCTTGACGGCATGGCCGATCCGGACCTGCCGAGGCTCCTGGCCGCGAAGGCGGGAAAGATTATCGTCACGAACCGGCATCGGGAGGAGGGAGGAAGCTTCGAGGGGCCGGAAGACCGCCGGATCGCGCTTCTCATGGAGGCTGCCGCCCTGGGGGCGGACTACGTGGACGTGGAAGCGAGGACCGAGCCGTCTCTGCGGAGGGCTCTCCTCGATTCCATCGCCGGGAACGGCCATGCCGCGGAGGCAATCCTGTCCTGTCACCTGCCGGTGGGAACCCCCGGAGAGGAGGCGCTGGCGGATCTTCTGAAGAGCCTGATGCGCGAGGGTGTGCCGGTGATCAAACTGGTTCCCTTCGCGAAACGTCCGGAAGACAACCTCCGGGTTCTCAGCCTTTTGCCTCGGGCACGGGAATGCGGGCAGCGGATGATCGCCTTCTGCATGGGTGAGGCGGGGCGGATCAGCAGGGTCATGGCGCCGCTCCTGGGTTCCTTTCTGACGTATGCCTCCCTGGAGGAGGGCGAAGAGACCGCGCCGGGCCAGCTGGCCGTAGGGGAGATGCGGTGGCTGCTCGGGCTGCTGGGAGGAGGATGGGCGGATGAGGAACGGTAAGCGCTTCGTCCTGATCGGGAACCCCGTCGGCCAGAGCCTCTCCCCGCAGATGCACAATGGGGCATACCGGGAACTGGGGATCGACGCCCGCTTCGAGGCCCTCTGCGTGACGGACCTGGAAGCGGCCCTCCGGGAGCTCCGGGAGTCGGGCGTGAAGGGGATCGCCGTGACCATTCCCTTCAAAAAAGCCATCCTCCCTTACCTCGACGAGGTGGCCGGTGACGCCCTGGCGGTGGGGGCGGTCAACACGGTCTGCTGTGAGGACGGCCGTTGGGTGGGACACAACACCGACGGGCCTGGCCTGGCCAGGGACCTCCACGAATGGACGGACCTGCGGGGAAAAACCGTCACGGTCCTGGGGACCGGCGGGGCGGCCCGCGCCGCCGTCTATGCGGCCATCCTGCAGGGTGGGAGGCCCGTCGTGGCGGGGAGGTCGGAGAGCGGCCGCGAGGCCTTGGCCGCCGCCTTCGGCTGCACTTCCTGTTCGCCGGGGGATCTGGGCAGGATCGAAGCGGGGTGCCTGATCAACGCCACCCCGGTCGGGATGGTGCCGGACGTGAAGAATACGCCGGTAGACGCGGTCCTGCTTGCGCGGATTCCCCGCGTGGTGGACCTGGTCTACCGGCCCCTCCGGACCCGGCTGCTCCGGGAGGCGGAGGCCGCGGGATGCTCCGTCCGGTCGGGGGTCGGCATGTTCGTGAACCAGGGAGCGGAGCAGATCCGCCTCTGGACTGGGCTGGATGCGCCTCGGGAAACAATGCGGCGGATCGTGGAGGAGGAACTCGGAAACGATGAAACGAATTGAACCCGCCCGTCGTCTCCAGGCAGCCGTCGTTGTGCCGGGATCGAAGAGCTACACCCAGCGAGCCCTGATCATGGCCGCCCTGGCGGGAGGACGGTCCGTTCTCCGGAACGCCCTGGACGCGGAGGACTCCGTGCGCCTCGTGCAGGCCCTTCGCTCCCTCGGGGCCGGGATCCGGTGGGAAGGGGAGGATCTGGTCGTCACCGGCACGGGAGGGACGATTACTCCCCCCGGGAGTGCCCTTTTCCTGGGAAACAACGGAACGGCCATGCGGCTCCTGACCTCCGTGGTCGCCCTCGGGAACGGGACCTTCACGCTGACAGGGGACCGCCGCCTTCGCGAACGTCCCGTCGGTCCCCTCCGGGAGGCCCTGGTCGCGCTGGGCGTCGACATCGCAACCGAAGGGGACCGGGGGTGTCCCCCCGTCACGGTCCGGGGCCGCGGCCTTCCGGGCGGACAGGTCGTGCTGAAGGATCTGGACAGCAGCCAGTACGTTTCGTCCCTGCTCATCAGCGCCCCCTACGCTTCCGCGGACGTGACCGTGGTCCTGGAAGGACATGTCCCATCGCTCCCGTATGTGGACGTCACGGTGGAGACCATGCAGCAGTTCGGCGTCGAGGTCCGTCGCGAGAATGCGCGCACATTCGTCGTTCCCCACGGGCAGCGCTATGTCGGGGGAACGTATCGCGTGGAGGGGGATGTCTCCAGTGCGTCCTATTTCTTCCTGGCCGCCGCGGTCACGGGGGGAACCGTCCGGGTGGAACGCATCAACCCCCGTACCCGGCAGGGAGACATCGGCATCCTGGACATCCTGGAGGAGCTCGGCTGTACGGTCCGACGCGGAGAAGGCGAGGTAGAGGTCACAGGCGGGGCCCTTGCGAACGGGGATCGTGTCTTCGATCTCGGGAACATGCCCGACATGGTTCCGACCCTGGCCGTGCTTGCGGCCCTGCGGCCCGGACGCACGGCGATTACCGGGGTCGCGCACCTGCGGGTGAAGGAAAGCGACCGCCTGGCCGCCCTGGCGGCGGAGTTGAGGAAGACCGGCATCTCCGCCGAAGAGAGGCCCGACGGCCTGGTCATCGAGGGGGGGCGGCCCCGGGGCGCCGAGATCGAGACCTACGACGACCACCGTATCGCCATGAGCTTCGCCGTCCTGGGGCTGGCCGTGCCGGGAATAGCGATCCGGAACGGGCGGTGTGTCGCCAAATCGTTTCCCCGTTTCTGGGAGTTGCTGGAGGGCTTGAGCACATGAGGATCGTCCTCGTGGGATACCGGGGCTGCGGCAAGAGCACCGTCGGCCGGCTGCTGGCGGAGCGGCTGGGGTTGCCCTTTTATGATACGGATGTGCTGATCGGGGAACACTCGGGACGGACCGTCCGGCAGATCGTGGACGAAGGGGGCTGGGATGAATTCCGGGCCCTGGAGCGCCGGGTCATCGCGGACTTACCAAGAGAACGTAGCGTTGTCGCCCTCGGGGGCGGAGCCGTTCTGGACCGGGCGAACGTGGAAGCCCTGGAAGCGGACGGATTTTTCGTCTGGCTGACCGCTGGTACGGACATCATCCTGGAACGTCTTGCTGCCGACGAAAATTCGGTGGAGCAGCGCCCCCCGCTTGCTGAAGACGGTATCCGGGATGAAGTAGAGCGGCTGCTCCGGGAGCGCCTTCCCGTCTATCGCCTCGTGGCGGACCTGGCCATCGATACATCCGAGCGATCGGCCGGGGAGCTGGCGGAAATGATTGCAGAATTTGCGGATCGACGGCTTTCCATTCGGGAAGCCTGCCCGCAATCGGGAGGTTAAAAGGGGAAACATGGCCGGAAATACCTTCGGAGTCGCATTCTGTGTCACAACCTGGGGGGAATCCCACGGTCCCGCACTCGGGGCTGTTGTGGACGGGTGCCCGCCGGGCCTGGAGCTTGACGAGCGGGACGTCCAGGAGTGGCTGGACCGGCGCAGGCCGGGCCGTGTGCGATCGTCGTCGCCCCGCCGGGAGGACGACCGCGTGGAGATTCTCTCCGGCGTGTTCGAGGGAAAGACCACAGGAACTCCGATTGCACTCCTGATCCGGAACCGGGACGCTGCTTCGGTCGACTACGAGGACCTGCGGAACGTCTTTCGGCCCGGGCACGGCGACTATACGTACTCGAAGAAATACGGCCTCCGGGACCACCGGGGAGGCGGGCGGGCGTCCGGCCGGGAAACCGTCGCCCGGGTTGCCGCCGGGGCCGTGGCGGCGAAGATTCTGGCCGCCCGTGGCGTCCGTGTCTATGCCTTTACGAGGGAACTGGGGGGAGTTGTTGCGACGGACATCCGGCTGCGGGAGATGGACCGGAACGACCTTCGCTGTCCCGATCCGCAGGCGGCGTTCCGGATGGCCGAACGGTTGGAAGAGGCGAGAAAAGATGGGGATTCGCTGGGAGGTGTCGTGGAGATCGTCGTCCAGGGGTGCCCGCCGGGCCTCGGCGAGCCCGTCTTCGACAAGCTCGATGCCGACTTGGCCAAGGCCCTCATGGGCATCGGGACCGTCAAGGGCGTCGAGATCGGCGCCGGGTTCGATGCGGCCCGGATGGCCGGTTCGCAGTGTAACGATGCCCTGGGGCCGGACGGTTTCCGGACGAACCGGGCCGGAGGGATTCTGGCAGGCATCTCGTCCGGTCAGGACATTGTGCTCCGGGCGGCCTGCAAGCCGATCCCTTCCATCGGGAAGGGGCAAGAGACTGTGGACGTCTCCGGCAATCCCGTCCAGCTGGCCGTTCGCGGAAGGCACGACGTGTGCGTGATCCCAAGGATCCTGCCGGTCTGCGAGGCCATGGTCTCCATCGTCCTGGCGGACCACTTGCTAAGACAGAGGGCCATCGAGGGATGAGGAAGAACGCTATCGGCATTGTCGGCGGCGGAGGTGGGATGGGCCGCTGGTTCGCCTGCTTCCTGGCCGGCCGGGGATATACCGTGCGGATCTCCGAGCGGGATGGGGGGATGCCGCTGCCGGAACTGGCGGCCGCCTGCCCCGTGGTTGTCGTGGCGGTGCCCATGGCCGTGACGGTGGAGGTGATCCGCAAGGTTGGACCTCTTATGAAGCAGGAGTCGCTCCTGATGGACCTGACGTCCCTCAAGGAGGAGCCCGTCCGGGAGATGCTGAACGCTACCACGGCGGAAGTCGCCGGCTGCCATCCCCTCTTTGGGCCCGATGCACCGGATCTCAAGGGACAGAACGTCGTGATCTGTCCCGGGCGTGGGGAATCCGGAAAGGTGTGGCTCCGGGAGATCATGGAACGGAACGGAGCGCGGGTCGTCGAGACGACGCCGGAGCGGCACGACCGGATCATGTCCGTGGTCCAAGGGCTCACTCATCTGAACACGATGGCCATGGGACTGGCAATGGAGACCCTGGGGGAAGACCCGGCGGAGCTGGAGCGGATGTCGACTCCTGCCTTCCGGGCGAAGCAGGACTTGCTGGAGAAGGTCTTCGGTCCCTCCCCTCGGCTTTATGCCGAACTGGTGACGAAGAACCCTTCCGCCCGGGAGGTAATCGCAGCATACGGGAAGGCGGTGGCGCAGTTGAAGCGGTTTGTCGAGGAGGAGGACGCGGAGGGGCTCGAAAAATGGCTCCGCCGTGGGGTGTAGCATGGCGGATTTCAAATCCGTACCTCTCCTTCTTACTTTTCCTTTCCCGGCAGGCCTCCGCTTACCCCTTGCATTGAGCGTATCGGCGCGGGGGCTGCCACGGGGATTCCCGCCGTCGCGAAAACGTTTCCGCTCTTCGCCTTCTGAAACCGGAGAGCCTGGGATCCGGAAACGTTTTCCAATTGCTCCTCTGGGAACCCCCGGTCGCGCCCCCGCGAACGTGCGTCGGGGAGAGGGGGCTTCCCGGAGCGCGAATAGCGGCTTTTTCGGGGCACCCTGCCGTCGCAGCGCAGCGCCCGCAAAGTCATCTGTCTGAGCGCCCCTGGGCGCGAGTTATGACTTTGCAGCAGTTAAATAGAGGAACACCTCCCTTTTTTTGTTTCGGGAACAACGCGCCTTGCCTGTTCTTGACGAAAAAAAAGAGGAAGTACCACTATATTTACTCGACCGACATTCGCGGGGGCGCGACCGGGGGTTTCCAGAGGAGCGATTAGGACTTTTTTCCCATCCCTCCAACCTGACAGACCGTCGAAGAGGGAACGCGGGAAAAAACGTCCGCGACGGCGGAAGCCCCCGTGGCAGCCCCCGCGCCGATACGTTGAATGCACAAGGAAAGGGGATTCGGCTTTGCAGGAAAGGAAAAGAAAGAAGGAAGGAGGAGCGGATTTGAAATCCGTTTCTGTTTCGGGACAGGGAAGACGGTAAAAAAAGGTTGACGGCGCCGGGGAGGCCTGTTAGGGAGACCGAAAAAGAGGAAAAGAGCATGAACCGTTCGCGTAGCATGACAACTTTGAATCGCTGGTGGTGGTGGACCACAGGAGAGGGGTCCGTCCGCCGCTGATATCACTGACATAGGATGCGTGAGCCGCGGGGTCCCCTCAGGATCCCGCGGCTTTTTTTGTTTCTCATTCCGGATTACGAAAAGGCCGCCCGCAAAGCGGCCTTTTTTATTTTTTTCGACAGAGAGGATACAGCGACATGATTTTCCCGGATTTTGAAACCTTCCGGACCCTGGCCCGGGAAGGCAACCTGATTCCCGTGTACCGCGAGCTCCTGGCGGACACGGAGACGCCCGTTACGGCCCTGCTCAAGCTGCGGGGAGAACGGAACGTGTTTCTCCTGGAGAGCGTCGAGGGGTCGGAGAAATGGGGGCGGTACACCTTCCTGGGCCTGTCTCCGCGCCTGGTGTTCCGGGTCCGGGGACGGGAGGTGCACATCGAGGAGAACGGGGCGAGCCGGGTCCTGGATCATGACGGGGATCCCCTGCGGGTCTTGAAGGAGATCCTGGGGCGGTACCGGCCGGTCAGCCTCCCGGAGCTCCCCCGCTTCTTCGGCGGGGCCGTCGGATTCCTGGGCTACGATATGATCCGGTTCTTCGAGAAAAAGCTGGACCGCCGTCCCCGGCGCGAAGGCGGAACCGACGAAGCCGTCTTGCTGCTTACGGACACCCTGCTCGTCTTCGACAACGTGCGCCATACCCTCAAGGTTGTCTCCTGCGCCCGGACGGACGGAGCTGCCGATCTCCGGCAGGCCTACGACGAGGCGGCCGGAAAGATCGAGGAGCTGATCGCCCGCCTCAAAGCCGTCCCGGCTCCCATCGTTCCGCCGCAAGAACGGGCGGGTGAAGGCGGATCGTTCGCGGGAACCGTCACGGAGGAAGAATTCCGGGCCATGGTCGTCCGGGCGAAGGAGTACATCGTCGCCGGCGACATCATCCAGGTCGTCCTCTCCCAGCGCTTCGAGCGGCCCTGCTCCGTCGATCCCGTCAACCTCTACCGGGCCCTGCGGTACGTCAACCCGTCTCCTTACCTGTTTTTCCTGAAGATCGACGGCTTCCACCTGATTGGCTCCTCCCCGGAGGTCATGGTCCGCCTGGAGGAGGGCATCGCCGAGCTGAAGCCCATCGCCGGTACGCGGAGAAGGGGCGCCACGGAGCAGGAGGACCGGCTCCTGGCGGACGAACTGCTCCAGGACCCGAAGGAGAAGGCGGAGCACGTGATGCTCGTCGACCTGGGACGGAACGACCTGGGGCGGATCGCCCGGACGGGAAGCGTCCAGGTGAGCCAGCTGATGGCCGTGGAGCGTTACTCCCACGTGATGCACCTGGTCTCCGACATCCAGGCCCAGCTGGACGACGGGCGGGACGCCTTCGACGTCCTCAGGGCGGCCTTCCCGGCGGGAACGTTGACGGGGGCGCCGAAAGTCCGGGCCATGGAGATCATCGACGAGCTGGAGAAATACCCGCGGGGGCCTTACGGCGGCGCCGTGGGCTACATCAGCTACACGGGCAACATGGATCTGGGCATCACCATCCGGACGATGATGCTGGAGAACGGGACGCTGTCGGTCCAGGCGGGCGCGGGCATCGTCGCCGATTCCGACCCCCGGAGTGAATACGAGGAAACGCTGCACAAGGCGGGTGGGATGTTCCGGGCCGTCGCCCTGGCGGAGAACGGCTTTTTACTGAATGGAGGTGCAAAATGATCCTGATGATCGATAATTACGACTCGTTTACCTACAACCTGGTCCAGTACCTGGGCCAGCTCGGAGAAGACGTGGTTGTCCGGCGGAACGACGAGACGACCCTGGAGGAGATCGAGGCCATGGCACCGGAGGCCATTGTCCTGTCCCCCGGCCCCTGCTCCCCGGATGAGGCGGGCATCACCCTCGACGTCGTCCGGCGCTTCCACGAAGAGATCCCCATCCTGGGCATCTGTCTCGGCCACCAGGCCATCGGGCAGGCCTTCGGAGGCCGGGTGGTCCGGGCGGAGCGGGTGATGCACGGCAAGACGTCCCCAGTCGTGAATGACGGCAAGACAACCTTCCGGGGGATGCCCAATCCCGTGACGGCGGGGCGGTACCACTCGCTTGTCGTCGATCGGGGAAGCCTCCCGGACTGCCTGGCCGTCAGCGCCGAGACGGAGGAGGGTGAAATCATGGGAATCCGGCATCAGACACATCCCGTCGAGGGGCTCCAGTTTCACCCCGAGTCGATCCTGACGCCCAACGGGAAACGGATGCTCCGGAATTTCCTCGAAACTTATGTGCGGAAGGAGGATCGGTCATGCTGAAGCAGGTGCTGAACAAGGTCGTCCGGCGGGAGGACCTGCGGGAAGGGGAGATGATGTCCGCGATGGATGCCATCATGGAGGGCAAGGCGACGCCCGCCCAGATCGGCGCCTTCATCACGGCCCTTCGCATGAAGGGGGAGACGGTCGAGGAGGTGACGGGGGCGGCGCGGGTGATGCGGCAGAAGGCGACCCGCATCGACGCCCGGTCCGGCATCATCGTCGATACCTGCGGCACCGGAGGCGACGGGAGCAACACCTTCAACATCTCCACGACAACGGCGTTCGTCGCGGCCGCCGCGGGCCTGACGGTGGCCAAGCACGGCAACCGGGCCGTCTCCAGCGGCTGCGGGAGCGCCGATGTCCTGGAAGCCCTCGGCGTCAACATCGAGGCGGAGCCGGACGTTGTCGAGGAATGCATCCAGGAAATCGGCATCGGGTTTCTCTTTGCCCCCCGGCTGCACGGGGCCATGAAGTACGCCGCCGGACCCCGCCGCGAGACGGGAATCAGGACGATCTTCAACATGCTTGGCCCCCTGACGAACCCGGCGGGCGCGACGGCCCAGCTCATCGGTGTTTACGACCCACAGCTGACGGAGACCTTCGCAGGGGTGCTGAAAAACCTGGGGACGAAGCGGGCCTTTATCGTCCACGGCCTGGACGGACTCGACGAAGTCACAGTGACAGGGGAGACGCGGGTCTCGGAACTGAAGGACGGCCTCGTCCGGACCTACAACTTCGATCCCCGGGAGATCATCGGGGAGATTCATACTCCCGAATCCCTGGTCGGCGGGAACGCCGAAGCCAACGCCCGCATCGTCCGGGCCGTTCTGACGGGTGAAGCCGGTCCCTGCCGGGACGTGGTGGTGCTGAACGCCGCCTTCGCCATCGTCGCCGGCGGGAAGGCCGGGACGGTTATGGAGGGAGCCGCTGTCGCCCGGGAATGCATCGACGGCGGCGCGGCCGTGAAGAAGCTCCAGGCCCTGATCGAGATGAGCCACGCCTGAGGTGTCCCGTGATCCTCGACCGCATCGTGGAGGTGAAAAAACGGGAAGTGGCCCTCGCGAAGGCACGGACGCCCCTTGCAGTCCTGGAGCGCTCCCTTTCCGGGGCTCCTCCCGTGCGCGATTTCCGGGAGGCGCTACGCAGGAATCCCTGCGCGATCATTGCCGAGATCAAGCGGGCCTCCCCGTCCAAAGGCCGCCTTTGCGAGGACTTCCGGCCCCGGGAGATCGCCGCCGTCTATGAGAACGGCGGGGCCGCCGCCATCTCGGTCCTGACGGACGAAACGTTTTTCGAAGGCGCCGGCGCCCATCTCGAGGAGGTGCGGCGGGAGGCGGGCCTCCCCGTCCTGCGCAAGGACTTCGTCATCGACGAGTATCAGGTCGTCGAGGCGCGGCTCCTGGGGGCCGACGCGGTGCTCCTGATCGCCCGCATCCTGGAGGAAGAACGGCTGCGGGAGTATGCCGCCCTGGCGGCCTCTCTGGGCATGAGCGCCCTCGTGGAGGTCCACAGTGGCGGGGAGCTGGACCTTGCCCTCCGCGCCGGTGCCGTTCTCGTGGGGATCAACAACCGCGACCTCGACACCTTCCGGACGGACCTGGCGACGACGCTGGAGCTGGCGCCTAGGGTGCCGGCGGGCATGACGGTCGTCGGTGAGAGCGGCATCCAAACCCGGGACGATATTGAGCGCCTTCTCGATGCAGGCGTTCACGCCTTTCTGGTCGGCGAGACCCTGATGAAGGCATCAGATCCGGCGGCGAAACTGAAGGAGTTGACGGGACGATGACGGAGATCAAGATCTGCGGGATCACGCGCCTGGAAGACGCCCTGTGCGCCGCCCGGTCGGGCGCTGACGCCCTGGGGTTCATTTTCTATCCACTAAGCCGTCGCTGCGTTTCCCCGGAGCAGGCCCGGCGGATCAGGGCCGAACTGCCCGGGGGGATCGTTACGGTTGGCGTTTTCGTGAATCAGGACGCGGCGTTCGTAGAGGATGTCGCCGGGTCCTGCGGCCTGGACATGATCCAGCTCCACGGCGAGGAATCGCCGGAATATTGCTGCCGGTTTTCCCGGGAGCGGCTGATCAAGGCCGTGTGGCCCGGGGTATCCATGGACATCGATGCACTGGGCGCATATCCGGTGAAAGCCTTTCTGGCCGACGGCGGGGATGCCAAGCGCCGCGGCGGGACAGGCCGCACCGCCGACTGGAACCGTTCGGCGGAGTTGGGGCGGGCTTTTCCCCTTGTTCTCGCCGGAGGGCTCCGGGGTGACAACATCCGGGAGGCCCTGGCCGCCGTCCGGCCCCGGGCGGTGGACATCAACAGCGGCATCGAGACCGCCCCGGGAATCAAGGATCACGAGCGGATGCGGAGCATCATTGCCGCCATCCGTCAGGTCGGGAATCCGGGTGATGAGGGCGGATCGGCGATCTTTCGCCGCCCTTCCGCGCGGGCTGACTGCGGAGGTGCGGATATCCGCAAGATAAGAAAGGATGAGCCATGAAGATGAACAGACAGCCGGACCGGCGCGGTCATTTCGGCCCTTTCGGTGGGCGCTACGCCGCGGAGACCCTCATGCCGGCCCTTTACGAACTGGAAGCGGCCTATCGGGAGGCTCAGCGGGACGCGCAGTTCCGGCGGGAATTCAGGATGCTGCAGAAGGACTATGGCGGCCGGGAGACGCCCCTCTATTTTGCCTCCCGCCTGACGGATTCCCTGGGCGGTGCCCGGATTTACCTGAAACGGGAAGACCTGAATCACACGGGCTCCCACAAGATCAACAACACCCTGGGGCAGGCCCTTCTGGCCCGGCGCATGGGCAAGCGGAAGGTCATCGCGGAGACCGGGGCGGGCCAGCACGGCGTGGCCACGGCCACTGTGGCGGCCCTCTTCGGCATGGAGTGCCGCGTCTTCATGGGCGAGGAGGACATCCGCCGGCAGGCGCCCAACGTCTACCGCATGAAGATTCTCGGGGCCGAGGTTGTTCCCGTTGCCGCCGGCACGGCGACGCTGAAGGACGCCATGAACGAAGCCATGCGGTACTGGACCGCCTCCGTCCGGGACACCTTCTACGTCATCGGCACGACGGCGGGTCCCCATCCCTATCCGATGATGGTCCGCGACTTCCAGAGCGCCATCGGCCGCGAAGCGAGAAGGCAGATCCTGGAGAAGGAAGGGCGGCTGCCGGATGTGCTGGTGGCCTGCGTCGGTGGAGGGAGCAATGCCATGGGCCTGTTTTATCCGTTTCGCAATGATCCCGGAGTGAAGATGATCGGCGTCGAAGCGGCGGGGTTGGGTCTTGCGACGGGGATGCATGCCGCGAGCATCACCGCCGGCCGGATCGGCGTCCTCCACGGAAACAAGACCTTCCTGCTGCAGGACGATGACGGCCAGGTGCGAGACGCCCATTCCATTGCAGCGGGGCTCGATTATCCGGGCGTGGGGCCCGAGCACAGCGCCTTTCATGCCAGCGGCCACGCGCAATATGTAGCCGTCGAGGACCGGGAAGCCATGGATGCCTTTTCTCAGCTGTCGCGGCTCGAGGGCATTATCCCTGCCATGGAGAGTGCCCATGCCGTCGCTTATGCCATGACCCTGGCGCCGACGCTGGGGAAGGATCGGATCATGGTCGTCAACCTCTCCGGTCGAGGAGACAAGGACGCTGAGGTCATGGCGAAGAAGCAGGGAAAGGAGGACGATCATGGGACGCATTGAGAAAGCGTTTGCCCGGAGAAAAGCGGAAGGACGGAAGGTTTTTGTGGCCTACCTTACGGCGGGGGATCCGGACCTGGAGACAACGGAAAAACTGGCCCTGGTGCTGGAATCTGCCGGTGTCGACATCCTTGAGATCGGCGTTCCATTTTCCGATCCCACGGCCGACGGCCCTGTTATCCAGGCGGCGTCTCAACGGGCGCTGAAGCGGGGGACCACCCTGGCGGGCATTCTCGAACGGATCGCTTCCCTGCGCCGGCGGTCCGGCATTCCCGTGGTGCTGTTCGGATACTTCAATCCCATTTTGAGTTACGGCGTCGAGCGGTTTGCCCGGGATGCGGCCGCGGCGGGCGTGGACGGGCTGCTCGTGGTCGATCTCCCTTTCGAAGAGGCCGGGGAGTTGAGGCGTTACAGCGATCCGGCGGGCCTGGCTGTCATTTCACTCGTCGCGCCGACGACGGACGCGGCACGGGCCAGGAAGATCCTCCGCCGAGCGGCGGGATTCGTTTATGCCATATCCGTGACAGGAGTGACGGGTACAAGCACGCCGAAACCGGATGACGTCCGGCACGATCTGGAGAGGCTCCGGGCGGTGACGGACCTGCCAATTGTCGCCGGGTTTGGCATTGCTACGGCCGGGCAGGCTGCCGGGATCGCTCCCCTGGCCGACGGTATCGTTGTCGGCAGTGCGCTGGTCCGGCTTATCGGGGAAAATACAGGCAGCGTTGATCAGGTCGAGACAACGGCTTCCTTTGTCCGGGAGATCCGGGAAGCCATCGACGGAAAGCGGCAGGAGGACCCGGGTGGTTTGGAGAAGAGAAGAGGGTGTTGACCGTCAGCTATTGATTGCTGCTGTCTTCCCACTGCTCAGGCAGCGCCTGTGGCCCCGGAACGATACCTGCGATGTCGGGATCTTCCGCCGGGTTCTCTGCCCGAGCCAAGGCTTTGGACTCCTTCGCTTCGATCCGGCGTGCCTCCTTTTCCTTCTGCTTCTTCTGGCGTGCCCTTTCCTTTTCCCGCTTCTGAAATGTGTATTTGGATCGGACCATGAATTACCCCCTGACGGTTGCTCTGTTCTGGGAAGGTAAAAATGAAGAAGCACCCCAACGCCGATCCCGGCGAGGGAGTGCTTCTTTGCATTCAGATTAATGCTTACAGGGGCTTTACGTTTTCCGCCGCGGGGCCTTTCTTGCCCTGCGTGACATCGAAACTCACACGCTGACCCTCGACCAGCGTCTTGAAGCCGGAGCCCTGGATCGCACTGAAATGGACGAACACGTCGCCGCCTTCATCCTTCTCGATGAACCCGAAGCCTTTCTGCTCGTTGAACCACTTCACCTTGCCTTCTGCCATCGTTTGCACCCTCCTTTCTCAAATTTTCCCAAAGTCGGATGGAACGAGTGGCAGAATAAAAAGCCACCTGGACTCTTAAGAAGAGCACGGTGGCCAACCTCTGCACTTCAAATGTCTCTATCCAACTTTTTCCGTGTCGGCAGAACAACCGTACCTGGCAGACACGTTCTATGAATTGACAGTCCCGTAATATGATCCCCTGTGGTTGTCAAGAATTTTTTCGAAAAATTCGCCTACAGGCGAATCCGGGAGGCGCGGCCGAGTTTCCTGTCCAGCCGGAAAGACAGGACAAGCAATGAAGTGGCAAGGCATATCCAACCCAGTCCGACAATGATCCTCGACACGGGAAACCAGTCGATCAGGAAGAATGCCGTCAGGTTCGTCCCCACGAAGGAGCCGAGGGTTGAAAGGAATAGGACCAGGCCTGCCGTCAGGCTCGAATCCCGGTGGTAGTGGGTCAGAATCCCGATGATATAGGGGGACACCATGGCCATGATTGTGATGGGAACGAAAAAGAGGACATTCATGGCCGCGAGTGATCCCGCGCGGACATCGACAATCTGCTCGGCGATATAATTGCAGGCGGGGGCATGGATCTGGGGAATGATAAGCACCCAGGCCGCACTGACGGCCAGGAGGAAGGTGAAAAAGGAAACCTTGAAGGCCCGTTTTGCCAGGTAGCCGCCCAGGACGTATCCGATGGAGAAATGGACCATGAAAGAGCTGATGATGCTTCCCCAGATGTAAACGGAGCCTCCGAAGTACGGGGACATCAGGTTCGACGAGAGAATCTCGAGGCTCATGATGACCGCCCCGAACGTGAATAAAAGAAGTGCAAAAGCGAAGTATGCGAGTCCCATGGTTCATCCTTCCTGCGGAGGAGCGGCAATGATCTTTCTATTTTCGATTCAGAAGAAGATTGGCCGGATTATAATCGTCTGTCAGGATTCTTTCCTTGCGGATTCTGGGGTTTGGGTCGAATTTCCGGGATTCCCGGGCCAGGTCGATCGGGCCGATCCGGCTATTGCAGCGCTCTCCGCAGAGCCGGGGTGGCGGGTACAGGGGTTCTTGGGCGGCGATGATGATGGAATTGCTGCTGCTCGTTCCCTCGAAAACATAAACGTGGCTGAAGACGCTCCGGAATGTCGTCACCTGGGCGTCGAAGAGCTGGTTCGAATTGTGGACGTTCTGAACGACCACGCCATTGCGCGTTAGTCGCGAGCGGCACAGCTCGAGGAACTCCCGGGTCGTCATGTGCGCCGGTATATAGTCGGAATTGAAGGCATCGATCCAGATCTGATCGAACTTATCGGGGTTTCGCCGGAGATACTGACGGCCGTCGGTTATGGACAGGGCGTGGCCGGCGGCGGACCGGAACTGAAAGTAATCCTTTGCCAGCCGGACCACCAGCGGATCCACCTCCACGGACTGCAGCCGGACATGGGGCAGGTGCAAGCGGAAGACCGTCGGGATATAGCCACCTCCAAGCCCGATGAGGCAGACGTTCCGGGTGTTCGGAAGAAGCTGAAACCCGATGAACATCATGGCCGTGTATTCAAAGACGGATTCGTCGGGCCGCGAGAGGCTGATACAGGTCTGACGCTGATCCCGATGCCGTCCGAAGATCATGCAACGGTTCGAACCCGCCTGGCGGATCGTGATATGGTTGTAAATCGAATCCCCTTCATACAGGGTTTTCTCGTTTTCTGCGGAGACCGACTGTGGCACTCCGGGAAGAAGGAGAAAGAGCATGGCAATACCGCACAGGCACTGCGAAAAGAAGGATTTTTTCATGGCCGGGTCAGCGGAGCCTGGTCTCCTCAATTTTTTTTGAGAGTCCTGTATTGCCCATCCAGTCTCCCGGGTCAAGCGGCATTGTCGGTCACGCCGAAAAATTGCCCTCCTCGCCGGTATCATCCGATGCTGCCTGAGGCCTGGTTTTGGGTGATGGAAGCCGGCCGGTGGCAAAGGGCGTTCGATCGTGTTATGCAAAACATCGTTTTCAGCCGGTTCCCCGATGGATGACTTGCCCGCCATTGGGCAGACTGTTGCGGCTGGCTGCAATGGAATATCTTACACGGGAGGAATCATGATTATCGAGAGCCGGGGATTGCTGGCCGACGGACTGCACGCCATCGGGGGGCCGCATCTGCCGGCCTATCTGTTGATCGGAGAGACGCCCGTTCTATTCGATGCGGGCATGACCTTCATGGGACCGGCCTATCGGAAAGACCTTCAGGCGCTCCTGGGAGACGTCGGGAAGCTTTGTTGCCTGTACCTGACCCATGCCCATTTCGATCACTGTGGCGCGGGGCCTTACCTGAAGCGTAACATTCCGGGTTTGAAAATCGGGGCACACCGGCTTGCGGCGGAGACCCTGCGGAAAACGAGCGCCGTCGAGTTGATCCGAAGTTTGAGCCGGGACTGTGAGGAGTTGTACAGGGACCGAGTCGGCCGGGAGGACATCTCCTTCGATTCCCTGGACGTGGACATCCCGCTGGAAGACGAGGCCGAGGTGGACCCCGGCGGCGGCCTGGCCTTTCGGGTGATCGCCACCCCCGGGCATACCCGGGATTCCGTCTGTTACTACATCCCTCGGCTGAAGGCCCTCATCACCGGCGAGGCTGTCGGCGTCTTCGACCGGAACTTCACGATTCAGCCCGAGTTCCTGGCAAGCTACCGGGATTACGTAGCCTCCCTCGAAAAACTTCTTCCCCTGGATCTGGATTTGATCATGATGAGCCACTATTACACGCTCACCGGCGAGGATGCCCGGGGATATGTGGCGCGTTCGCTGGAACGGACAAAGGTCTTCCGGGAGCGGATCGAACGCTACCTGGATGCCTGCGGCGGGGATCGGGATGCGGTTGTCCGGCGGATCCACCGGGAGGATTACCTGGATACGGCAGCGAACCTCCAGGAAGAGAGGCCTTATCTCATCAACCTCCAGGCGAAAGTTCGAGCTGTGGCGGAGGGAAAGTAGACCCAAGATTCGAAAGCCCCTCCGGGCTGGGACCCGGGGGGGCTGCTCGAGGAACACAGATCAGAAAAAGATCCGGTTGTTATGTCCTGTGCCCTTTGCGGGAGCGTTTGGAATCAGACGTCCTTCTTCTTGGACCAGGCCTCCTGGTAGAGCCGGCCGATGGTCGTCACCAGGGCCAGGAAGAACAGCCCCAGCATGAAGTTCGGGGCCGT
>PHBD01000017.1 GCA_002841865.1 Deltaproteobacteria bacterium HGW-Deltaproteobacteria-19
CTTGATCTGGATGATCACCATGCCCTGGTCGTTCAGCTCCAGCTGGTCGATCCTGCCGATCCGGAACCCGGCGAAATGGATGGGCATGCCCTCCGCCAGATCCTCGCCGGTTTTCGAAGAAAGCGTAAAGGTGTGCTCCGCATCGAACAGCCCTTTCTTGTAGGCCATGTGAGACAGGAAAAGGACCATCATCAGGGCCGTGATCGTCAGGAACAGCCCGACCTTAAAGTTCGTCGATATCGACCGGGACATCTTCATAGCGTTCTCGGTTCCAGGGGTAATCGAAGATCACACAGGATGACCAGGAATCCGCCACCCTTGTCATCATATCGTGAAAAAAGCGGTTGTCTTGGAGATCGGGCACGATTTTCAGGGGGCGGTCGATCACGACAAACGCCTCCGGAACCAGGACGGCCCGGATCAGCATGACACAGAATCGCTCCTCCGCTGACAGGTTAGGATTCCGCCGGTAGGCGATCCGCTCCATGTCGAAGCGCTGCAGGTACGACAAGGCCAGGGACTCCGCCTCGCGTTTCGGGAGATTCTCGCGGAACTGCTTGATTAGGGCGAGGTTTCCCAGGATGTCCAGGTTGGAGATCAGGGGCACGTCCATGGCCACGAGCCCCAACCGGACGCGGTGCTCCTCCGAAATGACCGCCAGCGCCTGCTCCAGGATTTCCTCCCGGGGGAAAAGTTTCAAATAAATCTGAGTAGTAATGATAGCACCTCGATCACGACGATGGCAATGAAAACCTTGACCATTCCGTTGAGCACGGAGATGGGGATGCTTGTCAGTTCATGGGTGGTGGCCCGGAGGCCGAAGCGAATGGGAATCAGGGTGATGAAGAAGCCCAGTAAGATGCACTTGACCAGGAGGATGAAGAGGTCCGAGAAGTCCGCCGACAGGAACAGCAGGGTCGTGTAATCGTTTATGCTCATGTTGAAAAGATACCGGCTGAACAGGGCTCCACTGGCCAGGGCGAGGATGGAAAAGAGGCTGCTCAGGCAGACAATGGACAGGATCCCGTTGATGATCCTTGGGAGGAAGAGATAGTCCAGGACGTCAATGCCGAAAACATCAAGCGTCTTGAGTTCTTGATTGACCTTCATGACGGCAATCTCGGCGTTGATGGCGGAGCTGGAACGCAGGGCGATCAGGAGGACCGTCATGAACGGGGAAAGCTCCGTTACGACGAACCCCATCAGGACGGATCCCATGCGGTCGGCGAGGCCGAAGTGCTGGAGCACCTGCAGGGTGATGCCCACCATGGGGGACCCGAAGAGAATGGATACGGCGATGAACAGGGGAAGTACCTGGACGGAGGTGAAGTAGATCTGGTTGACCAGGACCATCCGCATGGCGCTGTTGTATGATGTTCGGTCGAACATCTTGAAGAAGACGAGGCTGGAAAAGGCCAGGGTCTCGTAAAAGGACTTGGCCGTCCGGATGCTTTTCTCTCCGATCCGCTCAATTGCCGTGTACATGATCCCGTTCCTGGTTTGCCCGGCGGCCGCCGGGAGGGAAACAACGCGGAGGTGATCCTACCACAAGGTGGGCCGGACCGGCAAAGGGGATCTGGATGTCTTTCCAGGGGTTCCCAAACATGTTATGAATGAATCAATTCGGTGGAAGAACAGCGCTACGGCGCCTGGGACCGGAATTGCCGGCTGTCCGGATGGAAGGAGCCCGATTCCGGCAGGGACATTTACGTTCCCGGCGGCATGGAAGCCGGAGAATGGATCGGAAGGAGAGCGGCATGAAGATCATTCGTTTTGCCGACCCGGAAGGCCGGATCGACTGGGGGATGGCCCGTGACGACCGGACGGACGAGGCATGGGTCCTGAAGGGAGATCTCTTCGGTGGTTTCGAGGTCGGTGTGGAATGCCGGCCCGTCCGGCGGCTTCTCTGCCCCCTGGCTCCACCGAACATACTGGCCCTCGGCATCAATTACCGTCAGCACGGGGATGAATTCGCCATGTCCTATCCGGAGCAGCCGGTTCTGTTTCTGAAGGCCACGACGAGCCTCATCGGCCCAGGAGAGCCGATCCTTTTGCCCCGGGCTGGTGCGGAACATGTGGATTACGAAGCGGAACTGGCAGTGGTCATCGGCCGCCGGGCCAAAAACGTCACCCCCGGGGAGGCGATGGAATACGTTCTCGGGTATTCCTGCGCCAACGACGTCAGCGCCCGGGACTGGCAGATTGAGAAGCAGAAGGGGCAGTGGGCCCGGGGAAAGAGCTTCGACACCTTCTGCCCCCTGGGGCCCTGGCTTGTGACCCGGGACGAAGTAGAAGACCCGGGAAACCTGCGGATCCGCTGCCTGGTCAATGGACAGGCCCTGCAGGACGCCTCCACCGCCGACATGATCTTCCCCGTGGCGTCCATTGTGAGCAACCTGAGCCTTTCGATGACCCTCGAACCCGGGACGGTGATTCTCACGGGGACGCCGCAGGGCGTCGGATTCACGAGGAAGCCGCCGATCTTTCTTCATGCCGGCGACACGGTGTCCGTGGAGATCGAGCGGATCGGGACCCTCACCAATCCGGTCTTTCATGAGAACGTACCGGCCTGACCTTTTGCGAGGGATCGTCCCGGCGGGCAGAGATGGCAGTTGACAAAAGCCCCGTCCGTTTATAATACCGGTCTACGCAAGCCGGAGTGTTTCTTCCGGCGAAAAGAGTTCAGAGCAGAGTGCACAGGGAGGGAATATGGCCAAAGAGGGCAGCCGCCGGAGAACGTTTATCATGTTTCTCCTGGCGTTTCTCATCGCCTTTTTTATCGTCTCCTTCGTGGAGGTCCTGAAGTCGTCCTTCGTTCCGTCGGGGACGGAGATCCCCGCCGCCAACGCCGTCAGCGTCCGGGCACCGGGCTCCTTCGCCGATCTGGCGGAGAAGGTAAAGCCGGCGGTGGTCAACATCAGCACGACCAAGACCGTCCGGTCCGGCGGCCGGGGGATGCTCCGGAGCCCCTTCGGACAGGAAGATTCCCTGGATCGCCATTTCGGGGACGATTTCTTCCGCCGGTTCTTCGGCGACACGCCGCGGACATTCAAGCAGCGGAGCCTGGGCTCGGGGTTCATCATCAGTTCCGACGGATACATCTTCACCAACAATCACGTCATCGAACAGGCCGACAAAATCCTCGTGAAGCTCTCCGACGGCCGGGAGTTCGAAGCCCGGGTCATCGGCCGGGACGCCAAGACGGACATCGCCCTCATCCGGATCAAGACCTCCGACAGCCTGCCCGTGGCGGAACTGGGAGACTCGGAGAAGCTCCGGGTCGGGGACTGGGTCGTCGCCATCGGCAACCCCTTCGGCCTGGATGCGACCGTGACGGCAGGCATCGTCAGCGCCAAGGGAAGGGTGATCGGGGCCGGCCCCTATGACAATTTCATCCAGACCGACGCCTCCATCAACCCGGGCAACAGCGGTGGTCCCCTGTTCAACATGGAGGGGAAGGTCGTGGGCATCAACACGGCCATTGTGGCCCAGGGGCAGGGCATCGGTTTTGCCATTCCCATGGAGATGGCCAAGGCCATTCTTTCGGACCTGAAGGCAAAGGGGAAAGTGACTCGGGGCTGGCTGGGAATCTCCGTGCAGGACGTGACGGAAGACCTGGCAAAGAGCATGAAACTCAAGGATCGGAGCGGAGCCCTGATTTCTGAAGTGTTCAAGGGAGATCCGGCCGACAAGGCGGGTATTCAGGCGGGGGATGTGGTCACGGAGATCAACGGCAGAAACGTCAAGGATACCCATGATCTCTTGCTCATGATTGCTTCGATGCGGGTAGATGACCGGATCTCCATAAAAGTACTGCGGGATGGGGTGGAACGGACGATCCAGGTCGTCGTGGAGGAACGGACCGAATCGAAGGAAATGGCCCGTGCGAGAAGCAGAGACGAAAAGCAGGGCTTCGGCATCACCGTTCAGGACATCACGCCGCAGGTGGCCCGTTATCTGGGGATCGCATCGCGGAGCGGCGTGCTGGTGGCGGATGTACGGGAGGGGAGCCAGGCGGACGAAGTCGGGCTGCAGCCCCAGGACATCATCCTCCAGGTAAACAAGGTAAGGGTAACCTCCGTAAAGGAATACCAGCGGGAAGTTTCCAAGAAGAGCGACAAGAACACCGTGCTCCTCCTGATCAAGCGGGGCCGGTCCACCTTTTACGTGGCCCTCCGGAAGTAGTTTCCGGAAGAATCCACGGCCATTCCCACGGCGCCTCCTCCTGGGGAAATCCGGAGGGGAGGCCGCCATCCATTCTCTTTCCAGGCCGGCAAGGCGGTTCCATGGACAGTGCGCCCTCGACGCTTGATCTATACGCAAGGATGAACGCCCATTTCGGGGATCTAGGATGGTGGCCCGGGGAGACCCCATTCGAGGTCGTCGTTGGGGCCATCCTGACGCAGAACACGGTCTGGACGAATGTGGAGAAAGCCATCGCCAATCTCAAGGAGGCCCGGGTCCTGACCCCCGAGAGGCTCAACGCGCTGGATGAAGCGGTCCTGGCCGAATTCATCCGCCCCGCCGGGTATTTCCGTGTCAAGGCACGTCGGTTGAAGGAGTTCCTCTCCTATCTGCAAGCCCATTACGATCTGCGTCTGGAACAAATGTTCCGGAAGGAATCCGGGCAGTTGAGGGAAGAACTGCTCTCTGTTCACGGAATCGGGGAGGAGACAGCGGACAGCATTCTCCTCTACGCGGGGAACCGGCCGGTCTTTGTTGTCGACGCCTACACGAGGCGGATCCTGAAAAGGCATGAATGGATCGATGGATCGGAATCCTACGGCGCCGTCCGGGATACGGTTTCCTGCTTCCTGCCGAAGGACGTGTCCCTCTTCAAACAGTATCATGCACTCTTCGTCCAGACGGGAAAGGTTTTCTGCCGGAAGGCCGAACCCCGCTGCGAGGGCTGTCCCGTTGCCGGCCTCGGTTCGCGGCGGTCCGTTCGGAAGGGGGAAGCGGGCCGTGCATGATTACACGGGAGTGATCCATCTCCACTCGGAGTATTCCTTTGACGGGCGGACGCCGGTATCCAGGATGATCCGGGCAGCCCGGACCTCGAGAGTGCATTTTCTAGCCCTGACGGACCATGCCTGTGTCACCGCAAGAGACAGGGGCTGGGAAGGATGGCACGACGGCGTCCTCGTCATCGTGGGCCAGGAGATCTCTCCCCGGTTCAACCATTATCTGGCCTTTGGTCCCTGCGGGGTCGTCGACATTCCCGACGACGCGGAGGACACGGATCCGCAAAGCTACATCGACCGGGTCCGGGAAGCGGGGGGCATCGGCTTCATCGCCCACCCGGACCACAAAGGAGCCCCTCTGTTTCACGTGAAACACTATCCCTGGACGGACTGGGACATCAGCGGTTTCAACGGCCTCGGTATCTGGGATTTCATGACGGACTGGCAGGAGTCTCTGACTGGAAAGGTCCGGGCACTGGCGAGCTACCTGATGCCGGCCCTGGTCCTCCGGGGACCCGATCGGGAGACGCTGGTCCGGTGGGATGCCCTGGGGCGGGAGCGCCGGGTCCCGGGGATCGGCGAGTGCGACAACCACAACACGAAAAAGCGCTGGTTCGGTGTAACAATGCCGGTTTTCCCCTTCGCCCGGGTCCTGCCGATCCTGCGGACCCACATCCTGACGAAGGAGCCTCTTGCCGAGGCGTCGGGGCCGGCGATGGAATCGGTCCTGAAGGCCCTGGCGGAGGGCCGGTCATATGTGGCGAACGATTGGCTTGCATCCTCCACGGGGTTTCGCTTCCAGGCGGAACGACCGGCCGGCGTCGTCGTCATGGGAGAAGAGGCACATTTCCAATCCGATGAAGATTGGGTCCTGCAGGTGCGGGTTCCGGGAGAGGGACGGATCTGCCTGGTGAGGGACGGGGCGGTGATCCGGGAAGAATCGGGACGGTCACTTTCATTGCCGGCTCCGGGACCCGGAGTTTACCGGGTGGAAGTAAGGCGGTGGTCCTGGGGGCGCTGGCGTCCCTGGATCTTTTCAAATCCGGTTTATTTACGGGGAACACAGGGAGCAGCGTGAAGAAGAAACTCTTGAAGTGGCTCGGGAAGTCGGCAGTCGAATCAGGCCTCATCATCCCCCTGGCACACAACCTGATCCGCGGGTACTTGTCACTGATGCGGATCGAGGTGATCGGAGAGGAGCGGATGCTTTCCCACCTCCGGGGCGGCGGTAAGGCGATTGCCGCGCTGTGGCACCAGCGGATTCTTGGTGTCGTGAGTTACGCCGCCCGTTTCCAGGATTTCCGGCCCTCGGCAATGATCAGCGGCAGCCGGGATGGGGATCTCATTGCCCGGCTCGTGGTGCGCCTCAACTTCCGGCCCGTTCGGGGTTCCAGCACCCGCGGCGGCCGGGAGGCACTGGCCGCCATGGTGAAGAGCCTGCGGGAGCACCCCTTTGCCGTCCATGCCTCCGACGGCCCGACGGGACCCCGGGGAGTGGTCAAGGCCGGTCTGATCCGCATGTCCCAGCTCTCCGGTGCACCCATCGTCCCGGTCTTCATTTCCTTCAGCAGGGCCTGGGCCCTGGGGAGCTGGGACCGGATGCTCGTCCCGAAGCCATTCAGCCGGATCGTCGTCCGCTGGGGAGATCCGATCGATGTGCCGGCGGATCTCGAAGGCCAGGATTTCGAAGATCTGAGGGCGAAAGTGGAGAAGAGCCTCCGGGAAGAACAGGATCGGGACGACCGGCGGTGGGGATGGAAAAACCTGCTCCTGGATGGACATTGAGACGCGAAGGGACCTCTGCAGGCGCGAATCCTTCAGGCGAACCATCATCGCCTCGACGGGCGGTTCTCATTCGGGCCGCCAGTCCGGCACCGGGCCTCAGGGATGATTACGACTCAGTGTAAAGGCTGCCGCAGGACCGGTATTTCCGGATCCCGACCGAGGCTGGTTCGATCCAGCCGCCCCCGTTCTACAGGGACGACGCATCGATCAGCTTCAGGGCTTCCTTTTCCAGGACCTGGACGGCGACGATCATCATCTGGAACCGCTGGTCCTTCGTCTGGCCGTGATAAAAACGGTAGTAGATCTGCTGGGCGATGACGGCCAGCCGGAATAACCCGAAGGTCATGTAGAAATCCATGGCCGGCGTGGACATCCGGGTTTTTGCCAGATAACGCTCGGTCACCTCGTCCCGCGTGAGGGCTCCCTCCAGGTTGGTCGGCCCGAAGAGGAGAACCTGACGGTCCGGCGGATCGTCCTTCTCCACCCAGTAGGCCAGGGAACCGCCCAGATCCATCAGGGGATCCCCGATGGTGGCCATTTCCCAGTCCAGGATCCCGATGACCCGGAAGGGGTCGTCCGGGTGAAGGACCACGTTGTCGAAGCGGTAATCGTTGTGGATCAGCGACACGCGGCCCGATTCGGGCGGCTGTTTTTCCGCGAGCCAGGCCATGACGGTCTCGAAGTCCGGCGCGTCGGGTGTCCGGGCGTTCCGGTACCGCCCGCTCCACCCCTCCACCTGGCGCCGGACATACCCTTCGGGTTTCCCGAAATCTTTCAGCCCCGCCTTTTCCACGTCCACGGCGTGGAGGTCAACCAGGGTGTCTACAAGGTTTTCGCTGAGCTTCCGGGCCTCCTGCGGCGTGAAGGTGAGCCCTTTCGGCAGTTCGCGCCGGAGGATGATGCCGCGGATTCTCTCCATGACGAAGAAGGGGCAGCCCAGGATCGATTCGTCCTCCGTGTAGACCAGGGGCTCGGGACAGCAGGGGAAAGACGGCCGAAGGGCCTTGAGAACCCGGTATTCACGGCCCATGTCGTGGGCCGTCTTGGCCTTTTTCCCGAAAGGCGGGCGGCGAAGGACCATCTCCCGGCCGCCGCACCGGATCAGGTAGGTAAGGTTTGAATAACCGCCGGGGAACTGCTCCACCGCTATCGGCCCGTCCAGACCGGGGATGACGCTTCTCAAATACGGTTCGAGACGCGTGAGATCAAGTTCTTCTCCCGGTCGGATCGCCTTGGTTCGATCGATATAATCCATGGTATCTCCCGTACCGTTCAGGATTTTCGTGCCACTTTCTGCTTTATGATCCGCCGGGCCACGGTGACCTTGTGCACCTCGTCCGCTCCGTCGTAGATCCGGGCAGCCCGCTCGTGGCGGTAGAAATAGGCGATGATCGTGTCGTCGGTCATCCCCATGCCGCCGTGAACCTGGAGAGCCCGGTCCACCACCCGCTGGAGGACGCCGGCGACGTAGAACTTGATGAGGGAGATGTCCTCCCGGGCCTCCTTGACGCCCAGATTCTCGATCTTCCAGGCGGCATGGAGCGTCATGAGGCGGGCCGCCTGGATCTCGGCGGCGGATTCGGCGATCCAGGCCTGGACGATCTGGCGCGATGCCAGCGTATTGCCGTCGGCCGTGATGACCCGAGTGGCGGCTCTCCGGCACATCAGGTCGAACACACGGTTACAGATGCCGAGCCAGCGCATGCAGTGGTGGATCCGTCCCGGTCCGAGGCGCTCCTGGGCGATGACGAAGCCCCATCCCTCCGGACCCAGGAGGTTCTCCCGGGGGACCCGGCAGGACTGGTAGAGGATCTCGGCATGGCTCGCGAAGTCGCTGCCCGTGTGGCCCATGACGGGAATGTTCCGGACCAGGTTGAATCCGGGATTGTCCGTGGGGACGATGATCATGCTGGCCCGCATGTGCGGGGCGGCGTCGGGGTTCGTGACGGCCATGACGATGGCGAAGGCCGCTCCGTCGGCGGCCGTGGAGTACCATTTCTGGCCGTTGATGACGTAGTCGCTCCCGTCGGTGACCGCTGTCGTGTCCATCAGGATGGGGTTCGATCCCGGGAGGTCCACCTCCGTCATGGAGAAGCAGCTGCGAATCTTTCCCTCCACCAGCGGCTTCAGATATTGGATTTTCTGCTTTTCCGTCCCGTATTTATGGAGGATCTCGATGTTTCCCGCGTCCGGCGCGTGGCAGCCGAAGACGTAATGGCCGATGGGGGACTGGCCCAGGACCTCCGATACAAGGGCGTGGTCCATCAGGTTGAGCCCCATGCCGCCGTACTCGGGCGGGTGGTTCGGCGCCCAGAGCTCCATCTGCCGGACCATCCGGCGCTTTTCCTCCAGAAGGGGGAGGAGGTCCCGGAAGTCCGTGGTCAGGAATTCCGGCTCCAGGGGAAACAGCTCCTTACGGACGAAGTCGTCCATCATCCCCGTAACGGCCTGCATTTTCTCGGATACGGCGAAATCCATGGGACACCTCCGGAACCGGGTTTACCGGTATGTGATTACGGACGGATCCCCCTCCAGTTCGAGGTGGGCCGTCCCGTTGAAGGACAGCAGCGATAGACGCTCCCCGTCATGGAGGAACTCCGTGACGGAGGCGTTGCGGATGATCCAGGCCAGGCGGAACGTCTCTTCCGTGGAGAGTCCCAGTACCGTCTGGACGGCGGCGGAGATGGGGCCTCCGGACGTGAAGACGGCGATCCTGCTGCCTCGTCCGTTGCGTTCCAGGAGCTTCTGCAGGCCCGAGGCGACGGTGGCGCGGAAATCGTCCCAGCCCACGATGTCCTCCGGCGGGGAGGGATCTTCGGTCCATCGGCGGATGACCGCCTCGAAGACCCGCTGGAAGGCTTTGCGGTCCTTGTAAAGTCGTTCCAGGTTGCTCTCCAGGGACGGATCGTCGCTTACGACCAGCGGGAAATAATGCAGAAAGATCGACCGGGATGGGTACTCGTTGAATTCTGGGATGGTTTCGAGAGGGGGAAGAGGCCGTTCCCGGCCGTCGTAATGGGCAAGCACGGCCTGGGCGGTGTCCTGCTGGCGCTCGAGATCCCCCGCGCACACGGAATCGAAGGTGCAACCCGCCCGGAACAGGTGCGAGGCCAGGATACGTGCCTGCCTCCATCCCATCCGGGAGAGGCGGTCGTAGCGGTCTTTGCCGAAGGAGGCCTGACCGTGGCGGATCAGGACGATGCGGCTCATCGGAGCGCCCTTTCTCCGTCTGCGCTACTGTTACGCAATGGAAAGGCCGCGCCGGTTCTCATGCTTCACTCCGACCCGTCCCGCGCTGCTTCTCGCGGGAAAGCCAGCGGGAATAGGTGCACATCTTTGCCAGAACCCTGACGGCCCGCTCCGGCGTCTGGAAAGCGACGCCCTTGTAAGGGCTTCCCTCCACTTCCACGATCGACCGGCTGTCTTCATCGTTCAGGAGAGCGACGCCCAGAACGGGTTTTTGGTAGGTCTCCATCATGCGGACGGCGAATCGGGAGAAATCGGCCTCGCTCTGGCGTGCCAGGGCAATGCTGCCTTTTAGTCCCTCTTCCGAGTAATTGGGGTCCGTCAGGATGGCCGAATCGGCAACTGACCGGAAGAAGCTCACCCGCCCCAGCATTCCCAGGTGGAGAACGGCGTCGCAGTCTTCCCATTTCAGGAGTTCTTCTATGATTTTCTGCGGGATCAGGGGGTCGAACTCGGCCACCAGGTCGATGGGGTTCGTCCGGCTCCAGTAGGGAGGCAGAATTTTGTCGATGCCCGCAATGATTTCGTCTGTCAGGTTGGGAATCACAAGTCCGTTTTCGACGCAGAGATCCGTCGCCACGACACCCCATCCCCCACCCAGGGTCGCTATGCCGATCCGGCTTCCCTTCGGCAGGGGGAGTGCGGAGAATGCCGCGGACAGATCCAGGAGATCCGTGGGATGGTCTGCCGGGACAATGCCTGCCTGGCGGCAGGAGGCCTGAAAGACGGCGATGTTGGACGCCAGGGCGCCGGTGTGGCTGGCGGCGGCCCGGTTGCCGGCATCGGTTCTCCCGCCTTTGAGAACCACCACAGGCTTCCTGCGACCCACCCGCCGGGCCGTCTCGACAAAACGCCGTCCGTTTTTGATGCTCTCAAGGTACAGGACCACCGTGCGGGTCATGTCGTCCTTTTCGAAGGCGTCGAGGAAGTCCTCGATCGTGATCATGCCCTCGTTGCCGGAGCCGCAGAAGGCCCGGATTCCGATTCCCTGCGATTTTGCGAATGCCAGGAGCTGCGTGCCCAGGTTTCCCGACTGGGCCACCAGGGACATTTCCCCTGCCCCAGGCCGGACGTGCATTCCCATGCAGTAGAAATGGTGGTGCGGGTTGCACAGGCCCATGGTGTTGGGGCCAAGGATCAGAAGGCCCAGCTTCCGCGCCTGGGCGACCAGATCCCGCTCAAGCTGCCGCCCCTTTTCACCCGTCTCGCTGAAGCCCGAGCTGATAAGCACAACGCGGCGGATTCCCTTGGCGGCGATCTCGGGGAGGACGGCGGAAACACCGGCCGCCGGAACGGTGACCACCGCCAGGTCCACCGGTCCGGGGATGTCCGTCACGGATTTAAAGACGGGCCTCCCGGCGATGACGCCTCCTTTGGAGTTCACCAGGTAAAAATCATGTTCATATCCACCGGCGGCCACGTTGGTGAACAGCATGTGACCCCATTTTCCGATGGTCCCCGAGGCGCCGATGAAGGCGATGGACTTGGGGTAGAAGAAACCGGCCAGATCCTGAGGATCGACAGGCTCCGCCGCCGCCGGGGGGGCAGGCCTTTTCCCGAGGACGATCAGGGCGTCGACGGCGGTGACGCGGCCGTCCGGTCCGATCAGCAGGGGGTTGATGTCCACTTCCGTCACGTCAAGGCAGTCTTCTGCCAGTTGGGAGAGGCCCGTCAGGGTCTGGATGATCGCCTCCCGCCACGCGGGTTGTTCTCCCCGGAAGGGGCCGAGCAGGGCGGAAGAACGCACTTCGTCCAGCATCAGAGCGGCCTCCGCCTCGTCGAAGGGAGCCACGCGGAAAACTACATCCCGAAGGACCTCGGTGAATACACCGCCAAGACCGAACATGACGACGGGACCAAAAAGGGGGTCGCAGAAAAGACCGGCCACGAATTCCCGACGGCCTGACAGCATCGGCTGAACCAGATATCCTTCCAGATCGGAACCGGCTGCTTTTTCGATTTCATGGACGGCGTGCCGGACTTCTTCGTCCGATGTCAGATGAAGCTTCACCAGCCCTCGCTCCGTCTTGTGGGTCAGGCGTGCACCGAGACCCTTCAGGACCACGGGGTATCCGAGGCGGCGGGCCTCCAGGAGGGCCTCCTCGGGAGTTGTGCAGGCGGCTTCTTCGACGGTGGGGATGCCGTATTGCCGGAGCAGCGTTTTCGACTCCGACTCCGTCAACGCGGACCTGCCCTCCTGGAGAGCCTTCTGAATCCCCGCAATTACTTTCATGAAACACCTCTACGATCGATAAACGTCGTTCACAGGGGGAACGCGGCTCGACCCATACCACAGGCGAATCGGTTCTGCAAATACTGACAGTGGAGGCAGGACGAATGCGGGATGAACGCATTCAGACGGAAGGGGGGAGGTCCCGGAAGGCCCGGCCGTCTGGCGTGTACTCGACGATGACGCCGTCTTCCTCCAGCATTCGGGTCAGAATTCCCTCGACTACCCGGTTTCTTGTGGAGAGGATGGCCTCCTCCAGGGTCGGGTAGCGGCACAGGTCCTCGATTGTAAGGAGGGTCGGGAGGACCATATTGAACCGCCCATGCCTCGAATCCTCGAGGATATCACCAGGGGTCCGCCAGACGTGACCCGTGAGTTCGATTCCGTCATGAAGCGCTTCCTGGTGGTCCGGTGCCTCCGCCAGGAAAAAGCGGACGTCGTAACGAAGGGGAAGGAACTCAGGTGTGATCCAATGAGAGAAATACTGGAGCCGGTCGCAGGCCAGCGTCAGCCTCTCCTGTTCGATAATGTCCGCGAAGGGGAGCGAACCTTCGACGAGTCGCCGCCGGAGAGATCGAAGCCGCTCCGCTTCCCCGTCGGTGGCCGGGGAGAAGAGGCTTCCGTTGGAACGATAGGCCAGCAGAATACCCACTTCCTCGAAGGTCTCCCGGATGGCCGCGATCCACGATCCGAGGGCGATCGACCGCGACGGACAGGCCTCCAGGATCCCCAGTGCCCGGGATGGCGTCAGGCCTGCACAGAGCCTTTCCAGGCGATCAGAACTATCTTCCTCGTCCAGGATGCCCCCCGGAAAGACATAGGCATCGGGGACGAACTTGCTCTTCCGGTCCCGGCGGACCATGAGCACTTCGAAGCCGCCGCCGCCCCCGGGGGGGCGGCGGAGCAGAATGACGGTGGATGCTTCCTTCGGGATGACTGGCATGGCCGGTCCTCTCCTTCTTCCTGCAGGGTCTTCCGTTGAGGGTCCCACGCCGCTATTTCTCCAGGGCGAGCCGGAGCACTTCCATCATGTCGTCGACGAAGTGGAAGTCGATTTCCTTCCGGACTTTTGCCGGGACGTCCTCCAGATCCTTCCTGTTCCAACGCGGAAGGAGAATCGTCTTGACGCCCGCCCGGTGCGCCGCCAGCACCTTCTCCTTAATGCCGCCGACGGGGAGGACAAGGCCTCGAAGCGTGATCTCGCCCGTCATGGCAAGGTCTTTCTTCACCAGCTTGTTCGTCAGAAGCGAAGTGAGGGCGGTAAGCATTGTCACGCCCGCCGATGGGCCGTCCTTGGGGATGGCTCCCGAGGGCACGTGGATATGAAGGTCCCGTTCCTCGAAGAAATCCTCCGGAATTCCCAGTTCGACGGCATTGGACCGGATGAAGCTCAGGGCCGCCGTGGCCGATTCCTTCATTACATCACCAAGTTGACCTGTGAGGGTGAGGCCCTTTTTCCCCTTCATGGTGGTGGCCTCGATGAACAGGAGGTCTCCCCCGGCGGGGGTCCAGGCCAGGCCCATGGCGACGCCGGGCTTGGAGACGCGGGCGTGCATCTCCGAGAAGATCCGGACGGGGCCCAGATATTTGTGGAGGTCTCCGTTGCGGATGGAGGTCTTCTGGATTTCTCCCTCAGCGATACGGCTGGCCACGCCCCGGCAGATGTTGGCGATTTCCCTCTCCAGGTTCCGGACACCCGCTTCCCGGGTGTATCCGCAGATGATGCGCCGGATGGCTCCACTGGAAAACCGGATCTGATCGGACGTGAGGCCGTTTTCCCGGATCTGACGTGGAATCAGGTAGCGCAGGGCGATGTGGACCTTTTCCTCCTCCGTGTAACCCGGCAGCTCGATGATCTCCAGGCGGTCCCGCAGGGCCGGAGGGATCGTCTCGAGGATGTTGGCCGTGGTGATGAACATCACCTTCGAGAGATCGAAGGGCACATCCAGGTAATGGTCCGAAAACGAGTTGTTTTGCGCCGGGTCCAGGACCTCCAGGAGGGCGGACGACGGATCACCCCGGAAATCGCTGCCAAGCTTGTCGATTTCGTCGAGCATGAAGACGGGGTTATTCGACTCGGCCCGCCGGATCCCCTGGATGATGCGGCCCGGCAGGGCGCCGACGTAGGTCCGGCGGTGCCCCCGGATCTCCGCCTCGTCCCGAACCCCGCCCAGGGAAAGGCGGTAGAACTTGCGGCCCAGAGCGCGGGCGATCGAGGTTCCCAGGGATGTCTTGCCGGTGCCTGGAGGACCGGCGAAGCAAAGGATGGGTCCCTTGGAGTCGGGCTTGAGTCTCCGAACCGCCAGGTACTCCAGGATGCGCCTTTTCGGCTTTTCCAGCCCGTAGTGGTCGTCGTCGAGAACCTTCCGGGCCTTGCGGATGTCCAGGTTGTCCTCCGTGCTTTCGTGCCAGGGTAGGGATGTCATCCAGTCCAGGTACGTCGAGGCGACAGTGAACTCCGCTGATGAGGGATGCATCCGGGACAGCCGTTCCAACTCCCGGAGGGCTTCCTTCTTTGCCTCCTCGGGCAGATTTTTCGCCTCGATCTTCGCCCGATACTCGTCGATCTCTACCTTGGATTCCTCGCCCTCTCCCAGTTCCTTGCGGATGGCTGCCAGCTGCTGGCGCAGGTAGTACTCCCGCTGGCTCTTGTCGATGTCGTTTTTCACCTGCGACTGGATCTTGCTGCCCAGCTCCAGGATCTCCAGCTGGTGGTTCACCAGGCGGGTCACCTCCCGGAGGCGTTCCTTGACCTCGAGGGCCTCCAGGATTTTCTGCTTCTCCTCCATAGTGACGTTGATCACGGAGGCGATGATGTCCGCCAGGATGCCCGGTTCGCTGATGTTCTTCGCCATGGTGCCGAATTCCTGGGGCAGGAAGGGAGACAGCTTGACGATGCGGTCAAAGAGGCTGACGAGGTTGGCCATCAGGGCCTCCACCTCGATGTCCATCCCGCCCTGGTCCTCCAGGGTTTCCACCCGGGCGCGGATATAGGGCGTCCCCTCGATGAATTCGAGCACCCGGAAGCGGCTGATGCCCTGCACGAGGAGCTGGGCCCTGTTGTCGCCGATCTTGGCCATCTTGAGAATAACCGCGCTGGTTCCGATATCGAAGAAGTGACTGCGCTCGAGTTTCGCTTCCTGGGGAGGGGTCTTCGCCAGGAGCAGCCCCATGATGCGGTCCGCCGACATGGCCTCGTCGACGAGCTGGATCGCCTGCTCTCCGGATACCTCCATCGGAAACATCATCCGGGGATAAACAGCCACATTAAAGAGCGGCATAATGGGAATCACGCCGGGGACTTGAACCGTACCGGCCTCAATCTTCACTTCGTCGGGAACCTTCAATTCCTCCATGTTTGCCTCCATTCGGGTCGTTCCACACACCGCCTTAGAGTAAGCATGAACGGGCAGAGATCAAGGGATGGATTTTAAGTGTGATGCTGGATGCGTACGCGATGGACCCGATCCAGTGGCTTTTTCGCCATCCGGATGATCAGGAGGCCATTGGAAAAGGTTGCGCGGGCATGTTCCGCATCGACGGGGACCGGAAGGGAAATGCTGCGCTCGAAGGGGCCGAAGGGGATTTCCGCCAGCCGGAAGCGGGCGCTGCCTTCCAGGGGCGTTTCGGAGCGCTGCCCCGAGACAGTCACGGTATCCGAGGAGACCTCCAGGTGCAGGTCTTCGCGGCAAACGCCGGCGATTTCCACCAGGAGCATGATTTCATCGACGGTTTCGTACATGTCCATGTGGGGCTGCCAGACACGGAGCCCCTCTTCCCGGTCGGACTGAAAGAGATGCAGGACATCCTTCGGCATGTGGCCCGGGATCGCCCAGCGGGATTCCTTCCCGAAGCGGATTCTGATGTATGGCATGGCGTCCTCCTGGCAGCGAAACTGTGGAATGCGCTTGGTGGATGATTGAATACAATGGCCTCCGGGAGAAAATCAACCGTTGTTTTTCCCGTCCTCCTGGAGTAGGAAGGCCCCATGATGCCGAAAGCATGGGACGTCCTTTCCACCCGCTATGACCGTTCCTTCCGGGTCTTCCGCCTGCGGACCGACCGGGCTCGCTCGCCCCGGACGGGCAAGGATCACGACTTCTTCGTTCTCGAATCCCCGACCTGGGTAAACGTCATTCCTCTCACGCTGAAGGAACAGGTGGTTCTTGTCCGCCAGTACCGTCACGGCACCCGGGAGGTGACCCTGGAAATTCCGGGTGGAGTCATGGAAGAGGGCGACACGCCGGAAGGGGCGGCCCGGAGGGAACTTAAGGAGGAGACGGGCTGGAGGGAGGAGAGGATGACCTCTCTGGGCTATGTCGCTCCCAACCCAGCCATCCAGAACAACCTTTGCTACACGTTCCTGGCTGAGGGAGTGGTCCCGGTCAGTGCGCAGGAGCAGGACGACAAGGAGGATATCGAGGTCGTTCTCAGGCCGCTGGCGGAGATTCCCCGGATGATCCGGGAAGGGGAGATCCGGCACTCCCTCGTGATTGCAGCGTTCTATCGCTATTTCATGGAGCACCGGCGGGACGGAGATTAAAACTGTCTCCCTGCAGGGAGATGCAAGTATTCTTTCGGAGACGTTTCGACCGGCGCGATTTCTTTTTGACCCTGCCCTTCCTCTATCCGGCTTTCTTCATCTTGAAGGGGGAGCATTTTTGAGATACGCTCAGAGCCGTGGAGACAGGAGATAATCGACCGTGAAAAGCGAGGCAGACAGCAACCGTCCCTGGGGTTTCTTCGAGATCCTCTACGATGGATCCGAGGCCAAGGTGAAGCGGATTCTGGTCCGTCCGGGCGGGAGGTTGAGCCTTCAGCGCCATCGCCGGCGGGCCGAGCACTGGTTTGTCGTGCAGGGGGAGGGGACGGTGACCCTGGATGTCCGGGAGATCGCCGTGAAAGCGGGAGACGCCGTGGATATTCCCCGGGGAGCGCTCCACCGGATCCTGAACAATGGCAGCGGCGACCTGATCTACATCGAGGTCCAGACAGGAGACTATTTCGGCGAGGACGACATCGAGCGACTGGCCGATGATTACGGGCGGGGAAGTGGATGATCACGCCTGTTTCACGTGAAACAAACGGTTTGGAACGTTGAATCTAGCCGGTTTGCCTTCCCCCGGGGGCTCTCCTCGATAGGAAGCGCCGTTATTTGCAGCGAATATGTTCATGGACCGTCATGGAGGAAATATCATGATAGAGGAACGGTCTTTCGATCAGGGACGGTTTCGGAATGCCTGCGAGGAGATCTGCAGGACCTTCGGCGTGCGGCCGGAGCTCTTCCTGGCTGTTCTGCTGTCCTGTGCCGTCCGCGGCAAGACGGACTGGAACCGGGAATCGGTGCTGGAGGTCGTCGGCCGCCTCCGGGAAGGCCAGCCGGCCGGAGCGGTTGTTGAAGAATTCACCCTCACAACATTCGGAGGATCGGCCAATTGAGGCCGATGGTTACGATCCGGGATCCGTCCTTCAGGGGCCGGCCATGACGAACAGGGAAGTGAAACCAACCCTCTTCCTGGTGGACGGAAGCAACTACATCTTCCGGGCCTTTTACGCCATTCGCGACCTCTCCAACTCCAAGGGATTTCCAACCAACGCCCTGTACGGCTTCACCAACATGCTCCTGAAGCTCATCCGGGAGAATGAGGTACAGTACATCGCTGTGGCCTTCGACGTGAAAGGTCCCACCTTCCGGCACAAGGCCTTCGATGCCTACAAGGCCAACCGCCGCGCTGTCCCGGAGGCGCTTCTGCCGCAGATCCCCTACGTCAAGGAAATTGTCCGGGGGTTTTCCATCCCGGTTCTGGAGCAGCAGGGGATCGAGGCGGACGACATTCTCGGTACCCTAGCCCGGCGCTATGCATCGCTGGGCTTGAAGGTCGTCCTGGTCTCGGGAGACAAGGACCTGATGCAGCTCGTTACGGACGATGTGATCCTCGTGGACACGATGAACGACAAGACCTACGACCGGAAGGCCGTCCGGGAGCGCTTCGGCGTGGAACCGGAGCAGGTGCCGGAGATTCTGGGTCTGATGGGCGACGCCTCGGACAATATCCCCGGGGTGCCCGGCATCGGCCAGAAAGGTGCCCAGCGGCTTATCGAGGAGTTCGGGTCCGTCGAGGCTGTCCTCGGGAATCTGGGAAAGGTGCACAATGCCCGGGCGAAGACCGCTCTGGCGGAGCATGCCGACCAGGCCCGCCTGAGCCGGGACCTGGCGGTCATTCGCATCGACGCCGACGTTCCCTTCGACCTGGAGGAGGCCCGTTGGAGTGGGCCGAATGCCGAGGTTCTCAAGGAGCTGTTCCGGGAATTCGAGTTCTCCTCGCTTCTCCAGCAGCTGAAAATCCGGGAACAGTCCGTGGAGGGGGACTACCGGCTCGTCTGGACGGAGGCGGAGATGAAGGTCCTCGTAGACCGCCTGTCCCGGGAGGATTCCTTCACCATCGGCATCCTCGTGGACGGCGAGGATCCCATGAAGGCGGACCTGGTGGGACTTTCGCTCTGTCCCGCCCCGGGAGAGGTCAGTTACCTGCCCCTCTCTCCGGACGGGGGGACCGAAGACGTGCTCCGCCTGCTCCAACCCCTTCTGGCCGATGTAAAGACGGCCAAGAACGGCCATGATCTGAAGGCGGTCCTGATCCTGCTCGCCAACCGGGGAATCCGGATGACGGGCCTCGGCTGTGACACCATGGTCGCCTCATACCTCCTGAATCCAGCGCGACCGTCCGTCGACCTGCCCGAAGTGGTCACGGAACATCTGGATCGACATATCCCGACTCCTCGGGAAGTCGTGGGCAGCGGCGCCAAGGCCGTTCCCTTCCGGTATCTTCCCGAAGATGCCCGCCTGTCCTATGCCTGCAAGCGAACCGACGGGGTGGCGGGCCTGGTCCCGGTCCTCCTGGAGAAGATCCGGGGAGGCGGCTTCGGCGACCTCTTCCACCAGGTGGAGATGCCCCTGGTGGAGGTCCTGGCCGCGATAGAGCGGAAGGGCGTTCTGGTCGACGTGGAATTGCTGAAAAAGATTTCCCAGGAGATGGGCGGGCTTCTGTCGACTTCGGAGGAACAGATCCACACTCTGGCGGGGGAACGGTTCAACATCAACTCCCCGAAGCAGCTCCAGCAGATCCTCTTTGAGAAACTGAAGCTTCCCCGGGGACGTAAGACGAAAGAGGGATATTCCACCGATGTCGACGTCCTGACGAACCTGGCTGCCCAGCATGAACTGCCGGCGATGATCCTTTCGCACCGAAGCCTGGCGAAGCTCAAGTCGACCTATGTGGACGCCCTGCCTCTCCTGGTGAACCCGAAAACAGGACGAATCCACACATCCTTCAACCAGACCGTCACGGCCACGGGGCGCCTCTCCAGCAGCAACCCGAACCTGCAGAACATTCCCATCCGCACCCCCGAAGGGCGGCGAATCCGGCAGGCCTTCACGGCTCCCGAGGGAATGGAGATCGTCTCCGCCGACTACTCACAGATCGAACTCCGGGTTCTGGCTCACCTGTCGGGGGATCCGGCCCTGGTCGATGCCTTCACCTCCGAGGAAGACATCCATACCCGGACCGCCTCGGATGTTTTCGGCGTCTTCCCGGGCATGGTGACGCCCGACATGCGCCGTCAGGCCAAGGTGATCAACTTCGGCATCCTCTACGGCATGAGCGCCTTCGGCCTTGCGAAGGAACTCGGGATTTACCAGAAACAGGCCCAAGCGTACATCGACGGATACTTCCAGCGCTATCAGGGGGTCCGGGCATTCCTGGACGGTATTCTCGATGAGGCCCGCCGGCGCGGGTACGTCACCACCCTCCTGAACAGGCGCCGCTACCTGCCGGAGATCAACAGCTCCAACGTTGCCGTGCGCCAGTTCGCCGAGCGGACAGCCATCAACATGCCAATCCAGGGAACGGCCGCCGACCTGATCAAGGTGGCCATGGTGAATATCCAGCGTCTCCTGGAGAAGAAGAGACTCCAGTCGGCCATGATTCTCCAGGTCCACGACGAACTGGTCCTGGAGGTGCCTTCGCTGGAGAAGGAAGAGGTCATGGCCCTGGTGAAGCGGGAGATGGAGGAGGTCATCTCGCTTCAGGTTCCCCTGAAGGTCGACATCGGTTCCGGCCTGAACTGGGACGAAGCCCACGACTGAACAATCCGGGCGCTTCCCCGACGATCCGAAAGCCCTCCCGGGGACCCTCCCTCTGGCGCGGGCAGCCGGACGATTCCTTCTCCCGGGAAAAGCTTCATGGTCCTCACCCCCTTGGCGGCGACGGCGGGAAACGCCGGATACAGCCCCATGAACAGGACAACAGCGGCCAGGACATAAAGGTGTATGAAGGCAGTTCTTCCCTCCACGGCCTCCTTCATAATTCGACCTTCATCAGCTTGAGGATATTCGTCGAGACGATCTTTCTGATATCCTCCGCCGGCAGTCCCAGCCGCTCGATCTTCTGAAGTTCCTGGCAGGGTGTGCCGAAGGGGAAGTCGCTGCCGAAGAGGAGCCGGTCCGGACCGTAGCGGTCCAGGAACTTCACGATTTCCTGCCGGGAGGCCAGGGCCGTGTCGGCATATACCGTCCGGTCCTCCCAGATCCCTTCCCGGAAAAGAGCCGAAAATCCCCCGTTGAGCATTCCCATGTGAGGGATGATGACGACGGTCCGCCCGGCCACCCGGCTCAGGAAATACATTGTGTTTTCGTAGGACTCCTCCAGGACGACGGGCAGCTCGAGACGGAAGACCTCCTGGAGGAACTCGCCGCAGCGAGGATCGCCATATCGATAGACCGGCTCGTACTCGTGTCGGTGCCACTTGACGCCGCGATAGCCTTTTCCCAGCTCTTCGTGGCGAAAGTCGTTCCAGACGAAGTAGTAAGCGAAGAAATCCTCGTGCTCTTTCTGGACGTCCAGCAGATACCTGTTCGCCCGCTGACGGCAGTCGACCCAGGCCTGGCTGTCCTCGAAGTGGTAGTCGTACCGGTCGTACACGTCCTCCACCGGGGCGAAGAGGCAGGCCCCGGCGATCGCCCCGTCATCGAGTTCACTCCGGATGAGGCCGTAGGGCTGGTTGACGTTCCGGATGCCGCAATGCATGTGGGAATCAATGATTTTCACGGGGATTTCTCCTGGGCGGGAGCCTTGATTTATTTTTGCTTCCCCCGGGGGAATATGCTATAGGCACCTCCTCTTCCGGTCAACCGCAATCCACATGGCCTGTACCGTGCGCCCATGGCTCAGCTGGATAGAGCGTCGGACTACGAATCCGGATGTCGGAGGTTCGAATCCTCCTGGGCGCGCCAATTGTTGCGAGGGGTTGCAGATTACGGTCTGCGACCCCTCTTCCTTTTTTGCTACCCCATAGCTACCCCGAAACAGCTTTCTGAGTGATCACTGTCAGGCGTAATCTGTTCGGCGACACAGATTAATAGAATCGGCTGATCTCCCCCCCCCCCCCAAACGAATCAAGTTCTTGTGTTAGGGCAGCGACATAAAGCTGGGCCAAGGCCACGCTCAGGACGGTGTCGTCCGTGAACCTGCAGCCCGGGGAGAAGAGGGGGAAATGGGAGGTCTTGATGGGCCGGCGTTCGTACACGGACCCGATAATGTCTCCGGCGATTGCTCTGAGCATAGTGTCCCCCGAATCAAATTATAGAGCATTATTGGGGGAAGAGTAATGAAGAAGGCGGGTTAGGTGACTCTACTTCCAGAGTGGGTATGGATCCGTAACAAACATTAGGACTGGATTGACAAGACCGCCCGTATTCCATATCGTCATGCCATAGATTCATGTCCTGCTTGATCAATAGCCTCGGAAACAGAAAAGGAGGAAGCCATGAAGCGGATTATGTTGTTCGTCTTCGTTTTCGCTTTCTGGTCCACTGCCCAGGCGGGCGTGTTCGACCAGATCAAGGGGGTCACGGACACGTTGGAGAAGGTGACCAAACCCATCACGCAGCCCACCCGGAAGGCACCGACATCAACACCCACAACATCATCCCCGGACAGGGCGGTCCACGGCATCCCCGGACGTCCGACCGAATCCCAGGAGGTCAAAAAACTTCGGATAGACTTCGAGAAGGCTTACTGGAGTAAGTATAGCGACGTTTACAGATTCTGGATGCAGTATTACGACAGCCCCGACAGGTATTTCGACTATGCCCCGGAAACGCTCCCCAGGGGCAGGGAAGCTTTCAGGGAGATCAGCGAAGGCTGTACAACCCGGTTCCAGGGCGTGACAGACGACCCGCGAGGTGATCGCCTGGCACGGTACAGCGTCTGGTGCAAGATGGCCATCGAGGGGGATGCGTGGCTCAAGCGGGCCGTGACCAACAAGGCGACATTCTACATCAACCAGGTTGGCGAGTCATTCGTGAACCAATCCAAACTGCTGGCCGAGAGCAAGGGCAGCCTCGGCACCTGGGACCTTCAGTATTACCTGAACCCGGAAGCGCGGAAGGCGGAGATCCTCAAGTTCATGGAAAAGGACCTGAAGTTTGTCGGCATCGAGAAACCCCCGGACGAGGCCTTTGCCAAGGCCGATGCAGCTCTGGCCAAATTGATTGGGGAGATCAGGGAGCAGGTCAAGAACTGGCCCTGCTACCCCGACGGGACCCCTATGTCCGACGCCTTCGTCCAAAAAGCCGTCCTGAACGATCACAAAGGGTCGAAGTTCATCAAAAACTACCGGCAGTCTGTGGGCTGGGAAGTCAGGCTCAACGCCCTCGGTGTCCCCACGCACCGAAGGATGGGGGGCAAGGCCATCTTCAAACTCCCCAACGAGACCTGGTGCCGCGCCTGGTATTACACTTACTTGCAAGACTACCAGGGTCGGGGATACGGTAAGAGTTACTTTAATTACGGACCCCAGATTGGCCAAACCTCAATCTGCGACTGCCCATAGTGTAAAGTGCCTTTATCGCAAAGGTTCCACATGAATTTGCTCTGTCCGCAGAGTCCTGCCAGTTCGTGGGTGGGGTAGGTCATACGACCTTAGTCTCAATGATTCCGGAAACAGAACGGGGAGGTCCTGCTATGGAGAATATCGCTGTTGGTGAGCGGTTCCACCGCAAGATCCTGGTAAGTACAGATCCTTCCCGCTGTGAAGTCACTGTGAACCAAAATAACCAGGGAATACTGGAAAGAGCCAGGGAGGTCCCCTTCCTGTGTGGCCATTTTCTCTAATAAAACCGAATATATCGGGTAGAACCGGAAAGCGAGCCCCCCTCTTATTTTGCCTACAAATCCGGATGTCGGAGGTTCGAATCCTCCTAGGCGCGCCAATTATTACGAGGGGTTGCAGATCACGGTCTGCGGCCCCTCTTCTTTTTTGCTACCGTATACAAGAAATCATCAATCTCATATCAGTATCAATATGGTGCCATTTCCGTATTCTGTCCAGTCGACATCTTCCTGAAAGTGAGCGGACAGCGATTCATCGGTCAGGCGGGCCCATGGCATAGTCTGCCGCCGGGAATTCGGAATCAGGGCCGGCTTGACTTACAACTGCAACAAGCCTACACTTCGTCGTGATAAAAGCAATGTTTATCAAACATCAAAATGTGGAGGAAATATGAACGCTTACATTGACTATCCCAAGCGCATAGTGAAGATACAGGAAGAGATGAAGAAGTCCGATATCGATCTTTTCGTGGGCACGCGAACGGTAAGCCTGAGCTATGTTGCCGGCGCTTTTATCCCCTGGAGAAGCGCCGTGATCGTATCAAAAGATGGAGATGCCGGTCTGGTTTCCATGCTGCTCGACTGCGAGCGGCTGAAGAACGAGTCCTGGCTGGGCAGAATCTCATCCTATGCTCCCCTGCCCGGCATGGATCTCATGGACCTCATCATCCATTTCGTCAGGCAGAACGGCGCCGAAAAGGGAAGGATCGGCGTGGAGCTTGGCCATTCCCCTCGCGGGAATACGGGATACCTGTTTGCCACGGAATATGAACTCCTGAAAAATGCGCTGCCGGAGGCGACGTTCGTCAACGCGATTCACGTCGTGGACCGGGCCTCCTATATCAAGGAACCGGGCGAAATCAAGCTGATGCGCCAGGCCGCCGCCATGGCGGATGCCGGAATCAAATGTGTCGAGGATTCACTGGAGATCGGCATGACGGAAACGGAAATCGCCGGCATCGGCGAAATGGAGCTGCGCCGCCTCGGCAGCGAATACCACTGGGCGATCACCGGATCGTCCGAGGTTGCCTCCGGATACAGGGCGACGTATTCCATGAACGGAACGACCCAGCCCACTCAGAAAATGGTGCAGATAGGTGAAAATATCATCGTCGATCTGCACCCGCTTTATCAGCTGTATCCATCTGATCTTGCTCACAATTTCATTTTAGGAAAGCCGTCTCCGGAACAAAGGAAGCTGGCCGACGCTTATCTCAAGACAGCGGAAACGATTGTCCGTAATTTTAAGGCGGGGAACAAGGTTGGTGATATCTGCAAGACGGTGATGGATCTGTTGACGGAACTGGGTTACGCCCAATATACGATTCCTTCCTTCGGTCACGGACTTGGTGTGTTCGGCCATGAATGGTATCCGGCCATCGTCAACAATGATGAATTCCGCGATGTCGTTCTCGAGGAGAATGTCGTCGAAGTGGCATTCCTGGCCATGACCGTCCCCGGTGTATGCGGCATGAGATTGGAGTGTCCGGTACTGGTTACGAAGGACGGCGGGGAGATGCTCTGCAAAACGCCCCTGGAGCTGACGATCATCAACGTTTAAGGGTACCCCAAAAAACTGGACCGGTTTGGGGGACAGATCAGCGGCGATGTCACATGGGTTTCAAACTCCGGGCAAGTTTCAGTTTCATGAATAACCATGGCGCACCTGCGGAAATCCACAGGCCAATGAGGGCAAAGCGCAGATAGCGCAACACATACGGTACAAATGAGTCTCCGCGAGGGAATATCGCTCGCAGGCCAAGATATATAATCAGAAGCCCTGCTAAACCAGGCAAAAGACGCACGCCCCTCTGCCAGAATCCCCCGTCCGAAACATATCCTCCCTTCGACTCCGTCCAAACCAGACCTGCCAACATACCGAATAAAGTCGCAGCAAATGTAATGGCGTTATTGAGTGTCACTGGTGCGGGAAGTGGATCCGCTCCCGCTTGCCTGGCATTCGCCATCCAATCAGCGGGCATCACCCATCCATGCAATGAAGCAAAAGTAATCACCCCGGATACGAGCATTGCCATCGAGAGAACGAATGCCAGTCCGACCTGCTGTCTCGGTGACTTCTTTTTTGCTCTGGCCGCAACAGCATCCCACCAGTGCACAAAAGCCCAGAGCACCAACGCGCCCAGAGCCCAACCGACCAAAACATCATGGGGAAAATGGGCAGCCAGGTACAGGCGGGAAAGCCCTATCATGAAAATGATGAAAACAGCCGCTGCATATGCCCAGGGACGCTTTACCAGCGATGCTGCCAAGCCCCACAGACTGGCCGCAATCTGGGCATGCCCTGATGGGATGCCGAAAGAAGTTTCGGGCGCAAAGGCTTTCAGATGTGTGCTGAGCCAATAGGGGCGAGGGCCCTGAAAGGAAAGTTTCAGGATGTCATTCAGACCGCCAGAGAGCAACAAAATCGTTCCAACCCGTAAACCTGCCTTAGCGTCAACGCTCCAGTAGATAATTGGCAAGGCCAGCAAGAAGAATTCTTCCGTCCCCAGGAAGGAAAACAATTTCATTGGAATTACAAGCCACGCACCCAGTCCCTGCAACCAGGTGATGAATGCAATTCCACTCTGAAAGATTGGTTCCATGTTCCTCCAACTCCGCGACGCTCGAAATCGAATTGAAGTGAGGATTAACGATTGTAACAAGCATTATTGACGGAGCAAAACCGTTATGTAGATCGCTGCAACGACAGGAAGAAAAAGGGTGATGGTTTTGCCCCGAATAAAGGCCCTTTATTCCATAGGGTTACCGTGTTGAACAAAGTCCATCATCTGTTGGACCTTTTCCGGGCTTGTGAGCCAGGGGGGTGGCTCTTTGGGGAACCAATCCCGAAGCGCCGTGAGGTCATCAGGCCAGCGCAGGGGAGACTCCACGATTGTCCCAGGTGAGGAGATGTCTTGAGCAGCCTGGAGCATGTGCCTCATGATGAGTCGATGGGTCTCGTGATCGCCCGGTCGCCCCCATATCATACCAAAGGGGAACTCTACCGCCATGGCCCGCGGCACACCAATCTTCTCGGTTATATAGGGCATCTGTGTGAGGCAGATCGTGATCAGCCCGCTTTTTTCCATGATCCGCTGTGCCAGCCCCACGGACTGGTTGCACAGGGGTCAACCAGGTGACAGCAGAACAAGGTCTGCCTCCATTTCGATCAAGCGATCCGTCATTCGGGGAGCGGTTTCCCTTATGAAGACGCCTGGTTTTGGCTGATAACCCATGAAGGTCAAGTGGTTGTCTGTAATGCCGCCGATCTCACCATTAGTGAGCAACTCCTCGAGGATGGCGACGGGGAGCATGCAATTGTAATCCTGGTGGGTATGGGCATTTTCATAGTGCAGGTGGGCTGTTCGGATTTCATCCTGTTTGATCCCTCGCGGAATCTCCCGGAAGGTGGGATCACCCCAGAGCGGCTCTCGTTTCTCCCGTTCCATGTCAAAGGGCGTATCATTCCGGTGATACAATCCTCCTGAGGAAACGAGGGCCACCCGGCACTCATGCACCTTCTTTTTCAAAGGAGTCCAAGGGATTGGTTCCGTTTGTGTATCGACATAAGGCCAGACTTTAAGGGATTCAGCGAGCGTTTTCGACATGAATTTGAAACTATTGATGGTCATTATGGACCTCCTTGATCTGTCCTCGAATCTCGTGCCATACACAGAACTGGACTTCTTCTACCTGAGGGTCCTCAACATGTTGGCATGCCTCCAATCAAAATCTTGACCGGTTTGGGGGGCAGGTCATCGAATTTGATAATCCTATGTCTGACTGGCAGGAGGAGTCGAATAATCCCGCTTATGAGCATCCTTCTTGGCCTCTGCAAGCTCCTCCATCGCCTTGAAGTCCAACAGGTACTCAACCATTCCGAGATACTTCCCGGATTTGTCCCTGACTGCCAGGAACCGATTCAATATTTTTCGGTCGGGCATAATGATCCAGAAGTTCTCTTCATCCTTCTTTCCCGTTTTCAGATTTTTGACAAATTCCTCCAACATGGGGAGGCTCTCCGGTTGATGGCAGGCACGGACATTGTTTCCCATCAGATTGGGAGGAGAGGGCCTTGATCGCTTTTCGCCCTTGTTCGCGTACTGCAGGCGCTCTTGGTCATCCACAAAGATGAATTCCATGGGGAGTGCATCGAAGATAGCTTCCAACTGTTCTTTGCTCATGTTTTCGAACATGTTTCCCTCCTTTTCATCTTAATCGCCCCAATAACACAAAACCCCGACTCTTTTCAGAAACGGGGTTTCCGCAATTCTTCCATGGCATCACCTTCGAAGAAAGAGTTCAAATGATTGATTAGCTCATTGAGGATGCCTTGTTCAGGATGCTTCGGAATGAATCCATTTCCTCCCCCAAAAGTCAAGGGGATGTTCTCTCGATTACGGTTGGCAAAGATGGGTGCCCGCCGAAATGACGGGAGGCTCTCTTTGATGATGCATCATTTCCTTGCAAACGTTCCGTCCTGTTCCGTTCTTGCGTGGCACCCTTCGCTGCCCGGACCTCGCAATCCGTCCCGCCTTGCAATACGCTAATAAAGAGAGAGCTTTACATCGCTTTATTTTTTGGTTATCCAAGGCAGGCTTCAACTGCGCGAGAATCGACAAGGTGGGGCCTGTGAAGGGCCTTAATCCATAAGGAGTGATCAACCGTGCAACCGGACCTTTTGTTGAGGAACCCCCATAGCAGCAGAAATCTACCTGGGTGTTTGGTACATGGCTCGGGGGAAGGCCAGTCCAACAACGCAGAATCAAGGAGGTAATCTGTGGAACTGAGAAAAGAGTTTGCGGCTCCCTGCGGTCTATACTGCGGTGTCTGCGGCATCCGGATTGCCCATGAGAATAACGACAACAACTTCAAGGAACGTCTGGCCCCGATATACGGACTGACGGCGGCGGATATCCGTTGCCATGGCTGCCTGTCCGATGAGCCGTTCGTTATGTGTAAGATCTGCAAAATCAAGACTTGTACTCGGGAAAAGGGGTATGAGGGTTGCCATGAATGTTCGGATTTTCCCTGCAGGCATGTCGATGAATTCCCTATCTCCGTGGGTAAGCGGGTCATCCTGCGGTCGATTCCTGCATGGCGTGATTTGAAGACGGAAGCATGGATGGAAGCGGAAGAAAAGCGCTATGAGTGCCCCCAATGCGGTTACAAACTTTTCCGGGGTGCAAAACGCTGTCGTCAATGCAAGGAAGCGGTAGATCTCGATTAATGTTGATCTACCTCTGAGCATTTTCATGGTTCATCGGTCACGGATGAATCCGAACTCCGCTCCGGCGAGACAAGAAGAGCGCGAAAGGAGTAGTTCCGCATGTCGGGAAGGACAAGTTGTTCATGGATTGCCGTCGTATTGGCCGCTTTCATCGTTTCAGGATGTGCCGCTGCGTTCAACAGCAAGGGGCTGAATCTGGTCGCTGAGGCGAACTATACCCAGGTCGTCCGGGAATTCGAACCCGGTAAGGAACAGTATTCCAGCCTGCCCTTTCAGGATTTGATTTATCTGTGCTCGGCATACGGCGAGCTGAAGAATTACAAGAAGCTCTTTCCCTGTCTGGATGCGGCCCAGGCCAAGGTGAACAAGGGAGATTTCATCGCCGATACCTGGAACCATTCCGCAACGCCGTCCAGACTCAGGACAAACGCCTTGATCGAACTGGGTCAGTACGAAGACGCCGTCAAGGCAGCCGAACTCTCCAATAAAATCGTTGTTGACAACCAACTGAACCGCTTTGAGGAAGTCAAGGTGTTGGAAATCCTGGGTATTGCCTATGGCCTGGCAGGAAAGGCCGAAAAGGCCAATGCCGCCGCAGAACAACTCAAAGGGCTGTATCTGGGTTATCCCTATATGCTGGTCAAGGATGATCGCAACATCGCTCTGGCCAAAATTTACATCATCCTGAAGAAGTACCCCGAAGCCATCGATGCCGTTTCCTACAAGTTTGAGGACTCCAACTCTTTTCTGAAAACAATCGGCGGGTGGGATGTCTTCACCAACAATAAATTGTCCTTTGAGTTCATGAAGAACAAAAGCCTCTATGAAGTGGGGCGGACTGCCGAGGCCAAGCAGGGCTATGATGCGCTGTTGAAGTATCCCTACATCCAGGACCGGGGGGAGATGCACTGGATTATCCTGTTCGACCGGGGCCGGATTGCCGAAAAAGAAGGCAACACCCGGGAGGCGATCCGGTTTTATGAAAAGGCGGTGGACGTTATCGAACAGCAGCGCTCCACCATCAATGTTGAGGCCGGGAAAATCGGATTTGTCGGGGACAAGCAGGCCGTGTATCACAGCCTGATCGCCGGGCTTTATGCGGACAGGCAGTATGAGAAAGCCTTCGAGTACGTGGAGAGATCGAAATCCCGCGCACTGGTCGATCTCCTGGCCGGCAAGAAAGACTTCGTGGTCAAGTCAACCGGCAAGGAGGAACAGGTGCGCAATGTCCTGGCCGCCACGGCGAAATCAGAGGAGGAAATTCTCTCTTCTGACAAGAGCGTCAACCCGTCGCAAAGCCGGAGCATTGCCGTCAAAGCGCGGCAGGATCTGCAGCGCGACGTTCCGGAGCTGGCTTCACTGGTGACGGTGGATTCCACGCCCGTATCCGAGATTGCATCGTTTCTCTCCCCGAAAGAGTCCCTGGTCGAGTATTATTATTCCGGCAACGACATGTTCGCTTTTGTCATTACCGCCGGAAGCCTGCAAAGCATCAGGCTCAATCCCGCAGGACTGGAGGAAGAGGTTGCGGCCTTCAGGAAGTCCCTGGAAGACCCCCGCTCGCCGGCAACATTGGTGCATGCCGGGAAACTGTATCAGCGCCTGTTCAAACCGCTGGAAACGGCGTTGCAGAACCAGAATCTCGTAATCGTTTCACATGGCATTCTGCACTACATACCGTTCAACGCTTTGCATGACGGGAAACAATACCTGATCGACCGTTACAGGATCCGCCTGATGCCCAGTGCAAGCGCCATGAAGTATCTTAGAGAGAAAAAAGGGAAAGGAAAGGGAGGGATCCTTGCCCTGGGCAACCCCGATCTCGGCAATCCGGCTCACGACCTTGTCTTTGCCCAGAAAGAGGCGGTCGAGGTTGCGAAAATCTGGCAGAACTCCAGAGTGTTTGTGCGTAAGCAGGCCACGGAGGATGTCGTGCGCAGGTATGGCGGGGAGTACCAGTACATTCACTTTGCCACGCACGGTCAATTTTCACCGGACAATCCGCTGCAATCGGCGCTTCTTCTCTCTCCCGACGCCGGTTCCAACGGGATGCTGACAGTGGATAAGCTTTACTCCATGCAACTGGACACCAGCCTTGTCACCCTGAGCGCCTGTGAAACGGGCCTGAGCAAGGTGGCTAACGGGGACGACCTGGTGGGGCTGACGCGCGGATTTTTCTATGCCGGAGCCGGTTCTATTGTTGCCAGCCTCTGGAAAGTGGACGACCTGGCAACGTCTCACCTGATGATCCGATTCTACCAGGAAATGCGGCATACGGACAAACTCAATGCCCTGCGCAAGGCCCAGATCGAAACGCGCAAGAAATATCCGCATCCCTATTACTGGTCTTCGTTCCAATTAACCGGCAGGGCCAGATAGGGCATTGCAAACGTCAGGCAAATTCAAACTTTTTTAACTACAAATCCGGATGTCGGAGGTTCGAATCCTTCCGGGTGCTCCAATTATTTCGAGGGGTTCCAGATCATGTCTGCGACCTTTTGTTCTTGCGCGCTCAATTCTTCGTTGACATACAAGCATCATTTCAGCATATTGCCGTCTCATGAAAGCCATTTCTTATCATCCCATCCCGTGGTGGATCCTCATCTTGTTGATGATTCTGCTTGGCCCGTGGGGGGCCGCATCTGTGGAGGCGGCGATGCCTCGTGCCATGTGGATTTGGGAGGTCGATACCTTCCGCCTGATCGATGATGCCGCCTTCGAGAAAGAGATTCTGGACGACCTCCAGTCTCAGGGGGTCACCACCCTGTATGTCTATGCCGACTCCTACAAAAAGCGCCTGCCCATCGTGGAGGAACCCAGGAAGCTTCAGGGCCTGATCGAACGGATGCATGGTCGCGGCTTCAAGGTTGAAGCCCTCCTGGGATCCTTCTTTCTGAACACCCCCGAGTACGTGTTGCCCGAAAAGGCCAAAGTGGCACGGGAAATGGTGCAGCGGGTGGTGGACTTCAACCTTCGAGCCCCGGTGCAGTCGCGTTTCGATGCCATCCATCTGGATATAGAGCCCTACAGCCTGGACGCCTGGAAGAAAAACAGCACCAGGGTCGCACGTCTATTCCTGGAGCGATCCCAGGAATGGATCAACATGGCACGGAAGGCGCAGCTCGAAATCGGTGCGGCCATCCCTTTCTGGTACGACGGGCTGGAAGTGGACTGGCAAGGACGGCGGCGCCCGCTCAACGAGTTCGTACAGGATCTCTACGACTACGTAGCCCTGATGGACTACAGGACCCACGCCGAGGGTGAGGACGGCATCCTCTTCCATGCAGAGAAGGAATTGGCGTACGCGTCCAAGGTCGGGAAAGGTGTGGTTGTCGGGCTGGAAACCGGGCCGGCCGAGCTGGAGAAGCTCACTTTTCGGACTCTCGGAATTAAGGTGCTAACGAGGGAGATGGACATCGTCGAATGCACCTATCGCGAGAATCCAGCTTTCCGCGGAATTGCGATCCACCATCTGAAAGACTGGAGGAAACTCAGGGGCCTTCGCTGAACGACTTGCCTCCCCGCAACCGGTCGCAACCGTTTTCCTCAATATTGCCGAACATATCGGACAAAACCGAAAACCCTGAAGCCCTACCCTCACTCACTGCAAATCTGAATGTCGGACGTTCGTATCCTCCCGGGCGCGCCAATTGTTTAACGGTGTTACAGATCACGATCTGTGATTCCTTTCCTTTTTGGCTACCCTGTTGATAACCCGTCAATACATCCAGCCAAATAACCTGCCTCCCAAACCGGTCCGGCTTTTCGGGGAGAAAGTCAACGTGGAACGGGCATAACTAACGCTGTTCTATCGAGTTAAATGATTTGCCACGATGCTTTTGTCAATGGTCAGGATAGGCTTGCCGTCCCCGGTTTTCGTGATCCCTTCCGATTGGTAAGGGTCATACTCAAAATCGGCGATAATCCGTCCAAAAACTTCCCGGAGGGCCCGCGCACCGATGCGCAGATCTTCCAGGGCGTGTGTGGCAATCCAGTCCAGGGCGTCGTCTGTAATTCGCAGCTCGATGCCCATGGAACCGAAATATTCCCGAGCGTACTGATATGGAGAATCATCGGCCTGCAGCATGATCTGCTTCAAGTCACTCTTGCTGAGATTGTCCAGGACGGCGATGGTACTGAAGCGAGAGATAAACTGCGGGTACATCCCGTAGGTGAACAGGTCCGAAAGTTTCAGGGATTCCTTGAGGGTAAAACCGATTTTGTAACGGATGCCCCCCTGGCCGTCCATCTGCGCGGTCTCCCTGAACACCCGCTCATCACCATGCCTGGCGATCAAGGTATATACCTGCTCGTAGAGTTCCTCGAACGCGCCGCCGCAGATGAACAGCATCTTGGAAGTATCGATGTGCAGTTTCACTTTGCGCTTGCTGTCCTCATCATATAATCCCGTTTCCAGGAGAATCGATTCACCCTCGAGTAGGGTCAGAAGAGACTGCTGGATGCTGATTCCCGCCGGATTAACCTTCCCGGATATCTTGGAAGATATCTTGTCGATTTCGTCGATGCAGACGGTAGCGTTTTCAATGTATTCCTTCATTTCCTCTGCCGTGACTTTGAATCCTGTCGCTGCCATGACTTCGGACTCAAGGTTCTTGAACAGCAGGATGGTGTTGATCGCCCCCTCTTGATCCATCAACATGTTGGCGTTGGTAATGGTCATGATTCTGAAAGGATTCAATCCTTCGTGTTCGTTGTAAAATTGCTGAATTGACTTCATGATGGTGGTCTTACCGGTGCCGCTGTTGCCAATCAGCAGCACGTTTCCCGACCGGAGGCCTTGAATATGCTTATAAACTGCCACGGAGATCTTCCTGATCACGTCTTCCTGGCCCAGTACCTTGCCGGATAAATACTGAAAAATATCAACGGGCAAATATTTCTTTGTCATAAAAGTTTTCCTTTGCTGATCTTGATTGATGGGACTCTGCTTTCATGGCGAAAGCTATAAGCAAATAATTCTCATGTGTCAATTCACACCCGCCCGGCAGGTTACCGGTGATCATGTTCGCGCGCGGGGCGACATAATCGAGATGAAGAAAGATGCTGCCGCCCGGGGCGATGGTCAGGATGTCTCTCCTGCTTGGCGCTTTGATCTCTTGTTCCTCTTTTGCCCAATATTTCGGAATCTTCACGGACATCACCCTCCGCAAACGATTACTGAGAAGAACTTCCCTTTTCGTGCAGGGAGTATACGAGGGAGGGTTTTTCGAGTCAATGGCGACCTGCTCCTCCCAAAAGCGGTTCCGTTCTCCGGGAAAAATCAGTCCGGGACTCACCAACCCCTTCTTCCAGCCCATCGGATAAACACCAGTGGGATAACCGTCATCTTTCCTACAACAGATCCCCCAAAGTTCTGTGAGGCATCCCGTCAGTCTTTTGCCTGCAATTTAAGACCGACACGGATTGTGAAAATTCAGGGCCTGCCTTACCCTACAATCGAACCAGGGAAAAAGGATGAAAGGAGGTGCCCAAATCATGATGACAGGAACCGGGATGGTCGGTGTGAGGATCAGCGGACGGGTGGAGTTCAACCCGCTGAAGAACATACTTGGAAGAACCACCATTCCCTGCCTGCCCCATGTTGCCGGCAGGGAAGTCGTCAGGAAGGCACCTTATAAGGCCATCTGAAGACGTATCGCAAAGAGGGGGGCATCATGAAAAAGGAAAAAGCAGTAAGGCGCAAGATGGAGCGCAAGCATCCGGCCCACAAGATTGGCGGGATCTGGATTGATCCCATGTGCTTTCCTCACTTTGACAGAGAAACAACGTAACACAGGAAAGGAGGAATGATCATGAAGAAGCTGGACACTGCAAAGCGCGCGAAGGGTTTAACCAAGAAAATGATTGTCGGCTGGGTTGACCCGATGGCCACCCCGATCGAGATCCCCAAAGGGCTTTGAATATAAGCCTTTTCTCTCTAAATGCCCTTCTTTGCATTCTCGGGTGGGTCAGGAAGGCTCACCTGGGGACGCAAGAAGAAGAAAGCAGACGAATTGCAGATCCAATCCAGAATAACCTGCCCCAAATCATTTACAACAAACGGAATTAACCCCTGTTTCTGAATGATCCTCAATTCGGCCAGGTTTTCGGTGCCGGGGAGCGATACATGGGTGAGCTATGTAGTCTGAAGGCATTGTATTCCAGGTTCCCATCGTTCAAGTCGATCCCGGGTTCGTCTGTTATTCTTTGATTGACAGCTCTGAATGTAATTTTATAATTGATCAGGGGGAGTTAGGTCCGTTTGCCGCATCCCCTGTCAATGGACTGTATTCCATGGAAAGACCACCGCCGTCAGGTTCCATCACTCATCTGAACCAAGTATCATTATAACAGATTGTAATCATTCAGGGGCGACCCCGATAAGAAAAGACAAGGAGGATAAATGACATGAATACCTGGAAGAAACTGGCCGTGTATGTGTGCGGGATCCTGTTGGTTTGCGCCATGTTCAGCACGGTCATTATGGCCGGCGGCCCGCCATTGAAGGACAATACCTGCGGCACCTGTCACAAGGATTACAACACGATCATGCCCAAAGTGCATCCGGATGTCGGCAAAGGCACTCCCTGCTTAACCTGTCATGCTCCGGACCCGGCCAAAAATGAACCGACGAAGTTTTCAACGAACACCCATAAAGTACACCAGGGTGAGAAGACGAAGCTGGAGTGCTCGGCCTGCCACGCTCTTTAAGAGGCAGGAGGTTCGAATCCTCCTTGGTATGGCAATGAACAAACGAGGGGTTGCAGATCATGGTCTGCGGCCCCTTCTTTTTTTTCTCCTCGCTTGATACCCTCGATGCGTTTTCCATTCATTCTCTCGGAAAAACCCGAAGCAGACGTCCAAAGATCGTTCCTGGCAACAACCGGAAGGCGGAAGAAAGCCTCTTGCAGAAGGCTGTCGAAACCTCGACGGAGGTGTCCGTATGATGACAGATGACCACATGCTGTCTCTGGGGCTCTTCCTCTTGATTCCCGATCAGTGGTAACGCTCTGTTATCAATAGTATTACGGCTGTAAAACCTTTGGCACCCATTGTGCGTAGTAAATAGGGTACGGTAATGGAAGGCATCCAAATCGATGGCCTTTGCATGGAAGTGAAAGGGTTGCATGGAATGCGGGAAATGGACCGCTTTCGAGTCACAAGTTGTAACAGTCACATGAAAGAGAGGAGACAATAGGAATGGCCGACGTGTTCAAAGGTGTTGAACCAATGGTTTACAACAGCAAGATCAGTGTCCCCTACAGCTGGTGGGCGGGTGATACCGCAAGCAAGTTTTTCATCAGCCTTAGGGACGACCAGAAGATCATTGCCCCGCGTTGCGGGACCTGTGGGAAAGTATTCATGCCGCCCCGCAAGATCTGTCCGGCTTGCTTCACGGAAAACACGGAATGGGTAGACATCTCCAATGAAGGAACCGTGATTTCCTACAGTGTTGCCCGGCGTCAGTTGGAATCCATACCGGTCGACAAGAAGACTCCCGTCATCTGGGGGCTCATCAAACTGGATGGGGCCGACACCGCGCTAATGCACTACCTGGGTGAAGTAAAGCCCGAGGGGGTGACCATCGGTATGCGTGTGAAAGCGGTTTTTGCAGACTCCCGGACGGGAACCATCCGTGACATCTCACATTTCAAGCCGGTCAAGTAGGGAGGAACCATGGATAAGGCAGCAATTATCGGCGTCGGAATGACGAAAATCGAGGCGAACAAGCAGAGGGAGACTTTTGCCGACATGGCCTGGGAAGCGGTAAACAAGGCCCTGGCCGATGCAGGCATGACGATCGATGACATCGACAATGTCATCACGACCTCCAGCGATTTCTGGGACGGTCGCACCATCTCCTGCATGGCCGTGGCCGATGCCAGCGGCGCGGCAGACAAGAACACTTCCTGCGTGGAAGGTGACGGGACCTTCGGCGCTTTCTACGGTTACACGCGCGCCCTCTCGGGCTCCTACAAAACGACCTTGGTCACGGGCCATTCCAAGGGCTCGCAGTGCGTTTCCAGCCTGATCACCAATTCATCCTTCGATCCGATCTACGAACGGGGACTGGGCATGGACATGATCACGGCGTGCGCGATGCAGGCCAATGCCTACATGGACCGGACCGGGCTGAAGCCGGAAGACATGGCCATGGTCTCGGTGAAGAACCACGGGAATGCACTCAAGAATCCCGTGGCGCAGCTTCCCATGAAGATCAGTGTGGACGACGTCATGAAGTCAGAGATGATCGCGGACCCGCTCCGCAAGCTTGACTGCTCGCCCGTTTCGGACGGGTGCTGTGCCGTGATCATCGCCCACGAGTCGGTGGCCACGAAGTTCAAGCAGCAGCCCGTCTGGATCAGGGGACTGTCCTTCTGCACGGATCATTTCTTTTTCGGCGACCGCGACCTGGCCCGAAGCAAATCTCTCGCCGAGGCGGCCAAGAACGCTTACAGCATGGCCGGGATCAAGGACCCGAAGAAAGAAATCGACGTGGTGGAACTCTACGACGCCTTCACCTACCAGGAACTGCTCTGGCTCGAAGAGATGGGGCTGGCGGAATACGGAAAGGCGGCCGATCTTCTCAAGGCGGGTCACTTCAACATGGACGGCCCCCTGCCCGTGAATCCCTCGGGCGGCTTGCTTGCGGGGCATCCCGTCATTGCCGCCGGGCTGTATCGAATTGCCGAGGTCGTCATGCAACTGCGCGGCGACGCCGGGGCGCATCAGGTGAAGAAAGCGAAAACCGGCCTTGCCCATGGCGTGAACGGTCTCTGTGGTCAGTCACACTGCGTCTGGATTCTGGACAAGGAAAGGTAGGAGGTAAAACCATGGCGAAACGAGTAGCTATCGTGGGGACGGGACAGACCTTTCACAAGAGCCATCGGCCGGATGTGAACGGTCAGGAACTCATCAACGAGGCGGTTCAGCGTGCGTTGGTTGACGCCAATCTGAAGATGAAGGATATCAGTGCCATCCTTATCGGCAATATGGATCACTTTGAAGGAATCAACTATGTGGACTGCTGGAGCGTTGACGGTTCCGGCGGCGTCATGAAGCCGGTCATCAAGCTGACCACCGGCGGCACAACGGGTGCATCCCTGGCCATCGGGGGCTACCATATGGTCGCCTCCGGCATGTTCGAGAAGGTCCTGATCATCGGCTGGGAGAAAAACTCCGAATCCGATACGACCGGCGCCATCACGACGGCTTTCGATCCCATCTGGGACCGGCAGGTCTTCGCCGGCGCAATCTCGGGGCTCGCCGCCGAGGCGCAGGGCTACATGGCGCGTTTCGGCGCCTGCGACCGTGATGCGGCGCGCGTCTCCGTGCGCGATCGGAAGCATGCGACGAACAATCCCCATGCTCAGCTCCGGAAAGAGGTGACGCTGGAAGAGGTGCTGGCCTCGCCGATGCTGGCGGACCCGATCCACCTGCTCGATGTCTGCCCCCGGACGGACGGCGCCTGCGCGGTCATCATGGCCAACGAGGACGTTGCCGGAAAGATCTGCTCCGTACCGGACTGGATCTGGGCCACCGCCGCCCGTCACTCCTACACCTATCTCGGCGACGGTGACTGGGGCCGGCTGACGAGCATGGAAAAATGCTCCAAGGAGATCTGGAAGAAAACGGGGATCAAGGAACCGCGGAAAGAGATCGACGTTATCGAGATGTATCAGCCTTACTCCTTTGCCGGGCTCATCTGGATCGAGGACATGGGCATCGTCGGCCACGGCGAGGCGCCCCAGTACATCTGGGACGGCAACACCGACATGGGCGGGGAACTTCCAGTCAATCCCTCGGGCGGCGTCATCGCCTGCAACCCCATCGGGGCGACCGGGCTCATCCGCTGCGCGGAGGCGGCGATGCAGGTCATGGGCAAGGCGGACGCGCGGCAGGTGCCGGACGTCAACTTCGCCGTCAGCACCGGATTCGGGGGCTGCATGTGGACGGATATGCTCCTTCACGGGAAGAAAAAACCCAACTGAGAGGTGAGATCATGGCTGAAAAAGAACAATTGATTATTGAATCCGGCGACGCATCACAGCCTTTTGCATATGCGGTAGGAATGCACGGCAGCAAGTTTTTCACGGAGACCCGAGACAACAAGCGCTTCATGGGATTAAAATGCCCCAAGTGCGGCAAGGTCTATATCCCGCCGCGGGGCGTCTGCGGCCAGTGTTTTGTCGAGATGAACGATTGGGTCGAAGTCGGCCCCAAGGGTGTGATCGGTACGTTCACCATCCTGCGGTTTGCCTTCATCGACCCGGAAACCGGCCATCAAAAGCCCGTGCCCTACGGTTACGGGTTCATCAAACTCGACGGAGCGGACACCCTCCTGCAGCATTATATTGCTCTGGAAGACGAAAGTAAGGTAAAGGTTGGTGCCCGGGTGGAGCCCGTATTTGCAAAGGACCGCAAAGGGAGCACCCGGGACGTCGAGTATTTCAGGGTCATAGACTAATTCATGGAAGAATCTCCGGTCATAGAGATCAACGCCGCGAAGCGCATCCTGAGACAGAAGGGTGCGCTGAGCGGCGGCATCTTCACCGGAACGGACAAGGTCCGAAGCGGGTATGGCAACGGAGACTGCCTCTATTTCGACTTCCACCATCGGGTTTTTGCCGTGGCGGATGGCACGGAGCGGTTTCCCTGGGCTTCCCGGGACATCCTTTGCCGGCTGTCGGACGCCTTGAGACAGGCCGGCGTTCCGAAGACTGCAGCGGACTGGAAGGCTCTGATCAACGACAAGGTTTATTCCGGACAGAAATACCAGCACAAGACGACGTTCAGTTGTGTGGCCGTCAGGGACGATGACGAAGATATCGCCCTGACGGTTGCTCACGGCGGGGACAGCGCCGTTCTGGTTATGGATTCCGTGAGCGGCGCCATTCTTTTCCAGACCGAACGCAACATGGTCTTTGCGGGGCGAAGCCCGGAGATCGTCGATGTCATGGAACACCGCCTGACGGACGGGAATGCGCGTGTGGTCCTCTTCAGCGACGGGTTCGACGATCTGCTCCGCTTCTGCATCGGTCGTTCATTTCTCTGCGGTTTGACGGATGCCTTCGTCTCTATTCCCGCCGATTGCGTCGGTGAACAACTGCATTGTGTGATCGAGGAAAACTGCGGTGCGTTTGAGCACGACGACATCTCCTGCCTTGTGATGGATCCGTTTCGCCTGGTCCGCCTCGATGAAGGCCGGGTACTGATCGGCGGCACACAGCCTCACGAGGAAAAGCACTATCGGGCGGGGAATGGAAACGGCCTTTCGGATCGATGGCTGCCGCAGGAACGGTGGGCGGAGGCCGCGGACACGTTCCTCAAATCGGGCATCACGATCCAGTGACGGACAGAGAAACCTCTGAATGTCGAGTTGAAAGCCCCTCCTGGCATCATCACGCCTTCATGGATGACCCCGCGACAGGCGCGTCTTCAAGGTGGTTGATCCTACCCCTGCGGTTGCCGCGGGATCGCTCCGAGCTCCGAAGGTTGGTTCCACGGCCGCGCCGTTCTGCTCAGTCTCCGGGAGAAGGTCGCCGGGGAACAGGTTTACGAGGACCGTGAGGGTCGCCGCCTTTCTTGCTTTTCGTTTGAATTCGTTTGTGCTTTGGAAATCGCTTATCTACTGTTCCGGGAGACCTTCTGTATGCGCCCGCCGCCGCATCGTCCAGTGCCTGTGATGCTTTGACGGCGGCCGCGGCGGCCGCTTCCTTGGCCTCCGCGACTTCCTTTTTGAGCCTTCGAATCTCTGCCGCACGGTCCTGTTGTTCCTCTGCTTTCCGCTCGGCTTCCATCCGGGCCTTCAATTCCCGTTCCTCCCTGGCTTGCCGTTTCCGCCAGGCCTTTGCCTGAGCCTTTTTCTCTTCTTCGATCTGCAGCCTTTCCTGGTCCGTCAACTCTTCATATTCGATGACGGCCGCTGCCTTTTGGTCGTGCTGGTCGGGAAAGGGCATATTGGTGATGGTCACGGGGCCATTCTTGTCTTTGTAGATGGAGATTTCTCCGGCAGCGCAGACGGAGGCAACCATCAAGACTGCAACAACGATAACATATCTCATCGGATCCTCCTTCACCCGGCTGGATTGCCGGGAAGACAGGCGGTCTGAAAGCAGGGAAGAAAATAACAAAATCATAATATTACGACAGAAAACGATTGTCCAGCGGTTGAAGGCCCATTTGATATATAAGATTCCGACTTTTTTGTAAGGAGTCAGAACCGAGGCGTTCGGGGAGCCGTGACGTGGAGCTTCCTATCGTTTGTGAGAGAGCAGCGCGGGGATACTGGACATGTCGGGAATTTGAGTGCCCGTGGCGAGCCATATGGTATCGCTTGACAATATGGATATTATCAACTATTGAATATGTCAACTATCGTGGCGACGAAGGGAACCTGTCATGAAATCCGACAAGCGGTTGATCTACCTGCTGTCCATGGCCCAACTGACGTTGAGGGGACACGTGAACGCTTCTCTGACAAAGGCGGGTGTCCGAGTGCCCCTCGGTCAGGTCGGGATCCTCTTTCTCCTGGCGCAGAAGGACCTGCGCACCATGTCGGAGCTGGGTCTGGCCATCAAGGTGGACAACTCGGCGATGACGCGGATCATCGACCGCCTGGAAATGATCGGCCTTGTCGAGCGGCGGATCGACCCGTCAAACCGCAGGGCTATCCTGATCCACATCACTCCCGAGGGGCTTGAGGAGGAGAGGAAGGCCCGGAATGTCATCCAGCATATCAATGGCGAAATTGCGGCTGATTATACGGTGCAGGAGGTCGATGCATACGTGAAGATCCTGAAGGGCATCGCGGAAAAGTTCAAAACAGGCTGACGGCGTCTCGTAACCCGAAAGGAGTGGGTCACCATGAAGGAGGAGATCAGGAATTATGGTCAGAGTCTCGGCATAGACGTCATCGGCTTTGCAGCGATCGGGGACTACAAATCGAAGCTTTCCCCGGACCCGCTTTCCATCCTGCCGGGCGCGAAATCCATGATTGTCTTCGGCCACCGAATGATTGACGGCGCCCTCGACAGCAAGAATCCCCGCCTCAACATGGCAGGCCGGATGGCCGTCATGGACACTTCCAAGACCCATCTTTACAGCATGGCCCGATTCGTCGAAAAGAATTTCAAGGCGAGGACCACCCCGGTTTTGTCTTCCTATCCCCTGGATATGTCTGCGCCGGCCATGGGTCTCCGCGGAGACATCTCCCTGCGTCATGCCGCCGTCGCCGCAGGACTCGGCGTCTTTGGCCGGCACAACCTCGTCATCCATCCAACCTTCGGTTCGCGTCTCAGTTTCACGGGATTGCTGACGGAAATGCCCTTCGAGTCCGACCCGCCCGTCAGGGAGGATCTCTGCAACAACTGTAGTCTGTGCGTGGAGGCCTGCCCGGGAAAGGCATTAGATACGGAAGGCAAGACGGAGGATCTGAAGTGCCTTCGTGCCTCCCAGCCTTTCAGCATCGCCAGCGCCATGGGGTATATGCGGAGCTTCATCGGTAAATCACCGGAAGAGCAAAGAGCCCTCCTCAAGGACCCTTTATTCATGAGCCTGTACCAGGCCTCCTTCATTGGTTTTCATTACCACTGTTTCAGGTGCATTGCCGTCTGCCCTGTCGGGGAGATGTGCCTGTAGACGGGATCCCACTTTCAGCCGCAGGCGAGGGTCGGCTGGAGCGAAGGTCAGGACACGTGTTGTGGTAGCCTGGGGAACCCGCCGGTCGTCAATGGCAGTCATAAAGAAGACCGGCCAGTCAAAAAATCGCTTGACAAGAGACGACCGGTCTAATATGTGACGCCGAAAAGGGGATGCCATGGTCGGTAAGGACACCAAAAATCACATTCTCCAGACGGCGAAGGGAATCATCCTCTCAAAGGGATATGCCGCCGTCGGCCTCAACGAGATCCTCTCCACCGCCGGTGTCCCGAAAGGCTCCTTTTATCACTATTTCAAATCGAAAGAAGACTTCGGCGTCGAACTGCTGCAGAGCTATCTCGATGAGCACAAGGAATTTCTGAAGGCGATTCTGCTGGATGAACGAGTGGAGCCGTTTGAGAGGATTATGTCCCTGTTCGATCTGTACCGGGCCGGTCATGAAGAGCATCAATGCCAGCAATTGTGCCTGGTTGCGAAACTCGGATCGGAGGTTTCCGACCTGAGCGAGAGCATGCGGGCGGCACAGAGCAAGGGGATCAAGAGGTGGCTTGAGGTTTACGAGTGCTGCATCCGCGAAGGGCAGGAAAAAGGCTCCATCAACCGCAATATCGATGCCGCGGCAGCGGCCGCGCTCATTTATGACCTCTGGCAGGGCGCCTCGGTGCGCAAGCAGATCGACCACAGTACGGAACCCCTGGAAAACGCCATTGCAATGATCAAGAGGCTGCTCAGCCCGGCGTGGTAATTTTTTTGTGCCGTGTGGAGACGACCAGTCTAATATAACGAGGAGGTAAGAAAAGATGAAGGCTGTTGGTATTGTCGGAAGTCCGAGAAAGAAGGGAAACACGTCGCTCCTGGTGAACGAGGCGCTTCGCGGGATTCAGGAAGACGGTTCGGAGACGAAGGTTTTCTACCTGAACGATATGCAGATCCGGGGCTGCCAGGGATGCAGGACCTGCAAAAAGCCCGAGGCGAAATGCGCCCTGAAGGACGACATGGCCACGCTGTACGAGGAGATCGAAAGCGCCGACGCCGTCGTGATCGGATCCCCGGTTTACATGTTCCAGATGACCGGGCAGACGAAACTCTTCGTGGACCGGCTTTATGCCTTCATGAATCCGGATTTCTCCCACCGACTTGGAGAGGGGAAGAAGACCCTGATGATTTACGCCCAGGGGCAGCCGGCGCCGGAGCTGTTCAAGAATTCTTTCGATACCAACAACGCCGTGTTTTCCATGCTCGGATTCAAAATTCAGGACACCATCATTGCAGCGGGCACGGCAGATCCCGGCGATGTCCTGGAGAAGGACGGGCTCATGGGGAAGGCCTATGCAGCGGGGAAGAGCCTGCTGGCCAGTTGAGTTCCCGGCCCGTTCTGCGCCTGTGACAGAGAAACACACCCGGCAATGGGACCGGCTCGGCTGAAAAGCCTGAATCGGGTTCGTCATTTCGCAAAGAAGGGGGCCTCCCGACGGAACGGCTCCCTTCTTTTTTTATCCTCGGACCGTTTGCAAACAATGGATCCTCTTTCGCCTGCCTGCTGCTTCGGCTTGCCATCAAGCCCCCAAATCGGCGGAATTATCTTCCGACGTGTGGTATAAAATCACGATTAAATCATGGTTGGAGGATTTCATGACTGTGTCGACCGACGTTCCCCCAAAGAATATTTGCGGGGATCGATCCGTGGAGATGGAAGAAGATGGAGAATATCAACGTCAACTGGCCGTCTTTGTCCACTCCTGCACGGAAAAAGGGATCGAACTGGTCAAGATCGGCGAGCTGATTGCCGGCCTTCCGCAACGTCGGTCTTTCCTGGACATCGGCGCCGGCGGCGGAGATCTCACCCTCCCGATCTCATCTTCCTTTGAGGCGACGACGGTCGTGGAACCAAACTCGCTGCAGGCGCATCGCCTCCAGCGCAGATGTCCCGGTTTCAGGGTGGTCAACGATCGCTGGGACAGGGTTGCCCTCGGCGCGGAACGGTTTGATTTCATTCTCTGTTCTCATGTCCTGTACTATATTCCCGAGGGGGCTTGGCTGAGCACCATCGAAAAAATGCACACCCACCTCGAAAGCGGCGGTTGCGTTGCCATCGTCATCCAATCGCCTATGGGGGAAGTTGCGGAATTCTTCAGCCGCTTTACCCGCTACGATGTCAATATCCTTGGATTGTGGGGCGACCTGATTCGGAAGTATGGAGACGAGGCCGTCGAGGTCCGGTACTTCGTCAATGAAATCTATACGGAAAGCCTTGACGACATGGTTTCCATCGGCCTGTTTCTCCTGATTGACCGGAACTTCAGAAGCCATGAAGACGAGATTCGGAAATACTTCGAGGAGTGCCACAAGACGCCGGGAGGGTACCGCCTCAGGCAGGATGACATCCTGCTCGTGATCCGGAAATAGAGTCTTTCTCCCTATTCCCGATCGAGTTCCTGACGGGCGGCGAGGCCGATCTTTTCCATGATGTATGGTTTCCGGACAAACGTGCCGGCGCCGAGATCCTGGGCTTCCCTGACCCGCTCCGTTTCCGAGAAGCCGCTGACGATGATCGCCTTCTGCCGGGGATTGATCTCACGGATTCTCCGGTACGTCTCGAGACCGTCAATCCCCGGATCCATGATCATGTCCAGCACGATCAGGTCCGCCTTCCGGCGGTTGATATAGGAAAGTGCCTCTTCCCCGCTGGAAACCGTTTCAACCTGGTATCCAAGCCTCCCCAGCATGCTGGCAGCCAGTTCCCGCTGCTCCTTCACGTCATCCACTACCAGGACGGATTCACCCTTGCCCGCATAGGTGGCAACGTCGGTTGTTTTTTCGGGTGCAGCGAGTTCCTCGCGGGTCACGGGGAAATAGAGGGTGAAGGTTGTTCCCAGCCCTTCGTCGCTCTTCACGTCGATGTAACCGTTGTGGTCTTTGACGGTTCCCCAGACGACAGCCAGTCCCAGCCCGGTCCCGCTCCTCCCCATGACTTTTTTCGAATAGAAGGGTTCGAATATTTTATCAATGTCCTTGGCGGCAATGCCATTTCCGGAGTCGGAAACCGTCAGAATGACATAATCTCCCTCCTGAACGTCATCATATCCGCTGATGGGTTGATCCAGGTAACGGTTCTCCGTTCGTATCGCCATGATTCCCTTGCCGGGTATGGCCTCCACGGCGTTTGACACAAGATTCATAACCGTCTTGGCCAGATGAATCGGGGATCCCTTGATATACAGCAGGTCTCCCGCCAATTCCTGCCGGCAGATCACCTGCCCGTGATCGGACATCAGCTTCTCAAACTCGGGCGTTCTGAGATATTCTCCGATAACCGTATTCAGATCGACTACTTCCGAGACGGCCACCCCCCGCCTGGCCAGCGTTAAAAGGTCCTGAATGATGGCCGCCCCCTTGACGCCGGATTGGAGGATGTTATCGGCATATCGCCTCATCTGGCCGCCCAGGGGGAGCTTTTCCGCGAGCAATTCCGAATATCCGACCAGGACGCCCAGAACGTTGTTCAGATCGTGGGCCACGCCGCCCGCCAGCGTGCCCAGGGCCTCCATTTTTTCCGCACGGGCCAGGCGCTCTTCCATGCGTTTGCGCTCCGTGTTGTCGCGGACGCACTCGATTGCGGCGATGATTTCGCCCCTCGAATCGCGCAGAACGGACGCTGTTGCGGAGAGATGGATGTTTCCGGGCGGCAGATTCACGGTGTAGGCCTCGCCGAAAATTGTATCTCCCTGCCTGCGGAAGGAGGTGTATTGTCGCTCCCGCTCCGGGTCCGGGCGCAGGGCCAGATCGATCAGGATCGGCCTCCTGTCGCCGTAAAACGGGATCGAGTAGGCCCGGTCCCCCTTGCCGAGCATTTGCTCCTGCCGGATCCCCGTCATGGCCTCCATGGCCCGGTTCCAGGCGATGACCCTGCCCTCCCTGTCGATGACCAGGGTGGCGTCGGGAAGAAAGTCGATGATGTCTCCCAGCCTCCTCTGGGATTCAAGAAGCTCTTCCTCCATTCTCTTGCGGGCGGTAATGTCCATGACGAAGCTGAGTGAGGCCGGGGCGCCTTCCCAGTCGATCACCTGGGAATGGATCTCCATCCACTTCTCCTTGCCGTCCGCCGTCATGATCCGGAAAGAGTAGCCCGTTTCCACGCTCTCCCCTTCCATCCTCCGCCTGTGGCGATCGAGGACCATGGCGCGATCGTCGGGGTGGATGAAAGATGTGAACGGGCGCTCCGTGAGCGTATCTTCCGTATATCCCAGGGTCTTCAGAAAGGCGGGATTGGCCAGTCGGATCGTCTCGCCCCGCACGATCATGATCCCTTCCCCGGCATTTTCGAACAGGCGACGGTAATTCTCCCCGCTTTTCCGAAGCTCCTCTTCCATCCGCCGGCGCTCGGTCGTATCCCTGGATACGCCCAGGAAGCCCGCCGGGGCACCCTGTCCGTCCCGGAGCAGTGTAATAACCGTGTCGGCCCAGAAGGTGGAACCGTCCTTGCGGTAGAATTCCAGTTCGGCCGAGATCGTGATCTCTTCCCGGGGATCGGCCAGTTTTTCCGGCGTGAGGTTTTTCTCGATCAGATCGAGGGCCGTCTGGAATGAAAATACAGTCAAATGTCGCTCCAGGGGCAGGCGCTGCAGCTCCTCCAGGGTGAAGCCCCGTTTCTTCTCCACTGACGAGGAGATCCAGGTGGTATGGAGATTCATGTCCATGAGCCAGACGGTGTCGTGAACGTTCTCCATGATCAGCCGGAATCGCTCTTCGGTTTCCTGCAGCGCCTCTTCGGCCGCCTTGCGCTCCGTGATCTCCGTCGTCATTCCGCACAGGCCCGATACGACGCCATTTGTGTCGCGCAGGGGAAACTTGATGGAGTTGAAGAAGCGCCTGCCACACACATCTTCCAGGAATTCTTCCAGTTCCCAGGTGGTGCCGGATTCCATGACCGCCAGATCGTTCAGGCGAAATTGCCTGCCGACGGGGCCGGGAAACAAATCTTCATCCGTCCTGCCCAGCACATCCTTGCGCATCGAACCGGTTATCTGCTCCCATTTCCGGTTCACGAGCAGGTATCGTCCTTCCTTGCTCTTCACGTAGATGAGGGCTCCGCTGTTCTCGATGAGGTCGGCAAGAAAGCGTTCGTTATCCCTTAGTTTTTCCTCCGCTTCCGTACGTTCGGTGATATCCGTCGACGATCCGACAATCGTTGGTATGTCGTTCAGCCGGATGGCGGTTGCAGAGAAATCCACCCACTTTTCTTTTCCGTTATTTGTAATGATTTTGAATTCATACCTTGCTCGCGGGTTTTCTCCTTTCAAGCGGTTGAGCCCCCTGGTTTTGACCAGCTCCCGCTGATCCGGGTGGATAAAATCCCAGAAGCTCATCCCGGCAAGATCATTCATGGTATAGCCGGTCATGGTCTCGAAGGCCGGATTGATGTAAATATACTTTGTGTCTTGAATCAGAAAAATGGCTGTGGAGGAACTTTCCGTTACGGCACGAAATTTCAACTCGCTGAGACGAAGGTTGTTTTCGGCCGCCTTGCGTTCGGTGATGTCGGTGATCAGGTTCAGGCTTGCCGGCCGGCCATTCCATTGAATCAGGGTGACCGACAGCGTTACCCATTTCAGTGTTCCCCCTGCCCCCTTGATCCGGAGTTCGTATGCGGACTCGATATCTTTGCCGCCGAGCCGCCCCTCGTAATTCGCAGCAATCCGGTCCCGGTCTTCGGGCCATATATAATCAAAGACCTTCCTCCCGATCAGGTTTTCAACCGGGACTCCCAGAAGAGCGGACATTTTCCGGTTGACGAAGATGAAGCGCTCGTCCTGAACGATGATGATTCCTTCATTCACCTTTTCAACCAGGGCCAGATACTTGTCTTCGCTTTCCCCGAGAATTTCTTCCAACTCCCTGCCGTCGGGGGTCGCCCTTTGCTTCAACGCTTCGATCTGCCGGCGAAGCCGGATGTTTTCTTCGAGCAGTTGCTCTCTTGTCATCTTCTGGACGTCCATGATCAATCCTTCTCGTTTTTAAGAAAACGGCGACCAAGCGGGGCAGGTCCGGTACTGCGGCCGTGCGGAGTGGCTCTTCGGAACAAACGCGGCAGGCCTCCGGTGAGCAGGGATGGGTGCAGAGCGGTCGTGACAGGCTTACAGGCGTCGGATGAATCGAAATCACAGATGAAAACGGAATGCAAGAGAATAGACCGCAGGAGGAGAGACGACGACCAGGGGGGAAAAAGGGGGAAGGTCCCGAGGAACCCTCCCCCGCGCTTGACGACAGTGGCCGTTGCCTTATTTTTTCTCTGCAAAATCCTTTTTCAGGACGTGCTTCAGGACTTTGCCGCTGGGATTCCGGGGCAGCATCGGGATGAAGTGGACCGCCTTGGGCCGCTTGAATCCGGCCAGATGCTCCTTGCCGAATGACAGCACCTCCTCTTCCGTTGCCTCCATGCCGGGCTTCAGGACGACTGCGGCGTGGATCTTTTCGCCCCACTGGGGATCGGGAAGGCCGAAGACCGCCGCTTCCGAGATCTTGGGGTGGTTGAGCAGGGCGTCCTCCACTTCCTTGGCGAAGACATTTTCGCCTCCCGTCTTGATCATATCCTTCAAACGGTCCACGAAGAACAGAAATCCCTCCCCGTCCTCCCGGACGATGTCGCCCGTATGCAGCCATCCATCGACAAACGTGGCCGCGGTTTCCTCGTCACGCTTGTAGTATCCCCGGATGACCGCCGGTCCCTTCAGAAGAAGCTCCCCGGCCTCGCCGGGCGGCACAGCCTCGTTCCGGTGATCGACGATCCGGTAACCCAGCAGGGGATTGGGGACTCCGATGGCCCCGGATTTCCGGAAGGTGTTGTCGTGATGGAGCAGGACGGCATTGCCGCCGCTCGATTCCGTAAGCCCATATACATAGAGAAGTTTTGCCTTTGGCATGAATTTCAGGACATCCCGCTTCAGCTCGTCGGGGAAGGTGGCGGCGGCTGTGGCGAAGATGCGGACATGGGTGATGTCGTAGGCGATGGCCTCCGGCACCGCCATGATCCAGCTCCACAGGAAGGGGGGCACGACGATGACGATCGAGACCTTTTCCTCGTGGATCGCCTTCATGAACTGGACCGCGTCAAACCGGTGCTGGAGCACGACGGAGGCCCCTGCCGCCAGCAGGGGGTGGAGGCAGTTGTTCTGGATGACATGAAACAGGGGCAGGACCTGGAGCCCCACATCGTCCGGGGTGATGTTCATGGCCCCGATGGAGGTGTGGATGGCCGTCAGGGCGTTGAGGTGGCTGAGCATGGCCAGCTTGGAGACACCCGTCGTGCCGCCGGTACAGATGAAGCAGTAGACGTCGTCGGGCAGGACCTCCACGTCCGGTTCCACGTCTTTGCCGGACTGCAGGAACGGTTCGTAGGAGGTTGCCCAGGAGGGGACGTCGCCGCCGATCTGGATGAACGTCTCCACCTTCGGGACATCCGGGCGCATCGGTTCCACGACGGCCCGGAAATCCGGATGAAAGATCAGCACCCGGGCGTCAGAGAGGCTGACGAGCTGCCGGATGTCGTCGGGAAAGAGTCTCGACATGACGGGAAAGAAGACGATTCCCGTCTTGGCGCAGGCATAATTGGCCTCGACGATGGCCGGGACGTTCTCCGTGAGGACGGCCACCTTGTCGCCCTTTTGGAGACCCAGTCCCATCAGGGCCTGGGCAAGCCTGTTGATGCGGCTGTTGAACTGGCGCCAGGTCCACCGCTCGCCCTCGAAGACCAGGGCCGTTTTGTCAGGATACTGAATGGCGTTTCTGCGAGGAATATTACCGATGTTCATGAGCACACCTCCCGGGGGCTGATGCCCTCGCGACGGCATCCCGTCGCAAGGGGCGTTCGACATCACTTCTGTCCCGCGTCGGGACAGCGACATCCGTGATCCGAAAACGGCAATCGACCCCGCAAGGCCGATTCCCGGCTGAACCCGTGAGAGCGCCTTCAAGAAGGGCATCTCCCTGCGGCACAAAGACAGGGAGGATATGGAATGTTCTGTTACAGCCGGATTTCCAGGTCCGACAGGGGATAGGTCAGGCAGGCGTGAACGTAGTGGAACCAGCGGTCCGATTCCCGGACGGCGACCCGGTCTGGTGTGAAGACGCTGCCGCTCAGCACCTTCATCCGGCAGAAGCCGCATTCTCCGCTGCGGCAGTGGGAGGGAACGGAGAACCCGTTCCGTTCCAGGGAGTTGAGCAGCGGTTCCCCTGCGGCAGCCGGGAACGTCGAGCCGCCGCGGATGGTCACCCGGAACACCTGCCCGGCGGACACTCCGGAGGGCCATCCGGCCTCCTTTGTGACGTCCGACAGGGGGCCGCAGGCCTCGCGTTTTATCCGGCGGCGGGGAATCGACAGTTTGTCCAGCTCCGGATCGAGGAACCGGTACATCTGCTCGGGTCCGCACAGGTAGAATGTCTTTCCCTCCGGTGACCCGATGAAAAGGCGGAGGAGGTCGGCCGTGATGAATCCCTTCGAACCGCGATACCCCGGCGGGGGTTCGGAGATGACGAAGCGGACCTTGACGGCGGCATGACGGCGGGCAATCGCCTGCAGTTCCCGCTTGAAGATCACGTCATCGGGGGTACGGCTTCCGTAGACCAGCCAGATCCGCCGGGACAGGCTGCGCTCGACGGTCTCCCGGATCAGGCTGCGGAAGGGGGTGATCCCCGAGCCGCCGGCGAGAAAGACCAGGTCGTCGCTGTCGATCAGTGGTTCGTGGTAAAACGTACCGCCGGGTCCGGAGATGGTGAAGGTCCGGCCGACCTGGACCTCGTCCAAGAGGTAGGGGGAGACGAATCCGCCGTCTTGGCGGCGCACCGTCAACTCATAAAACCCTCGCTCATGGGGGGGCGAAGAGATGGAAAACGCCCTGCCCGTCCGGACCCCGCCGATGGTCACGGACCAGTTTACATACTGGCCCGCCCGGAAAGGGGGAAGAAGGTTCCCGCTTGCCGCGGTCAGGCGGAAAGTCTTTGCCGTGGCCGTCTCCTCGCGGATCTCGGCAACCGTTGCCTCGATCTCTTTCGGATGGAGGCGGTCGACGATCCCGGCGGCAAAATCCCGGGGCAGTGCCAGGTCACCACAGGCCCGTTCCAGGGTCTGCCGTTCCCGGGCGGTTTCCGCATATCCATCCACATGGCTTAAATATTCCAGGATATTCAATGCTCATCCCCTATTGAAGGTTCTTCAGGGCCATGGAGCCCGCCAGGAAGCCCGAGGTCATGCAGGTCTGGTATCCGCCGCCGGGGAGAGTCCAGGCGGAGGCGAAATACAGACCGTCCACGGGAGAACGATTGCCGAGGCGGAACAGCCCCGAATCCGAGAGATACTGGTCGAACCCGTAGATGGTACCGCCGGGATTGCCCGTATAACGCATGTTCGTAAGCGGCGTTGCCACCTCGACGACCTCGAGGTGGTCCCGAAGTCCCGGGAAATATTGCTCCGCCTGGTCGAACATGGCGGCGGCGAAGGTGTTCTTCTCGTCGACATACCGCTCCGGCGGCACGAGGTACCAGGGCCTGGCATAACTCGCCGCCGTCATGACGATGGCTGCGGTACCGGGTGGGGAGAATTCGGGATCGGAGGCCGTGTAGCTCGTGAAGAGCATCCCCTTGGGAGGCTCCAGGGTGAAGGCTGTCTGCCAGGCCTCTTCGATCCGGTTGCCGAAATGGATGAAGTTCTCATGGGTCGTCGCCCCGACGGCGTCGGGGGGACAGTCGAGACCGGCGTAGACGTTCACGGTGGAGAAGCCGATCTGGCGGCTGTTTACCTGACGGCTGTACGCCTCCGGGACCTGCCCGATCCCGACCAGGTCGCTCATGGTCGAGGGGATGCTGGCGTTGGAGACGACGACCTTCGTCTCCACTTCCTCTTCTTCGTCCGTGATCACCGCGCGGACGGCTCCATCCTTGAGGACAATGCGCCGGGCGCCGCAGCCCAGGCGGATCTCTCCGCCGCTCTCGGCGAAGGCCTCCAGGAAGGCGCTGGACAGGGCCTGGTTCCGGCCCCGGATGTGAACGGGATGCTGCTTGAGCAGGGCGTCCCAGCAGGAGGCCATCATGTGGAAGGGAACCTTGGAGGGGGGCAGGCCCAGGTAGGACCAGAACGGGGAGACGGCGCTCTTGAGGTCTTCGTCCCGGAAGAAATGATCCCTCGCCTCGCCGTAGGTTTTCATTCCCCAGCGCGAGAACGCGGGAAAACTCTCCGGGGTCAGGTCGGCGGCCCGCTTTTTCGCTGCCATGAAGACGCCCGAGAGATCGCGGGCCAGCTCTTTCATCAGGGCGAAGAAATCCCGGATTCCGTCGGCCTCCCGGGGGAACCGGCCGGCCAGGGTGGCGATCGCTTCCTCCCAATCGGGGGGGATGGTCACGTCGATCCGGTCGTCGATGACCCGGTAGAGCTCGTTGAGGGGAATGAACTCGACCCTGGAGGCGACACCCAGGAAATCCAGATATTCGAAAAGCCTGCCCCTCTTCCCGGGTACCCCGATCCCCGAGAGGACATGGAGGGAGGCGTCGAACTCAAACCGACCGCGGCGGAACGAACTGGCGTATCCCCCGGGTACGTGATGGCGCTCCAGGAGCAGGACCTTTTTCCCAGTCCGAGCCAGGAACGTGGCGGCCGACATCCCACCAAGCCCGGCTCCGATGACGACGGCATCGAATTTTTTTTCCATGCGAATTCCCATCCCGGCACCGGCTTCAGGCCGGCATCCGACAGGTGAAACGTCCCTCTGCAAATACCGAGAGGCTTACGCTGCCCGGAGTGGAGTTACATCCCGCTCAGCCACCCAGTGAGGTGTAGCGGATCGGTGAGCCCAAACTCCTCAGTGCTTTAGCCGGAAGCGTGCCAACGGCGGCCTCTCCCTGTTTGCGCCCGCTGTCTCTTCGAATTCTCACATGTTTTTGAATAGATACATGCGTATGGGTGGGTGGTGCATGACGTCGGGGAGCGTGTCTCCCATCCGCTGCTCCTGGATGAATCTTGATCGAGCAGGATGGACACAGCCGTCCGAGCGGTATCTTCCGCAAGGAACATATTGATATGGTAAAATAATTAGATGTGGCTGAAACCAGACCAGGGGAGCGGACGATATTCATCCGGTTCCAGGAAGAGCCGCGATGAACGGATTTCACGTCCGTTCCTCTTCCTTTACTTCTTCTTTTTTATAGAGAATCAGGCGCGGATGGGAGGCCGGCATGTGGGAGGGGGGCTTCCCTCGCACTCAGAAGCGTTTTTTCGACCCTGCAACGTCTCGCTCCGCTGCAAAGTCATAACTCGCGCCTGGCGGCGCTCAGACAGATGACTCTGCGGGTGCTGCGCTGCGACGGCAGGGTACCCCGAAAAAGCCGCTATTCGCGCTCCGGGAAGCCCCCCTCCCCGCCATCCGCGGGGGCGCGACCGGGGGTTTCCAGAGGAGCAATTGGGACTTTTTTCCCATCCCTCCAGCCTGACAGACCGTCGACGACGGATCGCGGGAAAAAATGTCCGCGACGGCGGAAGCCCCCGTGGCAGCCCCCGCGCCGTGATACGAACAAAAAAGAGAAATCAAGGAGAATAGCGGACTTGAAATCCGCTCGCCGTAACGGTCAACCCGCTTGACCGGCGGCCTCCACCCGGCAGGGTACGTATCGGTGCATGGGCGTTCCCAGCCAGTCCCGGTGAGTGTTTTTGGTCAGGCGGTTCACGTTTACCCCGTGGACCTTCCCGTTGTAGACCAGGCCGAATCCATGGGGGATGACCACGTGTCCTTTCCGCGCGGTCTCCGTAACCTCTGCCTCGATTTCCTCCGAGCCGGCCTCCGTCGTGACCCTCACGCGCTGGCCGTCTGCAATGTTCAGGCTCTCCGCGTCGGATGGGTGGATCAGGAGCGTACAATCGCGTTTTCCCTCGTTCCAGGCGGGGTTTCTCATGAGGGGGGGGGCGTTCATGTTGAAGTGCCGGCCGGCCATGAGGACAAGGGGGAATTCCGGATCAGGTTTCATGTCCTTTTCTTCTCTTGCCGCATCGATGCTTTCCAGTTCCGTCCGGAGTTCCGGGATGACGAGATTGATCTTTCCGTCTTCCGTGCGGAGGGATTCCAGGTTGGTGTCAGGGTCCACCTGCCCGACCCAGATCCCTTCCGGGTGGTCCATGATCTTCTGGAAGATATCCTCCCCCATGCCCAGCCCCGGTGTGAAGCCTGCCCGGGCGGCGTCCCTGCGGAAGGACTTGGGCAGGGTCTGGAGCATCCCCCAGAGGGCGGCCAGGTGAACGGACCCCATGGCCTTGCCCAGTGTTTTTCCCAAAATGAACGGCATGGTCTTCATGGCCGCCGGTTCTTTCCCGATGTAGTCCATCAGGGCCATGCCGAAGGCGGCACGGCCTTCCTCCGCCGCCTGGTACAGGCTGTCCGGGATGGGCGGGATCTGCCCCAGCTTCTCCGCCAGGCGGAGGTGAATCTCTCCCAGTTCCAGGGGCTCCCCTTCCGGCTGGATGATGGGACGCCGCATCTGGAAGAAGATCCCCGGGTAGGTCATCGCGAAAAAGGTCCCGTCCCATGACTCGTAGGCGGAGCGGGAGGGAAGGACATAATGCGACAGGACCGCCGTTTCCGTCATGGCCAGTTCCGCCGTGACCAGGAGGTCCAGGCGCCGGAAGGCCTGTTCGTAGGCCGTGGTGTCGGCATAGGAGCGCAGGGGGTTCGATCCGGAGACCAGGACCGCCCTTAGCCGCTCCGGGTGGTCCGAGAGGATCTCCTCGGGCATGGCGTTGGGCGGATAGCAGCCTGTGATCGGAGGGAAATTCGTGGCCATTGTACGCCAGGACTTCGGGTCGCGCTCGTCGGAGTGGGACCCGATGGGCATCATGTGGCCGCGAAAGACGTTGCCGCCGCGGACGCCGATCCGTCCACAGATCGCCAGCAGGGTTGCCGCCAGCCAGGAGGACACGGCGCTGTGGCGGTTCATCATGATTCCCAGGTCGTAACGGAGGCAGGATTTGCGCGTGGCAAAGAGGCGGCAGATCTCGCGGACCTGGTCGAATTCCAGCTCGCAGGCGTGGACGGCCTCGCGGGCGTCGAAATCCGCAAAGAGGGACCGGATTTCTTCCAGGCCGGAGGTGTGTTTCTCGATATATTCCGTGTGTTCCCAGCCCTCGCGGAGGATGATGGCGATCATGGCCCGCATGAGCAGGGCATCCGTTCCGGGACGGATGGGAAGGTGGAGATTGGCGATCTTTGCCGTTTCGGAGAGGCGGGGATCGATCACGACAAGCATTTTTCCCGGATCTTTGGCAATCCGCTGCAGGTGTCTCGGCGCCTGGGAGATCTGGTGGCTCTGCATGCCGTTCCAGCCGAAAACCAGGAGGAAATCCGTTTCCTCCGGATCGATCTCGATATGGACGTTCTGGCGTCCGTACATCCGTCCGCCGGTCCAGAACAGGCCGGAGAATTCCTGGGTCAGGGCGCTGTAGTGGTAGCGGGAGCCCAGGCCCCGCATGAGGCGGACGCCGAAGGCGGCCTCGAAATGGCACCCCTGGCCGCCGCCGCCCATGTAGGCAAAGGATCGGGGGCCGTACTGACCGATGATGTCCTTCAGCTTGCCGCCGATCTCGTCGATGGCCTGCTCCCAGGAGATCCGCTCGAATCGGTCGCCCACCCGCTTCAGGGGGTATTTCAGGCGGTCGGCGTTATGCTGATGGTTGGCGATATTCATGCCTTTACGGCAGACATACCCCTCGCTGCGGGCGTTGGACTTGTCGCCCCTCACCCTGACGATGCGGTTGTCTTCCACTTCGAGCACCAGGCCGCAATTCTGGGCGCACAGTACACAGCCGGTGTGAAAGGTCGTACCCATGATCTTCCCCTTTCTCTGGTCGGCTCACTCCCGAGCCATCAGGACTTTGCCGCGGAGGCCCGCAATTTCGCGACGAGTTCCCGCAGTTCCCTGTTTTCGCTTTCCGTCAGAGTTTCCAGAAATTCAACGTTGGCCTCGGCGATCAGCCTGACGGCCTCCGTGCCCATGGCCCGGCCCCGCTCCGTCAGGTGAACTTGGATGGACCGCCGGTCGGCCGGATTGCCCCTGCGTTCGATCAACTGCGCCGCCTCGAGGCGGTCGATGATCCCTGTCAGCGTTGCGCTGTCCAACTCCGTTTTTCTTCCCAGTTCGCTGGATGTGATCCGGTCTTCTTCATGAAGAGCTCCCAGGACCATGGCCTGAACCGGTGTGATGCTCAACTCCGAGACCTTGTGGCTCAAAAAGCGGTTTCCCAATTGGTTTGCCTTGGCGAGCTGGAAAAAAATGCAATCATCTAATTTCACGGGCGGATCCTCACAATGCTTGCCTACAATTTACTCGTGTGCGAGCATAATGGAAGGGTTCGGCCTTGTCAAGCGGGCATCATCCCTGAGCCTGATTTCCAGGAAGGATTATCACTACCCATCATGGTTCATGTCCGTTGCCTGTTACAAACAGGCATTATATTCCGACAGATGAATGGCAATTCGCACACTTTCGAGACGCTTGTTCCATTCGTATCGGCTCTATGGCGGCGGGCCTCATCTCTGTGAAGCAGGCCGAGACCTTCATGCCCCATTGTCCCCTCCACAATTTCCAGCGGATATCTCTCCTCGCAATATGCTAATAAAGAGAAGCCTTTACACAGAGTGAGAATTTGTTTATCAAAAAGTCTCACACGGCCGCGGATCGCCGGATTTCCCAAACCAACCAACATTTGCATAAGGAGGAGAAAATGAGCTGGGAAGCGAATATCTGGGACTACAGGAACCCTTATGAATGGATGGCTCGGACGATACAGGCGAAATTTCCACCGATGATCATCACCTGTGCCATTACCGGTGGGGTGCAGGGCAAGGAAATGAACGAAAACCTGCCGGAGACGGCGGAAGAGCAAGCCGATGCCGTTTACGAGGCCTACAAGGCAGGAGCCGTTTCCGTTCATCTGCATGCCCGTGTCCCAGGCAATCAGTCCCTCACCACATCCGATCCGGCGGACTATTCAAAGATCAACCGCCTCATCCGGGAACGCTGCCCGGACATCATCATCAACAACACCACCGGTGGGGGCCCCTGGCTGACCACGGAACAACGAATGTGCTGCCTCTTTGCCGACCCGCCTCCCGACATGGCAAGCCTGAACCTGGGACCCTTCGTCCTCAAGATGCCTCTCAAGGATCGCAAGGAGCCTCTGCCCAATCCGCGTCCCGGCTTCCTCTTCGATCAGTGCATCCCCGCAAGTTACGCCGACATTAATCTCTATGCGAAAACCATGAAGGAGAAGGGGATCAAGCCCGAGATCGAGCTGTATCATCCTGGACAGTACTGGGTGCTTCAAGACCTCATCCGGGAAGGGAACCTCGTTCCTCCCTACATGGTGCAGTTCGTCATGGGCTTTCAGACCTCTTCTTTTCCGACCCCGGCCAATCTCCTCGGCCTGATCAACGAGCTTCCCCCGCAATCCATGTTCGCCGTCATCGGGGTAGGGCCCTTCCAGTTGTCCATGAACGCCATGGGGATTCTTCTGGGAGGACACATCCGGGTCGGCATGGAAGACAACATGTATTATCGGAAGGGGGAAAAGCTCAAGAGCAACGCTCAGTTAGTTGCAAGGGTCAAGAGGATCGCACAGGAGATGAATCGTGAGATTGCGACGGTTGCCCAGGCCAGGGAGATGCTGGGGCTGCCTGCAGCCAAGAAATGATCCGTCGGTGAATGTGGGAAAGGGATTGCTTATTCCCTTTCCCGTAGAGCCGGTTAAAACCGGAGGGCACGATTATGGAAACTGGGCGGTTACGCGGGATGTTTTTGAGAATGCGGATATCCCCGTCGCACGATTCCGCATGGGCGAAGCGCAGCCGCCGCAGTTTCATGATCGGTTCGAAGGAAGACTTTTATCATTGGCCTTCGGATGCAGCGGCGGCTTTTCGGCCGGCAGTTACTCCTGCAGGCTGGTGATGATCTCCCGGATGAAGGCCATGGCTTTCCTCTGGGGTTCCGTTTCAATGCCTGTCTTGATCGAGAGACCCATCATGACCTGTTTGTTGTCGACCACCAGGGAGCGGAGTTCCATGACGAGGGTTTGCCAGGCCTCCTCACCGAGAAACCGGAACGAGAGATTAATGGTCTCGCCCACGCTCAGTTTCCCAAGATCCGAGCAACTGTTTGCTTTTGCCTGGAACCTGCATCCCCCCATGCTCATGTCGTTGACGAATCCTTTCACCCCCTTCTCCTCGGGGAGTGCCTCTGCGTGAATGGATGCGGGAATCAGGCAATCGAACCGCTCGTTTTTCCTTGTGTTGTGACTTTCTATGGATTCCGGGTAGGAAAGGACGAAAAGTCGGACCGGCTCTTTGATCGCGCCGATGAGGGTCGCTCGGAATCCGAAGACCCTCCCGGCGTGGAGATAGCGGACGATGACATGGTTTTTCTGGTAGAGTTTCGAGGCCAGGTCCGGAACGTGGGGCATTTTCACAATCAGGTATCGGCCGTGCTCCGCCCCGATCAGAAGGCTCTTGAACGTCCCGATTCCCTCAACAGTCAGTTGCAGGGGCATTTCCAGGGCAACCCCCGGACACAATTCAACACTGCTGCTTTCGTTCTCCATGCAGCGCACACTCCTTCTCTGGATATTCCACCGGCCGTCAGGGCGAAATGCCGCCGGTGCTGTTCACCGAGTAGGTTTTGCCTCCGCTTGTGTGGACGGACGTGATGGACAGACCGGACATGGATCCGTTTACAACCGTGGTCGTGACGCCAACCGTCGACTTGAATCCGCTTGTTGACAGGATCGCTACATCCAGCGTGCCTGTCGGTGAGTCGGTGAAAAACGTCTGGGCCGCCGTAAAGGCGTTTTTCGCGTCGGACTTTGCCGCGGCTTCGTACCCTCTCGTGCGGTAGGCTGTGAACTGCGGAATGGCGATAGCCGCCAGGATGCCGATAATGGCAATGACGATCATCAGTTCGATGAGGGTAAACCCTGCCTGCCCTTCACGCTGACGGAATGCTTTCAACATTGCGGCCCTCCTTTGCGGGAACATGATCAGTTGCTGTTTCCGGACAGTTCGCATCCGGTCTCCGCTTTCTGAAAAACGCTGTCTTCATATCAAATCATATCAATGGAATCCAACATCTTGCACCGGGAGCACCGGCAGGCCGGCCACAGTTTCACGCCTCCCGCTCCTCCCTTCTATGAAGCGATGCCCGTCGGATGGCGTCAAGCTCGGCCTTGCGCAGGCGAATGCTCTGTGGAGTGATCTCCACCTGCTCGTCCACTGCGATAAACTCGATGGACTGATCCAACGACAAAGGGCGCGGCGGTCTCAGCGTCACGGTGGCCTCCGCCGTTGAGCTCCGGATGTTTGTCAATTTCTTTTCCTTTGTGATGTTCACCGTCAGGTCCCCGGTACGGTTCCGCTCGCCGACGATCATCCCGGCGTAGACCTCGGTCCCCACCTCGACGAAAAGCTCTCCACGGTCCACCATCGCCAGGCTGGCATAGGGCGTCACCCGTCCGCTCCGGTCGGACAGGATTGCCCCGCTGGCCCGCTGCGGGATCGGTCCGAACCACGGCTGGTATTCCTCGAAAAGCGTGTTCATGACCCCGGATCCCTTCGTGTCTGTCATGAAATGACTGCGGAATCCGATAAGGCCGCGGGAGGGAACCAGGAATTCGAGATTGACCCGTCCGCTTCCCTTATTGATCAACTGGACCATGCGCCCTTTCCGGGTCGACAATTTTTCCGTTACGATGCCGACATACTCGTCCGGCACATCAATAAAGACACGTTCGACCGGCTCATAGATCTTGCCATCAATCGTTTTCGTGATGACATTCGGCTTGGATACCATCAGTTCATATCCTTCCCGTCGCATGGTCTCGATCAGCACGGCCATCTGCAGTTCCCCCCGTCCACAGACCTCGAAGGCATCCCTGCGATCCAGATGTTTCAACTGGATCGCGACGTTCCGGAGGATCTCCTTTTCCAGACGTTCCAGAAGGTGCCTTGACGTCAGGTACTTCCCCTCCCTGCCTGCCAGGGGGCTGTTGTTGACGGAAAAGATCATTGAGACAGTGGGCTCGTCGACATGGATCCGGGGCAACGGCAAGGGGTTGTCCTGGGAAGAGATGGTGTCCCCGATGGTGATGTTTGGAATGCCGGCTATGGCTAGGATGTCGCCAGACTCGACGACGTCAACGGGTTTTTTCTTCAGGCCGTGAAACGTGTACAGAGCGGAGAAACGGACACCCGTTGTGACGGCCTCCTCACCGCAGAGGGCATAAAACTGGTTCATCGCCAGTGTCCCATGCATCAGACGCCCGATGGCAATCTGTCCCACATAAGGGTCGTAGTCCAGGTTCGTTACCAGGAATTGAGGGATCTGCTCATCATCCGCCTCGGGACCCGGGATGACTTCGCAGATGACGTCCAAGAGGGGCCTCACATCTTCCGAAGCGTCATCCAGTTTCCGATGGGCGATTCCCTTCTTCGCGTTTGTGTAAAGAATGGGAAACTCGATCTGCTCTTCTCCGGCGTCGAGATCGATGAACATGTCGTAAATTTCGTTGATGACCTCGTCGATCCGGATGTCGCCACGATCGATTTTGTTGATGACGACCACAATGGGCAGTCGCTTGGCGAGAGCCTTCTTGACGACGAAACGTGTCTGCGGAAGCGGGCCTTCACTGGCATCGACGAGCAGAATCACACCGTCGACCATGTTGAGGCTTCGCTCGACCTCTCCTCCGAAATCCGCGTGGCCCGGTGTGTCGACGATGTTGATTTTGGTGCTTTCGTACAATATCGCCGTATTTTTCGCCATGATGGTAATGCCACGCTCCCTCTCGAGGTCCATCGAGTCCATCACCCGCTCGGCGATCTCCTGATGCTCCCGGAATGTCCCCGTCTGCTTGAGCATGGCGTCAACCAGGGTTGTTTTTCCGTGATCGACATGGGCGATGATGGCGATGTTCCGTATGTTCTGTTTGCGCATGAAACTTCCTTTATCCGGTTATTGTGTTGAAAATGAAGATCGTGGAACCATAGCAGAGGAAGAGGCAACGTGCAAAGAAACAAAGCTCCCCGGGCTATCCATGAGAAATGTTTTGCCGTGCGTCATTTCCGAAAACCATGGCTTCGGGATCGGGTGGCCCGGGCTTTCCTCCCTTTTACTGATTAAGCCGTTGATATCGTGAGTGGATTGTTTGCACGACCGTCCAGCAAATTGAAACTGACCGGAACGGCATAATTTGCCGCGGATATTGTTGTGCGATATCTTATGGTTATGCTTTGGGCCTGGACGCTCTTGACAATGATATTTGTTCGGTCTATGAAAAAACCAACATAAGGGAAGATTCTGCGGTGCCCGTTATCGTCCCGGATGGCTGAACCAACACATAAGAGCGTCAGGGTCTTATTGGTGGATGCCACCCGAAGAAAGACCGACTCGTTCAACAAAGGGAATTCAGTCCCGTCCCAGCGAGACGGCAACCGCGGATCATATGCCCCCCGACGGGTCTCCCGTTGGGGGTTTTTTTAACCGCTGATCGTTTCGTTCAAGTCGATTGAACGAAGCATCCCCCGAGCCCCTCCGGAAAAGGAATATTCTTTTCCCGACAATTCCCCCGGCCGCGATTATATTCACATCATTTCAATATGATGCAACGTGTCGCCTTCTCCCTTGCCATTCTGGCACGCCTTTCGCTTTAGAGATCATCAAACGAAACCAAAAACCCTCAGAGAGGAGACAGATCATGAAAAAGACACTGGGAACGATGATGGTGGCAGGGATTGTGGTTCTTCTGACGGCAACCTTCAGCTTCGCGG